>NZ_JAHHXM010000060.1 GCF_019037185.1 Oceanobacillus caeni
AACGCCGAAGCACGCTAGTAGCGTGCAAAAAACCTTGGGCTTTGCCCAAACCCACTGGGGAACTCTTCCCCAGACCCCATTAATTAACTCCCCCAACCCCCTCAATTTTGAGGGGGCTCCCTCGCCGGTAGGCAGGAATCGAATGGATTCGATTCAATGCCAAGAGGGTTCGGGTGCGGTGAGTTTGTCAATGCCTTTCCGTTCCTTATGCTCACTTCGTTCCGCTACCACTCCAAGACATTGACAAACGCCATATGAAGCATTTTAAGCCCTTATAAGAGGTCGCCCCTAGTTAAAAACCATATTAAGCCTAAAATTCCAATATAGCTTTTATTTGGCTTAATAGGATGATTGATTGTACGTGTCCTTTGCTTCATCTACGGTTTTCATATCAAATTCTACATACATAGCACGAACCAGGTCTTGGATCTGTTCATCATCATAGCCAAGTTTCTTCGCTCCAAGAATGACATATCCTAAACAAGCATTATTACTCCATTCACTTTCATTTCCAAGTTCTTTATTATTGTTTAAATATGCATTTGCAACAACTTCACGTAAAAATTTTGAACGGTTACCTTCTGCTTTTTCATCAAGCCAATTCCACATATCATCAGAAAGCGTGAGAGATACCTTTTTAGTCGTTCCCATACTAGGACGTCCAATTTTTCCCAGCTGACCCATTGCTAATTTTTGGCGACAATTCGCACATAAAATGACATAATCATCTCCTGAATAAAAATCAATTACATCATGCGTTTCACCACAATTCATACATTTTGCTTCTTCAATTTGAAATAACCCCGTTGGCATACTCCTTTCTAATTCCTTGAGTGCCTTCCTTGCTTCTTCTCTTGTTCCATATGTAATTTCTTGACCATCTGTTTCGATCTCACTACTCGTTATGATTTCACCATTTTTCCCACGAATAACGAACATTCCAATCACCCCTAATCTTAAGTTACTTTTATTGTACCGATTTGGTAACCTAAAATCAATAATTTAAGTTACCAAAAGGCAAATAATTTAAGTCCTTTTTCTAAAACAATTTTGCTTTAGTAGGTGATTGCGGAACTGCTGTAGAATAAGAATAATAGATTTCCCGTAGATCGGAGTGATAGACATGAAAAAATTAATGACCATGGCAGAGGTCGCAAAAGAATTAAATATACCGGAATCTACTGCTCGATATTATCGGGATCATTTTATAGATTACATTCCTTCCGTTGGCGAAGGCAGAAAAAAACGTTACCGATTGGAAACGGTGGAAGTGTTGCGGTTCATTGCAGAGGGGTTTAAACGCAAGCTAACCGCAATCGAAATTGAAGATGGTCTAAGCCAGATGTTTCCTAAGAATATCGATATGAAAGAAACAACCGCAACAACAACAGCAGTAGTGCAACAGCAATCAGAAAATGACAATAAACACTATGCTTTACAACTTCAAAATGCACTGGAACAAATGAATGCAACCATGAAAATAATTGCTGATCAAAAAGAGGAAATTACGGAACTGCGGAAACATGTTGCGGATATAGAAAAACAGCAACAAAAACAAGAGGATTATATCAATAACCGATTAGAAGAACGAGATCGAAAATTAATGGAATCATTGAGAGAAATACAAGAAGCTAAAAATGAAATAGCAAATGCTCGAGAAGAAAAGAAAAGGGGATTCTTTACGAGATTTTTCAAGTAAAATATTTACCCTTCTTCTAAAATAAACCTCTTTTTTATGCAGGATTTTATGCATGTTGGAAGGTGGATCCCGAAGGAAAAACCTTAATTTATCAAGCATGTATAAAATCCTGTATATTAGATAAAAAAATGGGAGTTTCCAAACGTTGATTTATCAATGTTTTTTTATTTTGTAACTTCCTAAAAGAGACATTATGTTAACTAAAAATGTATACTATATTCAATAAGGCATATTAGATAAGAAAAAATACATTTATTTTTATAGAATATGACAAAATAAAAATTTACAAAAAGATATACGATAACTTCCAAAATTATCTCACTTTAATACCATTTTAATACTGTTTTAATACAATTTTAATGTTATTATAGTATTATAAATACAAAATATTTGATTAATTATAGTAAATGTTAAACATGTAAAAAATTTTTTAATCAAACTTGTGATGTATGCGAAGAAGTTATGAAGAGGGGGGGATTTTGTGACTACTAAAAAAATGCCAGTATCCATGCCAGAAAATTTAAAAGAACAATTAAAAAAAATGGCTAATGAACTAGGATTGTCACAAAATCAATTAGCAGTAATGGCTTTACATAGTCTTGTAGCAAATTATGAAATAAAAGGCTCTTTTATCTTTGCTGATTTACTAAATTCTAATTATCCTAAAAATGAAAATTCATTTAGAAAATAGTCCATTATGAATAGCAATTATTGTAAAAAATATATTAATGAAAAGGTGCGTATAAAAATGAAAAAAGCTTTTATAAAAACATTCCAATATTTAATTTTAGCTATAATATTATTGGCAATATTAAAATTTGCAAATCCACTTGAAATAAATATTATACCTTATATTTGGGGAATAATAATTTTAGCTATTATTTTATTTTTTATTTACTTCTTTTTAGAAAAAAAGAAAAATAAATAGAAAAAGAGGACATTTAAATGTCCTCTTTTTCTATTTATTTAACTGCTTTAAAAGTAGTTTTATTTGTTGACATGGTAACTCCGTACGTATAAGTAACTTTTAACCGCATATTTTTATGATATGCTTTTTCTATTTCTTTTTTTCCGACAGAACTAGATCCTAATGCTATACCAATTGCAGCTGCTTGTCCACCAGGAATTAAACCAACACCAATGCTTGCCCAACCTCCAACAGATTGAACCTTTTTCATATTTTTGTAGAGAGTTTTTACATTTGATTTACTAATATAGTAAGTATATGATTTTCCGGCAACTGATGCTGCTTCCGCTTTGTCTACCCCAATGTTGGTTATTGCTGGGGCTCCTAAAGATACTATTAAAGCCAAACAAATGCAGATAATAAACTTTTTCATTAAACAACCTCCTAATATTTAGAATTTATCGTAAATATTAATATACTATAATTTTCCAAATTGTAAATAAAAAATTCAAAATGTTTTAAAATAATTTAATTCCCTTTTACTTTGGCTTTTCTCTTGTTTTGGGGTGTGAGTGCTGGCTGGGGGTGTGGGGGCTAGCCCCCACATAGCGTTAATAATTATCGATTAAAGCAGATATTTTTGAACGGATGCACTAGCGGTTTTGGCGGTACAATAACAAGAGCAAGCCGAATGTATTAAATCCTCGTTTTGGGTATGTTCGGCTTGGCGATATGCCTACACCGCCAAAATTTCGGAATGCAAGGAGGAAAGGGTGGAGATTTTTTTGAGTGGGTTTTTCAAAAAAATACTACCCGAACCTTGCATGGAGAAAAGCCCTTATATAAAGAGTGAGAGTATAAAGCCTATTAAAAGTTTAAAAAAGGTTGATATATCAATAGTTTTAGGGATTTAATACCGTATTAAAAGTGATACGGTACCGTATTAAATTTAATACGGTTAAAGAAATAAAAAAAGAGCCTTATTGGCTCTTTTAGTTAGAATAATCTTTGAGGTAATTTTTTTAGTGTAGGATTATCTTTCATTTGTTTTTGAAACATTAATACTAAATGCTCATCTACATCATCTTTATCGCCCACATAAATAATATTAGGGTTAATAAAAAGTACATAATCTTTTGCTTGATTTACATCTCTAGTATCACCTGAAACAGCTTTAGCAAGAATACCTTTTCTAATTAACGCATTTACTACTCTACTAATTTTTGTTCGTGAAGTATTTAAACAATCAGCAATACCTTGAATCGTTAAAGCATTTGCTGGTTTTTTCATTATGTCATCTACAATAGCATTTGAATGCATACTTATGTTTGGTTGAACATCAGTTAAAAAAACTTTTTCTTCACTAGTTAAATACTTCTCACGCCTTAAAAACTCCCAGTTCCTTTGTAAGAATTGAGCAAACCTCACTTTCGATTGAGGACTTTTTTTAGTACCTATGTAAAGTTCTTTTCCAATACCTTGACTTAACATACCTAAGGCAATATTAATTTGATCTTGTGACAAGCCCCCATGATTTAATGCATATTTTAACTGTTCAATGTCAATATCTCTCTGTTTAGCCTTATTTTCAGCCTGTCCAAAATCTACAACTTTACCTTTACTCATTTTAATTCCTCTCCTCTGTGGAAGGAATTAGCCCCTTTGTGGTAGAATATAATTAAACAAAGTGAATAAAGGGGCTAACCCCTTTAAGGGCTAACTCCTATGCCCTTTAATAGTTTTGAGAAACCGCCTATCCGACCAAAGACAGGGCGGTTTTTTCTTTGTCTTTATACTTCTATCCTAGCATAATTTTCCTTTTTTCGAGATATTTTTCATCTTTCTAAACTATTATTCTTCTCTCTCATTTTTCTCTGTTCTTGAACATGTACTCTTTCAAAATAATTTTCTACTCCTTGTTTTTCCATATCACCTTTTAAAACGTCTCTAAACCCTTTAAATTTATCTTTAAATATTTTCTTAGTGTTTTTATACAAAACTCTTAAATTTTTCTCTAAAACGCTTATATGGCTTTTTAACAAGCTATTCTCTTTAGAAAGCCTTTCATTTTCTAAATATAAATTGGTATATTCCTCCGTAAGATCTTCATATCTCTCGTCTTCACGTTTTAGGTCTTTTTTTAACTGCTGATTCTCTTTCGCCAAGTCAGTATCTTTCAAACGGTTATAATCTTTTTGAATGGCAACTGCAGCAGTAACTTGTTCATTCATTTTTTTATATTGTGTTGGTGTCAAAACCAAGTTTCCAGTTTTCTTTTTAATCACTTCTGATTTCCCAAACAACTTATCTTTTACTTCTGTTTTAACTTCTTGTCTTTTGAATTTAACTGCTTTTGGCTCTAATGTGGCAGTTAATTCATCCAATCTTTCTTCTTGTTTTTCTACCTTTTGTTGGACTTCTAAAAAAACTTTTTCATGGTATTTTGTCTCTTGTTTAAATCTGTCCATGTCTTGATGTTTTTTCTTCGTCACTTCTTTAGGCTCTCCACGTTCCAACTGGTAACCTTTATCATTTATAAATTCATTAAATCGATCTTGAAGCTTGGTTAAAGCCGACTTATTCCCGATAACATCCTTAGCGCTTAAGCGTCCATCTTCCGTTAACGGAACAACGCCAAAATGCATATGCGGTGTGCTTTCATCCATATGTATCGTGGCATATACCACATTTTCTTTTCCATATTCATCCTCCAGGAACTCCAACGAATCTTGGAAGTATTTTTTTACCTGGTCCTGGTCCATATTTTCAAAAAACATATTATCACTCGTTATAATGCCATCAATATGACGTATCGCATCACTTCGTATTTTTCGTTTTCCTGTGTAACCTTCTTCAATTCTCTTTTCAATTAATTCATTGTAATTTTGCTTTTCTTGGCCATGAATTAAATCCACATTTAAATGCGTTCGTTCATGATCAATATCTTTGTTGTTGTAATTATTATTTTCTCTTTGAACATGTTTTTGAATCCCGATTGTATTGGCTGCTTGTTTCACTTTCTCCACTCTCAAAATCGAGTAGGACATTTCCGTATAACCTCCTTTTTTGGGGGAAGCACTAAGAAGACTTATCCATCTATGTTTCTATAAGTCTAACACACTAGACTTATATTCATAAGTCGTGTGCCCTGCGGGGCGTTCGGCTAACGCCGAAGCACGCTAGTAGCGTGCAAAAAACCTTGGGCTTTGCCCAAACCCACTGGGGAACTCTTCCCCAGACCC
>NZ_JAHHXM010000061.1 GCF_019037185.1 Oceanobacillus caeni
AGTGGTACACGATTAAAAGTATTGTACTTTTTATATATTTACGTGTCCAATGGATTAAGGGGGCTTAAAAGCTCGCATACGGTATATCAGTAATCATCTCAAGATATCAGCACCCGCTTACGAGATATCAGTAATCATCTCAAGATATCAGCAGCCCGCTTACGAGATATCAGTAATCATCTCAAGATATCAGCACACACTTACGGGATATCAGTAATCATCTCAAGATATCAGCACACACTTACGAGATATCAGTAATCATCTCAAGATATCAGCACTCACTTAAGGAATATCAGCATTCATACAGACAACTTATCACCAACCATTAAATCCACTTCCACTATTAAACAAGGTCACCTAAGTTTAGTCCCTCTCATCACTTTTATCTGATTCAATAACCGTAAATGGACGCATCATCTCATAATCTTCGTGCTCTAAAATGTGACAATGCCATACATAATCCCCTGTATATGGAGCGAATCTTATAATAACACGGGTTATTTCTGCTGAATGTGCTGCTACGGTATCTTTCCAACCTCGTTCATTTGGCTCTGGTGGTTTTGCTTCCCCTGTATAAACAATTTGCCCATTCGACTGATAAAGATTGAGATCGAAAGGACGGCGGTCTAAAATTTGAAATTGAATTAAATGGATATGAATGGGATGGGTGAAATTAGTAATGTTCATAAGAGACCAAATTTCTGTCGTTCCTAATAGTGGCAATTCTGTCACAGGGTCTATCCACCTTTTATTGTTAAGGAGAAGTAATGGTCTTCCCCATTCATCTGTTGTTCCGTTTAATTTTAATGTTCTAATTGCCGTAATTTTATTGCCTTTTAAGGAGGGGATAGATGCTAGATGCTTTGGAATACGATGTCGATCATCTTCTGAAAGAGGCAAACGTACCCTAAATTGCATGATGTCATCTGTTTCGTCTTCCGGATCAGCATTTGGACCTAAATCATTCTTTAAAGTGATTGTTTCTCCCCTATATTTTGAAAAGTCAATAATAACATCAATACGTTCTGCAGGCTCTATGGATATCTTTTCAATTTCTATCGTTTTTGAGAGTAATCCTCCATCTGTACCGATTTGATAAAAAGGCTGTTCAGAGTCGAGGTACAATTGATAGGCACGGGTATTTGAAGCATTTAAGATACGTAGCCGATATTTTCTTGGCTCAACCTCCAAATATGGCCATACTTTTCCATTTACAACAATTTTATCACCAAGAAAGAATGGTGTAATCGAGGGGGATGGTAAATTTTCTGGTGGGTTATTGGGTTGAATAGGGTAAAAGAGTGAACCATCATTCTGAAAAGAACGATCTTGAATGATGAGTGGGATTTCGTATTTTCCTGCGGGTAATGAGAAGGATTGCTCTTTCCTGTCTCGAATAATATACATACCCGCTAGTCCTGCATAAACATTTAGTCTTGTAATACCCATCGCATGGTCGTGATACCATAATGCAGCTGCCCGTTGGTGATTTGGGTATTCATAGACTTTCCTTTTAAAAAAAGGCCCCACCTCTTCAAATCCATTTGTGAACCACGCTTCCGGGTAACCATCACTATCAGAAGTGGTTTCACTACCATGCAAATGAGTTACGGTTCGGACTTCCGGTAAATTGCCTCCAAGTTCATGAAAGATAGATTGATCAATGGGAAGTAGATGTTTTTGTGGGAGATTGTTGATCCATTTGACTTGAATAGGATCATTTCGCTGAACCTCGAATGTAGGTCCTGGAAACTGGCCATTATACCCCCACAAACGAGTCGGTGGTAAGTCTCGATGTAGTTTTTGACTGAACTCTTCCATGGTTACTTCATAATAAGCACCGCTTTTATCCTTGTTAACAGGCTGTAATGTTTCAGGGATAGGAAGTGAATCAACAAATTTGGTAAGCTTAGGACTCATTTTACTATCTCCTTTCTAGTCTCCTATATCAGATTATGATAAGTGCCCCGAAATGGAATAGGCATATATAATCGGTTAACAAAGATACAGGGAATTAGATTCGACTTAAGGAAACTGGGAAAGAGGTATAAATCAAAACGCTAACTCAAATCGCATTTCGAGGTTGCCTGTCCACAGGAAAATATAAAATTTTTCTCTAACAATTTATTTAAAAAAACAACAAGATTCATCGTATCGGCCGACACGAAGAATCTTGTTGTTTATACGTTATGAGTCCAATTGTTTTAGGATACTTTATTTTTCACCGCTTAATTCTACTAGAATTTTAGCTTGTGATTTATCATTTGTTAATGCTTCAAATCCCTTTTCAACAATGTCTTCTAATTGAATTTGATCTGTAATAATTCCTTGTGGTCTCAATTGCCCAGTTCCCATTAAATCTACTGTTTGTTGGAAACTTGTTGGTGTGTAAGCGATAGATGATGTTACTTTCACACCTGTATTGGTTAAATGCATTGGATTCCAATCAATAGAACGGGCAAAAATGGATACGATGACCATGGTACCACGTGCTTTGGTTGCATCAATGGCTTGTTTGAAAGTTGGTGCGACCCCAGCAACCTCAAAGCTAACATCAACGCCATCAGGTACTATTGCTTTAATGGCTTGTACAGGATCTGTTTCTCCAGAATTGATAATGTGAGTTGCCCCTAATTCTTTTGCTTTTTGCAAACGAGTTTCTGATAAGTCTAAAGCGATAATCTTACTTGCGCCAGCTGCTTTTGCGGCAATAATGGTTAACAACCCGATTGGACCAGCACCAAAAACGGCTACCGTGTCACCAAATCGCATGTCTCCTTCTTTAATCGCTTGCACTGCAACAGCTGTCGGTTCAACAAGTGCTCCATCTTGCAATGTTAGGGTTTTAGGTAGGGTATAGACAGCACTTTCTGGAACATTTACATAGGAAGCAAATCCCCCATCACCATGCAATCCAATAAAGCTAAATCCATCATATGGGTCTAAATCTTCCGGTTTGTTGCCAAAGGTTAAGGTAGGATTGATCACTACACGGTCCCCTTTTTTATAATTGGTAACATCTGGCCCTACAGCTTCCACAACACCAGCAAATTCATGTCCCATTGTTAATGGCGCTTTTTCACCAGTCAAAGGATCATTTTCTTCAATTGGAATGAATACAGGTCCTTCTTCATATTCATGTAAATCGCTACCGCAAATACCTGCCCATGCAACTCTAACCTGAATTTCATCTGATTGGAGTGCTTTCGGTTCCACATTTTCTACACGAATATCTTTTTTTCCATACCAAACTGCTGCTTTCATTTTAAAACCCCCTAAATAATCTAAGTTGATGTTAAAAAGGATTACTACCTTTCTACAACTCTATTATAGCACCATGCTCAATGCTTCACAAGTTAAAACCCATCTTTTGGAAAATATTCATATGTATGCTATCTCATCATGATACTTTGGTTATTAAATTACCAAAATAGTGGTAATAATGATAAGTAGGTTTATTAAACTAAGATAGTTTTCACATACAATTAATAATAGTATCCTAATAATATGGAATTTTAAGGGAGGATAATGGTTTGAAAAATATCAACGCGATTTTAGATGAATTTCTAGAAGAACAGAAAACGAGATTGAAAGAAAGGACTTTTCGTGATTATGAAGATGTCATCTTTCTTTTTAGAGAGTATTTAAATGGTTATGCTTATCAATATTTAGATGATGAAAACCGTAAAAAATGGGAAGCGCAATGGGAAGAAGGTGAAGCGTTTTTTACGGAACTTTTTGGACAAGATGAATTAACAGAAAATCAAATAAGTGAATTTCTAGACTATTTTTTGATTCGTAAAGTAATGGGACCGGAATCACTAATAAAAAAAGCGGTCCGTGTAATGAAGAAATTTTCAAAATGGATGAATGAAAAAAATTATAGCAAGGATGATTATCAAGATTATTTTGAAGAAGTAAAAGATTTACCAAAAGTTGAAAAGCTTGCTCAACTGATTTATCTTTGCGCTCGAAATGCTCCAGAATCACAATACGAAGATATAATCAACAGTTCCTTTTTAGTGAGTAAGATAGAAAAAGGGAAGTTATGGCTAGAAGATGATTTAGATGGTACCGGGGTGATTGGTCCAGTCCTAGTTACAAAGGGAATTTCTGATTTATGTCAGGAAGGTTGGAGAATAAATATGGAAATCGGTAAAACATCTAAAGGCTGGTATATTTTAGAGAGTGGAAATGTGTATCGTTATTAAAAGGTGGTATTAGCGTCATCCTAATACCACCTCTCATCAAAATTAAACATATGTGATAACTTTGTTTTTAGACAATTGAAAGTCCGTGATAGATTTCTTTGCAAGCTGCATCATGATCATATCATCCATCGGGGGATTATGTATCCCGGCACGAACATCACGATAATAGCGCTGCAGAGGGCTTTTTTCTGATAAACTTCGCGCCCCAACCACCCTCATGGCTAAGTCAACTATTTTAATTGCCTTGTCGACGACAGATATTTTGGCTGCATTGATATCAAGTGCCATCTTTTGGCGGACTGCTTGATCACTTTCGTCCCATTTTCTTGATATGCTGTACAGAAAACTCTCTGCCTCTAACAGATAAATCTCTATTTCGCCTAATTTTTGCTTCACGTTCGGTAATTCTGAAATAGTTCCTTTAATACTGTTCGGGGAGTAGGAAGTGGCGAATTTCACCGCTTCTTCCTGTGCTGCTTTAGCAATCCCCAAATAACATGCCGGTATATGTAATATCCACGATGCAGGTTGATTATTGGAGTCTTCACGGTATTCTACTAAGTCATCATCATTCACTTGAACATTTTCTAAAATAAGATCATGACTACCAGTTCCACGCATGGCGATGGAATCCCATGTTTCGTCGATGGTTACTCCGGTAATGTCACGTTTGATGAGAAAATGGCCAATTTTATCCGAACCTTCAATGGAAGCAGCAACTACAAAATAATGTAGTGCAGGTGCTAAGGTTGTGAATGTCTTTCTGCCATTAATCTTCCATCCAGAAGCATTCTTTACGGCAATTGTTTCTGGTTTACCTCCACGTTGAGGGCTTCCAGTTGCAGGTTCCGTAATCGCATGGTTAATTAGTGCGCCATTAGTAATAACATCCTCCGCAAAAGCTGTATATTTTTCTTTATCCCAGCTATTATTTTCCCCATTATGTTTCGTAAGTCCCATATGCCAGCCAATAGCCAGTGCTGTTGAACCATCAGCTTTAGCGATTGTCTCTTGGTATTTTAACATTTCCGTTAAAGTGATTCCGGATCCCCCGTATTCTTTTGGAACCGTAAGTGTGTGATAAGCAATTTTCTTTAAATCCTCTATATTTTCAAATGGAAAACCTGCTTCATTGTCATGTTTGCTTGCACGTTCTTTAAAAGGCTCCACTGTTTGTTGCAGCAGATTCTTTCTTTCTTCAAATGAATAAAGTTCTGTAAGTTTCAATTATATTCCCCTCCGATAGATTGTATCCTGATATCTTGCAGACGAGTGCTGATACTGCGTGAAGTATCCTGATATCTTGTACACGAGTGCTGATATCTCCGTGGTGTTTACCGATACTTTGCACATGTGTGCTGATATCTCCGTGGTGTTTGCCGATATTTTGTACATGTGTGCTGATATCTCCATGGTGTTTACCGATATCCTACACACGATTACTGATATCTCCGAGGTGTTTGCCGATATTTTGTACATGTGTACTGATATCTCCATGGTGTTTACCGATATCCTGCACACGATCTTTTAAGCCCCCTTAATCCATTGGACACGTAAATATATAAAAAGTACAATACTTTTAATCGTGTACCACTTGGGAA
>NZ_JAHHXM010000062.1 GCF_019037185.1 Oceanobacillus caeni
TGATTCGGACACAACCTTTCGTTAGTTTAATATTAATGACTTAACCAAGTTGTGTCCATAAATCTATACTACATCTAAATACAACAAGTTTTATTAAGTTAAATACTAGCTTTCTTCTTCTTTCTCATTATCAGGAAATAAAATTACTGGAGAGTAAGGTGCTCTCGGGTCATCTTTAAGATTAATAAAATAATTATTGTGATTTATCTCTCCAAATTGTTCTGTATAGGGCATTTCTAACGAGTTAAAGGTATCCTCACTTTCTACAACACCAACGTAAAGTTGAAACCCTTCATCATCAGAAGGGAAAAAGTCTCCCATAGATTTACCATTCGATAAAGCTATATCTATTAGCTTACGGAGCTCTAATAGTGCCTTTCTATTCCCTACTATAAAAGATTCTTGATGATGACTATGCTGAGCGTAAACATGTAAGTACTTTTGGTAGTTCCAAGACATTGATTATACTCTCCTTTATTAAATTTTCTGTATTTAAAAGTTCCCCATTCTGATACAAACATAAGTTCTTTTGTTACTCCGTTGATTCAATCAAACTATATCCCGATTTTATGGATAATGCTATAGTTATTTTAAGAAGGGGTATGCGGAAGTAATTGGTAAGGAAAGTACCTATTCACGTGATCGTCTAAAAAATTATATAGAATATGTTACAAAACTAGTTTTTATTCCTACCTCCCACAATATTCTAATAATTCCATATTGACTTAAAATAGAGCTTTATCTATAATTAAGGACATTACCGAAAATGTATTATGAAACCGATTCCAATGGGTTAGGGACACTATCATATAGTCTTATAGTTATAAGAATTTCACTTGTACTGGAAATCTTATTCTCGCTACGGTCAAACATATGAGATGGTGAGGCCTCTCATTGGGATCATGGGGTTAATTTTCATCAGTAAATGATGATAGGGGAGGGAAAGGAAAAGTGGAAGAAAAGCAGCCTAAACTTTGGAAAGATTGGCGTTTGCATCTTATTGTTCTTATATTGGTTTTATTAGCGGAAGGGATTGGGACTCACGAGATCTCATTGGGACCGGGCGTTATTCTGCTATTACCCATGCTCTATGCCGTGGTTTTTGGTCTAGCGCTCTATTTCACACTTTTGTTTTGACGATTATTGGTATCATTGCAATATTGGGCAATTGGGTTGGCTATCATGTCATGCCGCTAACGGCAGCTCCCGGAATGATTATTATCATTCTCGTTTGTGTAGCTGGATTGGTCATCCAAAAAGTTTTGCCGTTAAATTTACCTGCCATTGTTTATATCTCTGTGATTGGGATGGTTCTTTCTTTGCCGGTAACACCTGGATCAGGGTATTTAATTAAATGGACGGAGGAAGTAAACTTACTTGCCTTAACAACACCAATCCTGGCTTATGCGGGGATTGCTGTCGGGCGTTCATGGGCCGATTTTGCAAAATTGGGTTGGCGGAGTATTGTTGTTGGAACATGTGTTTTATTGGGTACATTTCTTGGTTCCGCGATTATAGCCGAGATTGTATTGCGTATACAAGGAGTTATTTAACATAGAAGGTATTTAGACCGAGAGAAATAATGTTGTTAATATACTTAAAGATAGGGGATATATGATCATGAGTGTAACAGAAAAAATATCAACTTTAGTAGATAGTAAAGATGAAAAATTTAAGGAATTGGCCAATAAAGTGTGGGAGTTTGCTGAGACGCGATTTGAAGAATTTCGTTCAGCAGATTTATTGAGTAATGCGTTGGAAGATGAAGGGTTTACATTGGAGCGGGATGTTGCAGGACTTGAAACTGGCTTTGTAGCTAGTTTCGGTGGAGGAAAACCGGTTGTTGGAATACTGGGAGAATATGATGCACTCTCAGGTCTCAGCCAAAAATCAGGAAGCAAGTCATATGATCCGATTATACCACAAGGGAATGGACATGGATGTGGGCATAATTTACTTGGTGTGGGCTCATTGGCTGCAGCGATTGCGGTTAAAGATTATATGGAAACCAATAGCCTTCCAGGAACCGTTAAATATTTCGGATGCCCTGCAGAAGAAAGTGGATATGGAAAGGCATTTATGGCCAGAGAGGGTGTATTTGATTCGCTTGATGTTGCTTTTTCCTGGCATCCTTATACGATGAATGCCGTTCCGCATACGAGTTCAAACGCCGTCATTCATGCAACCTTTACGTTTTATGGTCGCAGTGCCCATGCAGCACAGGAGCCGCATCTTGGAAGAAGTGCCTTGGATGCTGTTGAATTAATGAACATTGGTGTTAATTATATGCGTGAACATATGATTGATGATGCTCGCGTTCATTATGCTATTACGAATCCTGGAGGGTTAGCACCGAATGTTGTACAAAAGGAAGCAGAGGTTACCTATTTAATTAGAGCCCCTAAACCGGAACAGGTACAAAATCTGTATAAACGTGTAGAAAATATTGCGCGTGGAGCTGCCTTAATGACTGAAACAGAAATGGAGCATCAAATTGAAGGATCTTGTCATAATTTGATTCCAAACAGTACATTGGAGCGGGTTATGCATCAACAAATGGATGAATTGGGATTCCCAGAATTGAATGATCAAGATATTGAATTTGCCAAGGCAATGTATCAGACTTTTACCGATGAAGGTAGGGAAAGTGCAAAGTCACTATTTGATAAGGAATACGCTTCCCAATTGGATGAAAGACCAATTGCTGATGTGATTCTTCCTTACTCGGAGAAATTATCATTCATGAACGGGTCAACCGATGTTGGGAATGTTAGCTGGAAGGTTCCAACAGCTCAGTGCTACACATCTACATGGGCATTAGCTACTCCTTTCCATACATGGCAAGTGGTAGCGCAAGGAAAGCAGAACTATGCTCACCAAGGAATGCTACTTGCCGGAAAAACAATGGCTTGTACAGCAATTCGTGTTTTAGAGGATGAAGATTTATTATCTCAAGCCAGGGAGGAATTTAAAAACCGTCTTGATGGGGATCAGTATGAAAGTTTAATTCCACAAGATCTTATGCCTCCAAGACGTAATGTTTCTGAAGCTGTGGGAGTGGAGTAAAGATCACTAGCTTAATAGACTTGGTTGAACCCCTTATAGTTCTAATGCAAATGAAAAACTGCCCTAATAAATCTTGTTAGGGCAGCTTTTTATTAAAGATTTTTAACCTTATTTTTTCAAACTAAGGTTTCTTCATAAGAAGACGTTTCATGACTCTTTTTTCTTCCATGCAAGAAATAATATAATACAGTAGCAGCCACAACCAAAATGGCCATTGTTTCATATAAGTTTCTATAGCCGGTGAGAGGAATTAAAAATCCAAGTAAAAACGGTCCAAAGCCGGCACCGAAATCTGCAAACATAAAGAATGTTGATGTTGCCAAGCCAATACGACTCTTAGGTGATGCCTTAACAGCTATAGCTTGAGCGCTGGTAATAAATGTTCCATAACCAATCCCAATACAAGCACCAGATAATAAAAGTATAATCCCTTGATGGGCATGACCTAATATGATTAAACCGAGGGCAAAAACAATAAGGACGGGATACATAACAGCATTATCCCCTTTCATGTCAAAAAGTTTGCCCATATAAGGTCTTGTTACTAAAGTGGCAATAGCATAAACAACAAAGAAAAAACCGGCAGCGTTGACCAAGTTAATTTCTTGTGCATATACGGTCAGAAATGAAAGAACACTTGAATAACTGATGCCAATTAAAATACTTACAATGGAAATTGGAATTGCTTTCGCTTCAAAGAAATCGCTCAGTTTAAAGCCCTTCTCTTTTTCTAATGGATCTTTATGGAATTCCACATTAGGCACCTTTAAGAAAAGTGAAACTAGAAAACTTATTCCTATAAGTGCGGTACATGCAACGAAGTTCATCCTGAAACCTAAATGTTGATTGATTAAGATTCCAAAAAAAGGACCAACTGCAGATGCAAGTGTTGTACTTAATCCGTAGTAACCAGTACCTTCACCCCTACGTGTATCTGGAATAATGTGTTGTACAATCGTACCGGTGGCAGTAGAGGCTACTCCAAAAGCAGCACCATGCAAAAAACGCACAAGAAAGAGAATAGGTAAGTTTGTAATACTAAAATATAAAAGTATGGTTATAACAGAAAAAATAAAGCCGATAAAAAGAATTTTCTTTTGGCCAACTTGGTCGATGTATTTCCCTGAAAAAAGCCGACCAAAAAGCATCCCTATGACAAAGATTCCTGCTGCCAAACCACCCATGCTTTCTGAAGCATGAAACTGATCTATCGTAAATATCGCAATGGTGGAAATTAATAGGTAATGAATAAAGTAAAGGAAAAAATTGGTGAAAGATACAATTAAAAAATCTTTTGTCCATAAATTAGGTTTATCCAATTTAAACGAACCTTTCTATTTTGGTATGTGCTATCTTGTTATTCCAAAAAGACATCACGACTATGTGTAAAATAGTTCTCGGGGATTTGAAACAAAATTCTAGAAAAAAAAGAAAAGGCGCTCTATCATAAATGTA
>NZ_JAHHXM010000063.1 GCF_019037185.1 Oceanobacillus caeni
AATTCATCTCCCCCTTACCATTGGGCTACTCCCTTCACACGCTTGAAGAGGGAGACTTCTTTCGGAAGTGCGTTAAATAGAGAAAGCATTCTTAGAGGCTCATTAACAACCTATATAAATAGAAAGTACTAAAATACTAGGAATCTGTCAAAAATATGAAATAGGAAAACAAGCGGGTATGAAAGGGTTATTTTATTGTTTTGGTGTGGCAGGAATGTAAAGTTCGAAGGGTTTAGATTGTAGATTTAGAGTTTTTGCATTAATGATAATGAAAAGGCTTCTTCGCTGTTTAGTGTTTAGTTTACTTTTTTGATATAGTGTGGATGTAAAATTTGGAGGGATTGGATTGTAGATAAAGAGTTTTTGCATCAACAAAAAAGCGCAGGATTAACAGCCTTGCACTATATTTTGGTGGTACGAGGTATCTGTCTATATGGTCTTAAATTATCATTGCACTAAAAGTTAACATCCTTGTGTAAGTGTTTTGTTCGATGATTCCCCTTTCTAAAAAATCTATAATAACCATCTATCAACTTAGCGGATAGATGGTTATTATTTTCGAGAGATAAGATTAAACACTTTATTCATAAAAAAACTACAAGAACAAGAATCAACCGGATGAACTCCAATTTATTCTTGCAGTTACACTTTAACGCTCTAAAACAGTGTCAGTCTAACACAGGTATCTTTAGGGCATGGCTAGTATTCTAACCCCATAGCCTCTCCCTATGCCCTACTACTATCCTTCGCTTTAACAAGTTGCCCATCTTTGTCCCTAAACTTTAAAATTCCCTCGGCTGCACGATATGCTAATGCTCCTACTGTGCCTGTAGGGTTATAACCTCCATTATGAGGAAAAGCAGAAGCACCGATAACGAACACATTATCCATATCCCACATTTGGAGATAATTATTAAGTGCAGATGTCTCAGGATTTTCTCCCATAATGACACCGCCAGTAATATGATCATTATGAGCGGGAACAATGTCGAAGTGTTCGGTTAACTCCCTCGTTTCCACCTTTTCTGCACCCATTTCATGCAAGATTTCTGCGCATCTTTCCGAAATAAAATCATGCAGTTTATGATCATGCTCGGTAAAATCATACGTCAATCGCATCAATGGGTTTCCATAAGCATCTTTATAGGTAGGGTCAAGACTTAAGTAATTATTACGATGAGGTAAAGAAGTTCCTTGAGAAGTAACAGGTATCGAGCGATTAAAGTATTCGATTGATTTTTGTTTAAATTCTTTCCCCCATGTTGGCGTACCTTTTGGAGCTGCATTTTCATTAATCGGTCTTTTACCTAATTGCTTCATCGTGATGGAGCCACCATGGATAAAATCCAAATCGGAATGATCAAAATTATCATTATTAAAGTCGTCCAAGGTCGTTCCAAGCGAACCGGCTCCCATTGCCGAATTAAACTTTTCCTTAAAGAATCCAGTGACAACTGGAGTAATATGGTAGCAATAATTTTTCCCGATTACACCAGTTCCTGTTTTTGGATCATAGGGCTTTCCAATATCAGATAATAATAAAAGGCGAGCATTACTCACTGTATAGCTCGTTAACACTACGACATCCGCTGGTTGATCAAATTCTTCACCTGTTTGAACGTCAACATATCGAACACCTGTCGCCCGTTTACCATCATGATGGATTGCCACGACATTGGCATGTGTCCGTAATTCAAAGTTATTTGTTTCTAATGCTGTTGGAACGACTGTTACATTTGGTGTCGATTTTGCACCATATTCACAGCCGAATGTTTCACAAAAGCCACAATACTGACATTGGTTTAATGTTTTTCCATCGGGATTTGTATAAGATTCAGATATATTTCCAGATGGCAAACGAAAAGGATGCAACCCTAGATTTTTGGCTGCCTTCTCAAAACGATCAAGCATTGGAGTACTTTTCATCGGTGGAGTTGGATACTCCCTCTTTCTTTCAGGTCTTAAAGGATTTGGTTCCCCACTTGTTCCGGCCATCTTCTCAAACTTTTCATAATATGGCTCTAGTTCATCGTATGTGATGCCCCAATCTTGAATCAGATATTCTTTAGGGAGTTTATTCTTACCGTATTTCTTTTCCGTCATGGTTTTTATCTGAAAATCATAAGGTGAAAAAAACCACGTATCCCCGTTCCAGTGAGACCCTGCACCGCCCACCCCGGTTCCAATCAGAAATGCACCAAATTGTCGCATTGGTAATGCAACTTCATCAGGGTTATTCCGAAAAGTAATCGTTTCCTTGGATAAATCTTGCATCAGGTCATGCCGTATCGCATATCGATATTCGTCGTGTATCATTTGAAAATCTTCGGTTGTCCGATTCTCACCTCGTTCAAGACCAACAACCTTTACTCCGGCTTTCCCGAGTTCTGAAGCAATGATGCCTCCAGCCCAACCTATTCCCACCGTAACTACGTCTACTTTATCTAGTGTTTTAACCATACGAAACCTCCATATTCTAGAATTTATAAATGATCCTTCAAAGAACTTGGTTCATATTCGATAAATTCCTCTTTCTCAATCTCCTGTATATAACTCATTTGATTACCAGGGAATTCCTTCATTCTCCATCCGTCCATATTGGCGTTTCCACCATACAAAGGATCTGCGTATACACCTGAAAGCGTTGCTGTACGAAGTTGATCAAAAAAATACGCCGAGCTAACATGCTTCATCTTTACCTTCTTTTCCTCGAATTTCCGTAGAATCTCATCCTGTTGTTCCCCTTCTAGGTCAACAAAGGAGGTGCCATAGTTTTCTTGACTTTCTCTTTCCATAGCTTGGATCCCAGCTGTAAAAATTTCATGCCGTTTTAATGGGGATTGATAACCTTGGTAATCTGTCCCTTCTGAAAAAGGCCCTAACGTATACTCCTTTTCATTATTTCCATAGCCTCCAGCTAATTGGTGATCAATAAAATAAGGTACACCCAACGCGATTGCTCCTGGGCCATTTTCATCTTCTGGAAAAATTCTTTCCGTCGCTGCGCTAAGAATTTCGAAATCTTTCCTTCTCCTAAAATACATTAGTGCGCGATTATATGAATCTGCCTCATTCGTTGTAGTTTCCGGTGCTGTTTTTTGATTCCCGCCCCAAACATTTGTACCGATTAGAGAGGTAAGGATACCACCGCCAATCGCTCCTCCAGCTACATAACCGGAATTTTTAATAAATTTACGGCGGGATAAATCCGGTGCCTTCTTTTCTTCATCCGACAACTTTATTCCTCCTCGTCTTTATGTATGATAGTTGTTATTCAGTGTATCCAATTGGTTGATTATTAAACTTGTCCATTAAAAATAGATTCACTCCTTGGTATTTTCAAAGTTTTACTGAGTAGAGTCAGCTTCACTTAAAGTAGGAAAAGCCGCACATCAAACGCTATGTGCGGCTTTACGTGAAATTTGCTATAAATAATATATGCCTTACCATGTCTTTGACGCGTCTAATGGTGCGAGCCAATGCGCATCCGCGTCTCATTCTTAATCATCTAATGCTTTGTTGTTATTCTTATCTTTTTTATCAATTTTATCGTCGTCATCGCTAATTAAATCATTTGTTGTGCTCTTAAATTCCCGTAATGTTTGTCCAGCCGCCTTCCCTATTTCCGGAAGTCTTCTAGGGCCAAAAATGATTAATGCTAAAAAGATGATGAGAATCAAACCTGGAATACCAATTTGTGCTAAACCCAATAAAACCCCTCCTATCCACTATATTTTTTCTTATAGTATTTCCATTTTTAATATGGTTTACACGAGGAATTCATTGGAAATCTAACATTTTAAAAGATGATAATTGATTTAACTGATATCTTGATATATACGCTGTCCGGTAAGCGGGTGCTGATATCTTGATATGAATACTGATATACCGTATGCGAGTGCTGATATATTGATATGAATACTGATATTCCGTATGCGAGTGCTGATATATTGATATGAATGCTGATATACCGTAAGCGAATGCTGATATATTGATATGAATACTGATATCCCGTAAGTGTGTGCTGATATCTTAATATGAATACTGATATTCCGTAAGTGTGTGCTGATATCTTGGTATATATGCAGATATTCCGTAATCGAGCTTAGGATATCGGTACTGGAGCTTTTTTATCAGTAGCTCGCGGCTAGGCCCCCTTATTCCGGACACTAACTGGATATTTCTTTGTTTTTCTTAGAATTCCTAAAGTATATT
>NZ_JAHHXM010000064.1 GCF_019037185.1 Oceanobacillus caeni
TTCCCTAGAGTGTGATAATCAAATACATATTAAAAGTCGACTAAAATACAGTACCAACGTCACTTGACGTAGAGCCTTTTTTGGTTTTGATAAGATATTAGTGTTTCTATCAAAAGGGCGTTATTAGCTATGTTAATTCCTGTAAAGCAAAAGAATTTCTGAATATTTATGTTAGAATAATAACGGGTTTGTGAAGAATTATTCTTAAGCTAATGGGCGGGTTAGTGCAATGAAACATTTTAATTAGAGATACGTAGAACTATAGTAGAGTAGGTTTCTTTAAAAAATATATTAAGGGGGGAGTAGCGTTGAATAATAAACTAAGAAAATCATCAACGGATAGGGGAGTGGTTGGAGTATGTGGGGGAATTGCCGATTATTTTGGTATTTCTTCATTGGGAGTAAGGCTAATTTTTATTTTTCTACCTGCTAATTTTGTTATTTATTTAATCCTTGCAACAATACTTCCTGATAGCCCTTTGTTATTGTAAAGAAAGAATTAATATGTAGCTAATTGGTGTATTTGTGAAAAGAGGTGGATGTCATAATGGTTTGGATTATTTTATTAGCCGTTCTTATTGTGAGTTACTATTTTATAATAAAAAGTAACTCAAAGATTACAGAAAAGTATTTTTCTCTATTATCTCTTGTCTTTGCGGCATTGACTATTATACCAATTTTGAGCGAATCATTTTCCTTTATTTTGAAGTTGAGTTTTTTCTTACCTTTTGTGTTTGGTGTGCTGGGAATAGTTCTTGGGTGGCTAGGAATTAAAGGTGATTTAAGAATAAGTTTAATTGGGCTAAACGTCTTAGCATTGGGTTTTTATCTCATTGTGTTTCTTATGGCGACGGTTGGCTTTCAAGAACCTTAGAGTTAAAAAAGGGCAACGAAGAAAGGTCTTTCAAATGGGAAATCCTAATGTTTTTAACAACTTATCAATTTTTATTTGGAATGTAAAAAAATAAGAGTTATTTTCATCGTCAAAGATAAGTAAGAAAGGTTTTTCCGTCTCAGGAATAATAATTATAACTTCATCAATTAAAGCGTTAATCCATTTATTTTCTAATTGATAAGATGGTTCCAAGGGAATTTTAATCATATAACCTTTGTCTGGAATTGGCTTGAATGCTTTAACGACACCATCGATTTCTTTAATGATTTTCTCAGTCTCTAATTGTATGCTAGAATCCGTTGGTGTTGTTTTTATTATCTCATTTTTTACAATATCCATAATCTCAATACTTTTATTATCCTGAGCATTTACCGTAGATAAATTGAAAAGGAAGAAAACAAGAATTATTGAAAGTAACGTTTTCTGAAGCACCGAATCACCCCAGTTTTAGAGTAACCTAAGATAGAATAATAATACCTAACGGGTGAGGTACTTCAACAAGGAGATTGTGCGTTTATTTTTGAAGTAAAGAACAGTAAAGTAAAAAACAAACTATAAGGGGTGGTTATAAAGATATGAGTAAATTAAGACCATTTTTGTATATAAGTGCTTTGTTATTGATTTTAATTCCAACATCAATTGTTTTAATTGCCGATGCTTCATTTAATTCCCTTTTTAGTTATATCGTGATAAGTATATCTTTAATATTAGTTATGATGGGTAAGACCATAACCGTTTTCGAAAAAAGGAAAGAAGGTAAAAAAACTTCAACTGATATGGGAGCTATCATAGGGCTAACCATTGTTTTACTAATAGTGATTTTTGATAACTAGTTATTTTAAATGATTTTTATTAACTGGTGCTTATCTTTAAGAGAAATAAGTCCCTTTTTCGCTAAAAAGATTGTAGGGAAGTAGCAGAATGGTGGTTCGAAACCTTTTTCAAAGATAAACGTAATATTATTAAATTTATCGTTATAATTTAGGTGGGTGAAAATGAAAAAAAGGAACATTGAATGGGCTTTGTTTACTGGCCTATTTGTTGGAATTGTAATTTTCCTTTCCGAGATTTTAATTCCTAATGCCAACTTTTTTATATCAATGGCTATTTCAGGGTTATCAGCTTTAATCGGTGGTTTGATTGGAAATAAAATAAGATTTTCCCAAAGGAAAGCGAAGAAAATTAATGCAAAATGATTTAATAGTGAGAATTCTCAGGGAAGAGTTATTGTATTAACGAGGGCAATAATGAAATAAAATTGTACTGGAATTAGGAGAATTTTATGAAATAATATTTCAAGTAATAACTCAACTTTCGCAGCCCAAACTAGGCAGGTATACCTTGATATAGTTAGGTAATCCCGCAAACCAATACTGTAGTTGACTTTTGATTAACTTTTTGAATTTCTTGTTCGTTTTATTCAAAGCATCTTCAAGAAGCTCGATTAGTTGTTGTAATGCAACTGCCCAATCCAGTTCATTTACTTCGTCACAAAGTTCATAAAACATCCCGCCAAGTGTGCGGTCATCTGTACTACAGCGGTTTTGCCAAGACAAAAGGATATATCTTGAAAAGACAATCGTCGTGTGGCTGATTAGTGAATCATAGGATCTACCTTGAAATTCCTTTTGTAATTTCAACAGAGATTTTGTCGCCTTGAAAAAGACTTCAATGTCCCAGCGCATTCCGTAAATTCGAATAATCTCTGTTTCTGTTAACGTACAATCCGTACTTAAGATAGCTAACCATTCACTTCTTTTATTGCGATTTCGAACGAATACAACTTTTACTGGTACTCCGTTTGCCATCGTTGTATGAATAGAGCGCAAGATACTTTTGTTTCCCGATGCTGGTTTCGCTAGACGATAAAGTTCTTTTAAATTAACCCGTTTTTCATCAACTAAATAACGTTGATTGGTAGCTTTCACCATACCAATCACGTCTATACCTTGTTCCACAATCGATTGAATCAGTGGCTGCTGGGTAAACCAACTATCCATTAACACATAAGATGCGTCTATTCCTGCAGAAAGTGCCCGTGAAATCATAGATGGTAGTTGTTCTGGAGCTGTTTGTAGGGCTTCTTCCCGTCTTTTATAACCAGAAGTGCGTTTGTCTACTTCATTCGAAATATCATTGATTTTTGACTTCTTTGAGCTTAATAAGGAGAAGTCGACTGGCATGAAAGTGGCACCATCCGACCAACCAAGCGTAAGCATACGAAAACCTTTGTAAAAACGCATTTTTTGAGATGCGTGATCAAAACAGCGAGCCAGTAATTCTACTTTCTTACTCCGGTTCCGTTCATAGGCAGAGTCATCAACGATTAACACTTTTGGACGATCATTTTTGGTCAACCGACTTACTTTAGAAATGGTTGAAGCACTTAGTGAAAGTAAAAAACGGCGCCAATTATACTTGGAATAGTTTAAACAGCGATAGATGGTGTCTTTCCCTGGCAGACTTTCTGATTTTTTGCTTTCAAGCAATCGAAACCAATTTTTCTGTTCGAAAAACAAACAAAATAGAAGCTGAAATAAATAAGCACAAGAAAACCCAAATCCTTTGGTGATACCGGCTTTCCGCAAATGTTTAAGGATCTCTAATTCATTAAAACCAGATTTTAATTCGGTTGGCATTTGATTATTTTGGTCATTATTCGCTATCATAGTAGGAGGCACCTCTTCTATTTGGTAGTTTTTTTCTAGACAATTAAACTATACCAAAAGTGGAGGTGTTTTTCTTTTTTATAGTAGGCAGATGTCAAGGTCCATAATGAATTTCCAAAAGTACTTTACCAGATAAAGGTTAGATGTCATTTTTACTCTGCGAAAGTTGAGTAATAAGTATAAGTAACGGGGGTTTGAAAAATGGGGATAAAAAGGAAGTTAGGAATATTAGTTTTAATGGGCTCTACGTCAAGTGACGTTGGTACTGTATTTTAGTCGACTTTTAATATGTATTTGATTATCACACTCTAGGGA
>NZ_JAHHXM010000065.1 GCF_019037185.1 Oceanobacillus caeni
ACTTGTTTTCTATTTATAAACACAAAAATGACGTAGGTGAGTTTTTCCCACCAACGTCATTTATTGTACAACCTTTTAATGTGTGTTATTGCTGCTTTTACTTTTATCGGGTTTGCACAGAAAGAGCCATACAGTGTAGATGGGGTAGTTGATTCTGTATGGGATAAATATAAAGTGCAAAGTACCCAAATTGGTGGATTTGGGGAATCTAGTGAGGGAGAACCTGCGATTTCCGTAGATGTTTATGATAAAAATGATATACCAAAAGTTGAGAAATACCTAGAAAATAATTTATCTAAAGATGATTTAGCACAATATGAAATAAATGTGTTTTCTAATAAGGGAATACATTATTAAATCAGATTTAAACTATTTTGAGCGTTAATAAGCCCGAAATGGCTGAAGAGATTATCCCTTGCTCATTTTAGGCTTTTTGTTCCTATGTAACCTAGACAGGGCATCTTAAAACTTTGATCAATTTAGATGAATATTTTTTGATTTAAACAAAGTTAAATACTGTCAGACAAAACTTGCCGCTTAATGTCATCAATTATCTTCATTATTTTGAAACTTCTGCTCTAATATTTCTAAAATCAAGATTGTTAGGTAGAAAGAAAAGCCTGCTAACATGTATGCAACTATGGCATCAGGGGTATATACAAAGTCTTGATTACTATTAACTGTATTGATAAAAATTACAATTCCTCCACCGATAATTCCTGCTAATATGTAATTTAACCATCTTACACCCTTATTAACACGTTCAATTATAAAGGAAGCTGGTACTGCAATGAAAAGAAAAGCTGGTAATGCAAAAATATAAACGAAAGAGAACCCTCCGAAAGAAAAGGTTAGTGGATCATTACTTAATATCATGCCTAGCAGATTATATAGAATAAAAAAGAAAGATAATACGAAAGGAGCTAAGAAAGCGGCTATAACCTTTAGCATGTAATTCCCCCTCTAACGATTCTTACCTGCATACAATAACATAATTTGTAAGGCGATGCACTATACCTAAAATTTAAAACAGATGATTTATTTAGTTTTATATAAAATAGCTTGACAAGTCATTTTATATACGTTAATTAGGTCATGGATATTTTTTAGAAAGGTGTGTTATAATGCCGTAATTCCTTAAACAAGCAATATTATGGGATTATTGAATTGGTCTATTTCATAATTTTGTTGATTATAGGTGCCTATTTTACAAAATATAATGCCAATATATGAAAAGTGATTGTTAAGCTAATTTGTTCATTACTTTAATAGTGAAACTTTAATTTTTCTAATTCGTACATAAGGTACGGAGATTAATATAAATGATGGAGGAGTCAAATATGTCTAAAGAAGTTACTTTCATCTTAGTAATAGTATCTATGGCTATATGGATTACGGTGACTCGAGAGGCTGAAAAACCTTCTAAAGAGATAAACTGGTGGAAAATGATAACCTTACTGTCTGCAGGATCTTTATCTGCATTAGTTACAACCATTACGCTAATTCAAAGCGTATTTTTGTAGGAAAGAGATGGAGGTGTTTGTGTTTGAATTATAGTGAAACATTTATGTTAATTGTTACGGTATTGGCCGTCTGTATGATGTTATACTTCATTATAAAAAAATATAAGTTTAGAAATCTTATCTATATTATGGTGCTACATTCATTGGTTTTATTTGTGACAAGAGTATTCGTTCAAGGTGAAGTTGTTCTTACAGCATTCTTGGATTCCTTTGGTCTTATTCAACTTATTCTTTTTGCTGTATTCTTATTTATGGATTACAAACAGGCGAATACGAGTAGTTAAATACGTTAATGTTTATGTTGTACAAAAAGAATCTTGTTCAAGTAACGGGCGCATTACTAAAGTAAGTGACGATGATTATTTTAGTAACTGGAAGGTCTGTTTGTTAATGAAACATTTTTGAAGGTTTAATTGTACTTAATATGAGGGATAAAAATAGCTTATAAAGATTGAGAGGATAAAGATGCGAAAACAACCAGATAGATTTAAATTTGTTCTATTATTTGGTCTTATCATATCTATTCCATTAGCAATTAACTATTATATATTTAAACTCTTGGTTACTTTTTTCATTAGTTCAATTAGTTGGGACTACTCACTGATGGAATTGCTATTTGTTTCAATTACATCTATTTTTGGGGGATTGTTCTTCGGAGCGTACGTTCAGAGTAAAAGAACAACCAATGTCAATGTATAAGATTTTAAAATTCAATTATATGGTGTTTTAATACAGCAAATAGAACGCAAAAAAAGCAACCTTATCCAATCAACTGGCAGTATTATCGTACAAGTGATGAATAGAGTAAGAAAGGGTGAGTAATGTGTTTCGTAAGTTTAAAAGTAACTTGCAAAGGAGGAAAAAATTTGAAGTAATTGGTATCGGTGACATTATACAATTCAATGGAGGAAAAACCTATACCGTAAAAAGGTACGACAAAGAAAAAGGCAATTATCAGAAGGTACAACTTGAACCTTATAGAGGATATCACCCTATTCCGTTTCCCGGGGATAGACCTTATGAGAATAAGGTATGGGAAAGCATTCGTATTCTGAATTACGAAATGGAACAAAAATCGGATTCTATTTATTCTGTGACTAAAACAAAACAATCCGAAGAACCAGACTTTTATCGATTGTCCATTGAGGATGCTCACGAGAAAGCTATAGAATACAACAAAAATAGGTATAAATGATGTTGATCTTTATATTATAGTGCTATTCCTTCGAGTTTTTTACATTATTTTAAATTTGGGGAGGCTAATAGCCAAAATGAAAACTTTCTTAGTTTTATTACTGGGCTTGGTGGGAATTATTATTGGAGCTACTTTATATGCTATTGAAAACGATGGCGCAGCATTTATAACTAAGTTCATTTTTAAATTATGCGGATTATTAATATTTGTTGGAACAACTTTTTTTGTTCAAAAGTATTGGAAATCAATTGAATTAATTTCATAATTGCTCTTTTTAAAAACACAAAGACCTGCAGAATTTTAAAAATGCATTTTTAAAAATTTCTATTTAAGCGGCTTGTTGTTGATTTAATAATACATTAATACGGTCTACAGCTAATTTTGAAGCATTATAAATAAGCGTCACGATGTCAAAGTGAACTTTTGCGCGTTTTCCGGTACGATAGCGGACATTGTTAAGTTGAAAGAATTCCTTGAGATAGGCATTAACTCGTTCTACAGCCGAACGGCGTTTAAACAGTTTTTTCCAAGCTTCAGAACCACGGGCTGGCGCTGTATATCTCCTAAGGTCTGTAGTGATTTTCACTTTATAAACCTTATGACAGATGCCTTCATTAGCTAAAGGACAGTCACTGTACTCTTTTGGTCTTGTATATTTCAATGTTTCGTATTTGGTGTCAAAGCTATCATATCGATAGGTATGCTCCCGAAAACAGGTTGGGGAAAAGTTTTTATCAAAGCCTATTGGCTCGCTTTCATTTTTCTTATTATAAGCAATGACGGACAGATTTCCCATACGATGGACTTGTTCGTATGTGTCAAGTTTTTCTCGGTGTGTCTTTCACACCAATATTTCCGGCACTCTATTTTTGTACACTTTTTCGG
>NZ_JAHHXM010000066.1 GCF_019037185.1 Oceanobacillus caeni
TATTTATAATTTGAAAAAATATAGAATTTGAACCTTGTTTACTTAGGCACATGGAAGTATGAATAATTAAGGATATAATTTCTTTTTTAACCGATGGATTATCATGGGAAGTTTTATTAATGGAAATAGACCCTTCTTGAATTTTAAGTAAATCTACTATTAACTTAATAAGCGTTGTTTTTCCACTTCCATTAGGGCCAGCAATTGTTAATAGTTCTCCTTTATTTAAATTAAAACTTACGTTGTTTAGAACCGTATTTTTTTTGTCATAAGAATAAACAATGTTATGAATGTTAAGCATATATTCCTCCTATAAGATTAATTATAAATAGTAATTTGTACGAATGGATTTTGATAAAGTCCATATTGACTGCCTTTCTGTTACAATGTTTTTAACGACAAAAACTTTTCCTGGAGGAAAATCAATAAGGCCCACATCCATTTCACATTAAAAACAAAAGAAATACAATAACTAATTGAAAAATGTGTTCAAGATGATCTTTCTAAAAACATCTTACAAGGCGTTTAACCAACTGATGGGAATATCATAAAAACACAAACAATATTTGTGATTAAAATCTTGAAAAATCAACACATTTCGAAAGTCTATTGAACATAAGCAACATATAAAGTGATGAAGTCGTCACTGATTCGTCACTGAAACTAAAACGGAGAATAGTTACATACACCAAAAAGGCTCTTAACACAGTTATTTATTATTAGCTTATCTGACTTCTTCATTTTTTCAATACAAAAATTTCATATTTTGGAAATATATTACATTTATTTAACAATTTTAATTAATTTGGTAATATATTTATCTAAAATTTTATTTTCTAATTATTATCTTAAATTCATTTATATATTTTCATTCAGTATCTAACGCATAAATCTTCCAGTCTGATTTGCATCGTTTTATACATATCTGATGATCCTTGGAATTTAATCAAAAAAAATAGCGCGGAAGTTAATCAGCTTGTAGAGAAAGTCAGTATTTTTTCTCTACAAGCTTTTTTTGTTTGCTTGCAAAGATATTCCTGGTGATATTCCGTTAAAAATAGGCTCCCACAAACTTAGCCAAGCTTGGATAGGTGTGTGGGCAATCTTCTTAATGTTCTAGGACTATGCGGTGAGTAATACTTGCATTGGTAATCCCCTGAAACGATATTGGTAAAGTCCATGCAACTGTTTGGAGTCTGCTGTCACTTAAGATGAGTTTTTATGCAATAAATTTGAGGATTCTAGAATAGCATCGATTCCATTTTGATCACACCACTTTGTGAATTATGTCCAATGGCTGTGTCTAGAAACAATCATGATTGTTTATTTTTGCTAATAGTCATAATTCCTTGTCATACACATCGACAAACAATTATAAAATGGCGCAGACATAAATATCAGATTACGATATATCGTTTTTAGTACATATGTCTCATTATGATATATCCTAAATAGATATAGTAGGTGATTAATTGAAGAAAACAGAACAATTAACAGATTCGATGTTTTTTATTATGTCTGCTCTAACTAAACCTAGACATGGATACGCTATGATGAACTTAATTGAAGAAACAACAAAAGGAGCAATTATGATAAGTCTTGCTTCTTATGTACACAATTATTAAAAAATTATAAAAAAAGGGAGAGAGGTATTAGTGGAAGAGGTAAAGCTAAGAAAACTAATGATTCAATTGGCGGAAACTGGACTGAAGAGGACTGAAGAATGAGACAAAAAATACAATGACAGGGGGTATCTTCCACTGAATAGAAGGACATGGAAAAATTACACCGATATTTTTTACAAGGTTGAACTTGATAAGGAGAAAAATCAAATTTATATCCAAAGAAAGTGTTTTTCGTAATTTAAATTTGAGCCATTTCGCAACTATTTTTGAGGCACCTAAAATTAGAGGAATTCCCAAGCTTATATAAGTTGAGCTAAACTGCTTTCAATTCGGGTATAGAATTATAAAAATACCCGAAAGGATTGGTGACTTATAAATACTAAAGGGCAGATCGAAAATCTTAATGATGCAATGAAGCATGCAAAGGATCACCACGTTACCAGTCTGTTTACCTTTACCTAATTGGCTATAAGATAGTAGAAATTGCTAAAATTATTAATCGCCGTCGACAAACTATTAGTGCTTACATCAATGCCTACAAGAAAAATTCGCTTAAAGGGCTTGAAACGGGGCAGAAAGTCAATATACTTTATCAATTTTTACGAAATAAATGATCTTGGCCAAGTCTTTAAGACAGATAAATCTTACTTCATTTTGTGTATTATCTCTTGTATGAAACAACCTAACCAAAACCTTTAATTGTTACCTTTATTATACCAAATTAACAAGGTAAGTTATTGAACCTTTCAGAAAAATATGGCTGTCGAGAAAGTTAGTCTTAATAGCATTTTTTATATTTCCATTGCTACTACATACAGAAGCACACTGAACCATCAGCCTGTATATTGTGTTTATAAGTAAATATTTAAAACCCCTATTTCAATATCTCATTCTGAAATAGGGGTTTTCTACAAGTTGAGCAGCTCGAAAGCTATTTTTCATCTTTAATATTATTTTGATAACTTCATTTTTATAGAGCTCCTGATCTTGGAAAAACATCTAAATGTAAATACTGTAATAATAGATGATTAAATAGACTTATTTACTTCTTTTGGCTCCTACACTATAGCGTTTTGGCTTGTAATACAGTTCGGGTTACGATTCTCTGAAGTCCTTGGTTTACAGTGGAAAAATATTGACTTCAAGAATAAAACTTTACATGTAGAACAAGCATATCACGAACAAGAAAAGCAATTGGGTCGACTGAAAACAGAATCATCTCGACGTTCACTTCCAATATCTGATCAACAATTAGATTTCTTAAGGCAATACAAAGATAAGCAAACACCAAAAAGTGATATTGTTGTTACAAACTCTAATGGTGATTTCATGATGAAACGTAATGTTAGACGTGCCATGAAACGTATTTGTGAGCGTGCTGGCGTCAAACAGATTACATTTCATGAGTTAAGACATAAACATGCTACATTAATGCTCGAAATAAATGAACATGTGAAGATTGTTCAACAACGTCTAGGACACGTTAAGTCGGAAACAGCCGTCAATATTTATTCACATGTTCGACCGCAAGTTCACCAAGATTCCGCACAACGTTTTTCGGACTTTTTCGAGGCATACTAAAACGGTTAGGAAAAGTCGTCACTGTTTCATCACTGGAAACAAAAAAGCTTTTATCCTAATATGGACAAAAGCCTTAATATCAAGAGCTTCCAGCCGGATTTGAACCGACGACCCCTTCCTTACCATGGAAGTGCTCTACCTGCTGAGCTATGGAAGCACAAAAATGGCTCCACAGGTAGGATTCGAACCTACGACCGATCGGTTAACAGCCGATTGCTCTACCACTGAGCTACTGTGGA
>NZ_JAHHXM010000067.1 GCF_019037185.1 Oceanobacillus caeni
ACATTTATGATAGAGCGCCTTTTCTTTTTTTTCTAGAATTTTGTTTCAAATCCCCGAGAACTATTTTACACATAGGATATCCTTCCAATCACATGGCCAATCCACTAATTTATCCAAAACAAAAAATAAATAAAAAATTTCAAAAAACCACTTGAATTATTATGCACTATGATGCATAATAATTCATTAATAGGACATATTCGAGAGGGGAAATTTTTCATGAAGGATAAAATTGTTTTAGCTTACTCAGGTGGACTTGATACTTCTGTTGCAATTAAATGGTTACAGGATAAATATAACTATGATGTTATTGCGGTTGCTCTAGACGTCGGGGAAGGAAAGGATTTAGAATTTACTAAGAAGAAGGCAATTGATGTAGGTGCGATAAAATCTTATGTGGTAGATGCAAAGGCTTTATATGCAGAGGAATACGTTTTACCTTCCTTACAAGCAAATTTATTATATGAAGGAAAGTATCCATTAATTTCTGCATTGTCTCGTCCGTTAATTGCAAAAATTTTAGTTGATATTGCTGAAGAGGAAGGCGCGGTAGCAGTTGCACACGGTTGTACAGGGAAAGGAAATGACCAAGTTCGTTTCGATGTTTCCTTTACAGCATTAAACCCAGAATTAAAGATTGTGGCACCTGTACGTGACTGGTCCATGTCTCGTGAAGAGGAAATTGAATATGCAAAAGCACATAATATTCCAATTCCAATTGATTTAGATAATCCATTTAGTATTGACCAAAATCTATGGGGACGTAGTAATGAATGTGGAGTGTTAGAAGATCCATGGGCTGAGCCACCAGCAGAAGCTTTTGAATTAACTCAAGATCCAGTGGATGCCCCGAATGAACCACAAGTTGTTCAAATTACGTTTGAAAAGGGTAAACCTATTTCTTTAGATGGAAAAGCTCTACCATTAGACCAATTAATTTTGGAATTAAATGATATGGCAGGAAAACATGGGGTAGGACGTATTGATCATGTGGAAAATCGTTTAGTCGGTATTAAATCACGTGAAATTTATGAAGCACCTGCAGCAATGACTCTAATTGCAGCACACCAAGAACTAGAAGCTTTAACATTACCAAGAGAAGTTGCGGAGTTCAAACCAATGGTAGAACAAAAATTAGCTCAAGCAGTATATTATGGGCTATGGTATTCGCCATTAACTTCCGCATTACAAGCTTTCATTAAAGAAACTCAAGAATTTGTATCTGGTACGGTTAAAATTAAATTGTATAAAGGGCAAGCACAAGTTGTCGGTCGTGAATCAGCTAATTCTCTATATGATTTTGACCTAGCAACATACAATAAAGAAGATTCTTTCGACCATGAAGCTGCATTAGGATTCATTAAACTTTGGGGACTTCCAACAAAAGTTCATGCATCTGTGAACAAAGCAGGTTCAAAATTTAACTCAACTGAAAAGGTGAAACTAGAAGTAAAGGAAGCTGTTAAGCCGTGAAACTATGGGGCGGACGATTCACAAAGCCATCAAATGAATTAGTTGATGAATATACTGCATCGATTTACTTTGATAAGAAATTAGCAAAGTATGATATCCAAGGAAGCCTCGCTCATGTAGAAATGTTGAACGTATGTGGGATTATCTCTAAAGAGGACGCGGATAAGATAACAGAAGGTTTAAAGAAGGTAGCTGCTAAGATTGAAAGTGGAGAAGCGGAATTATCTGCTGAAAACGAAGATATTCATATGAACGTTGAAAAGCTTTTAATCGAAGAAGTAGGCCCAGTAGGTGGTAAACTACATACTGGACGAAGCCGAAATGACCAAGTGGCCTTAGATATGCGCTTGTACTTGCGGGAGGCACTTGTTGATTTAACAAGTCTTCTTGGTAAGGTGCAAGAGTCGCTTTTAAATCAAGCTAAGGCAAATCTTGATACCATTATGCCTGGGTACACGCATTTACAGCGTGCGCAACCTGTTTTATTTGGACATCATATGAGCGCCTATGTATTTATGTTTCAACGTGATGTAGAGCGCCTACAGGATAGTTTTAAACGTGTAAACAAATCCCCACTTGGAGCGGGTGCTTTGGCAGGAACAACTTTTCCGATAGACAGAGAGTTTGTTGCGGAAAGATTAGGATTTGATGGTATTTGTGAAAATAGCTTAGATGCAGTTAGCGATCGTGACTTTGTTGTTGAATTTTTAGCAAATGCATCGCTTATCTCCACCCATCTATCTAGACTTTGTGAGGAAATGGTCCAATGGTCTAGTGCAGAGTTTAACTTTATAGAATTGGATGATGAGTTTACAACAGGAAGTAGTATGATGCCACAGAAGAAAAATCCCGATGTAGCGGAGCTTGTTCGTGGAAAAACAGGGCGCGTATATGGTCACCTAATGGGAATGCTGACAACTTTAAAAGGGCTCCCACTAGCGTACAATAAAGACATGCAAGAGGATAAAGAAGGCATGTTTGATACGGTTGAAACATTAAAAGGCGCTTTAGCTTTATTTGCTCCAATGATAGAGTCCATGCAAGTAAAGAAGGAAACGATGTATCAAGCAGTGAAAGAAGACTTCTCCAACGCTACTGACTTGGCTGATTATCTAGTTGGAAAAGGGATGCCATTTAGAGAATCTCATGCAGTCGTTGGGCAAGTTGTGTTGCACTGTATCAATCAAGGACAATATTTACTGGATTTATCTCTAGAAGAATTCCGATCTTTCTCAAATTTAATTGAAGAGGATATTTTCGATGCACTTACTCCCGAAACCGTTGTGAATGCCCGTAATGTGGCAGGTGGGACAGCGAAGAATAGAGTAGAAGAACAAATCGAAAAAGCATCCGCATATCTAAAGGAAAACAAAGAATGGATAGAGGATAAAGAAACTATTATTCAAGCATAAAATACGACTAAATAACAATAGAAATAGCAGGGCAATTCGAATAGAATTTGTACCTGCTATTTTTGACGCCTTAATGATATTTTATGCGATAGTTGAAAAGTCTAATCAAGGACAAAACGCAGCAAAAACCTAAGAAAAAGTCCGTGACAACGGCTGTTATTGTATCAGTAAAGTAGACAATTTTAGAAAGTGTCCTATTCACTTGATAATCTTATAGTAGAAAAAGATAG
>NZ_JAHHXM010000068.1 GCF_019037185.1 Oceanobacillus caeni
GTAAGCGTCAAATATAGACCACCTTCTAATATTAATTGGGCTATGTAATAATCTCCTTAAGAAAATCTTTAAGGGGGATTTTTTCATGACACGCAAAGAGAAAAGGCTAGTTTGGGAAGAACGCATTTCTTCGTACAAACAAAGTGGACTAAGCATTGCTAAATGGTGCGATGAGAATAATGTACATGAAAGCCAGTTTTATTACTGGAAGAAGAAACTAAATACTGATCCAAAAGTTGATAACACTTCATCTAAGTGGCTGTCAGTTGAGGTAGATAAGTACGATAATAATCCAGATTCTTCTATCCTTATAAAATTAGGACAAGCATCTATTGAAATTAAACATGGATTCGATCCATCTCTTCTTTCAGAAGTAGTAAAGGCATTAAGAATAGATGTTAAATGAGACAAATATTGAGCGTGTTTATCTTGCGCGTGGAAGTACTGATTTACGAAAATCTATTGATGGATTAGCTGTACTTGTCAAGGAGGGATTTGATCTCGATCCTTTCTCTCCTTGCCTATTTGTATTTTGCAATCGAAAACGAGACAAATTAAAAATCCTTCAATGGGAACATAATGGATTTTGGCTGCATTATCGCAGGTTGGAACGTGGGAAATTCCACTGGCCCTCTGACAAGGACGAGGCCCCAATGCACATTAGTTATCGTCAACTTCGTTGGTTACTAGATGGACTACCTATACAACAAAAACAGGCGCATCCAGAGGTGAAAGCACGTACCATTCTATAGATTAAATAATCTATTAAAATAGGAAGAATTCGACTAGTCAAGTTGGGTTCTTTTTCGTATACTTAATTTATGGAAAAAATAGTAGAGAACAATAATGAGCACACAATTGAATATTATAAAGAACGCAATCAAGAGTTGGAAGCAAAACTAAAATGGTATGAGGAGCAATTTCGCTTACTTCAAAAACAAAAATATGGTGTTTCCAGTGAAAAAACGAATGACGATCAAATGAGTCTACCATTGTTTAATGAGGCGGAAGATACAGCTGATTTAAATATTGAAGAACCTACGCTTGATACTATTACATATCAACGCAAGAAGTCTCGGAAAACAAGAGAAGAATTGATGGAAAACCTGCCAATAGAGACGATAGAATATGAACTATCTCCTGAGGAACAGGTTTGTTCGTGTTGCGGTAATAAAACACACAAAATGAGCGAAGAAATTCGAAAAGAACTACAAGTGATACCTGCTCAGGTAAAAGTCGTAAGGCATGTCCGTCATGTGTATGCTTGTCGTCAATGTGAAAAGGATGAGATAGAAACTCCTATCGTGACGGCAAAAATGCCATTGCCTGTTTTTCCGAAAAGCTATGCTTCACCTTCAATTATTGCTTATATTATGAATCAAAAATATGCCGAAGGCCTACCTTTATATCGACAGGAAAGCCAATTAAAATATCTAGGTATTAACCTTTCTCGTCAAACACTAGCCAATTGGATGGTAGAGGGGGCCAACCGTTGGTTGTCCAAAATATATGACCGAATGAAGTATCATCTTTTGCAGGAAGATATTCTACATGCAGATGAGACTACGGTTCAAGTTTTACGAGAACCAGGACGATCAGCCGATTCGAAATCGTATATGTGGCTCTATCGTAATGGACGTGACCGTCCACCGAATATTCTATTTGAATACCAACGATCACGAGCAAGTAAACATCCAAAAAGATTCCTATCGGAATTCAAGGGATACTTGCATGTCGATGGGTACGGTGGTTACGATAGTCTTCCTAATGTCACCTTATCTGGTTGTTGGAGCCATGCAAGGCGAAAGTTTGATGAGGCATTAAAATCCTTGCCAAAAGAGGCAGACAAATCAAAGGTTACTGCAACCGAAGGATTGGAATATTGTAACCAATTATTTGCGATTGAACGCAAGTGTCTGGATAAGACTCCAAAGGAACGTTATGAAATACGAATCAAACGCAGCCAACCAATTTTGGAGGCTTTTTCAACATGGCTAAAAATGCAAACACCAAAAGTCTTGCCGAAAAGTGCCCTCGGTAAAGCAATTAAATATTGTCGAAACCAATGGAATAAATTAACCGTCTTTTTAGAGGATGGGCGATTAGAAATTGATAACAACCGAAGTGAGCGCTCTATTAAACCTTTCGTGATCGGAAGAAAAAATTTCTTGTTTAGTAATACACCAAAGGGTGCTGAGTCGAGCGCAATTATTTATAGTATAGTAGAAACTGCAAAGGAGAATGGGCTAAGCCCATTTGAATATTTGAAGTATCTATTTGAGCAGTTGCCAAACATTGATTCAACAAACGAAGAAGCGATGGATCAACTCCTACCTTGGTCAACGACTATTCCATTAACTGTCAAAGTTCAAATTAAATCTTAGTTAGAGTATAAAATAGCCCATACCTTAATACTAGGTGTGGGCTATTTGACGCTTAC
>NZ_JAHHXM010000069.1 GCF_019037185.1 Oceanobacillus caeni
TGTTACCCACCCGCATAGCAGGTGGTTTTCTGTTTCGCACGCTGCCGCGTACTCAACGGACTAAAGTCATAATAAAAATAGCATACCAAATTTACTGGTATGCTATTTTTTTATGGAATGATTATTATACAAATTGCTAATCCTTTTTTTGCGTTCGGGGCACTAATCACCGTAATGAGTACCGGAATCCCTCAGAATAATCTTCTTTCCGTTACTCATCATTTGCAGTTGCTTTGATGTATTAGTTAAATTCGCATAAAAAAACGCTTGGAATTAATCCAAACGTTTTTTAGTTAATTAATTAGGTTTACCATTCTCATATGGCTTTAATATTCCATAAATAGTCTCAACTACCGGGATAGTAATATTATGTTTTTGAGCATAGCGGACAGCGCCCCCTTGTAAATGGTTGACTTCAATTGGTAGTCCTTTTCGTAGATCTTGATGCATAGAAGAGGTAGTATTTTCTGGATATCTTTTAAATGAAGATATAATCTTAGCAATTTCCTCTTCCGCAAAGATAACACCTTCTTTTTTAGCAATAAAACTCATCTCAACTAAAATATTTTTAAAAACATTTAATGTAGCCTCTGAATTTATGGTAAATCCTGAAGGTAATTGTGTTGCAGACGTAATGCCAGAAAAAGCGGTAATTAATAAATATTTTCTCCACATCTCTTTTATGATATTTTCGTCTAATAATAAATTTGTTTTCACATGCTGATTCATTGAATTTAAATGATTACAAACATCCATTTGAGATTCATGTCGTGAACCAAATTTAATGGAACTACTATTTCCCCCATGAACAACATGACCTTGTTGATTTAAAGTAGCGAAAATATATGCGAATCCACCTAATACTTTTTCTTTGCCAACTGCTTGATCTAATTTATCGATATGTTCAAATCCGTTCAATAATGGTAACACAAATGCTCCAGTTTGTTCCGTAATCAACTTTAATTGTGGAATGACACTGTCTAAATGATATCCCTTCACTGCTAGAATAACTAAATCAATATTTTTCACTTCTTTCTCAGACGTATATAGGGTAACATTTTTTGTTTCAAACTCACCTTCTGGGCTTATTAATTTTAAGCCTTCTTTTTTTAACTGCTTTGCACGCTTTTCTCTAACAAAAAATGATACAGAATAGTTTGCTTCTAACATTCTTCCACCAAAGTAAGCACCTACTGCCCCTGCACCAAACACTAATATATTCATATGTTCATTTCTCCCTTTCCTTCGTATAATTCCCAATATTCTAATTAATTTTAACATAGTATACCGATATTCTGTGTTTTTATGTAAACTTAATACTACAAAGAGCTTTACCCACCATACTTTAAGCTTTTAATTATTCTAAATGTTGATTATTGAACTAAAACAATCTGGGTGGTAGTATGAGTTTTATGAGTTTAATAGGATGCAAATCTTTTTTTAAACCATTACCCACATTATAAATAAGATGGTGGTGGGGAACCATGCTTAGGTAATAAGTGCTACTAACAAAAGGGATTTTTGTTCTGTTTTTTTAAATAATCCATATAGGGATAAGATTAAACCACTAATCGATAAAACTAACAAAAAGGTTGAAAAACCCCTAGATATTGCCAGCGGAGTTAACGATAGGAAGGAAGTTAAACCTAAAATTAATGCTGTGTAACTAATTATACTGTATCGTTTCATGTAAGGAGTCTCCTTAATTTCTATATTTTTCTTTATGATAACATAATAGTCTGCTAATTTAAATTGTTCGGAGGTAATGATTATGATTGAAATTTATATAATGACAAGTTGTCCGTATTGTAAGGTATTAAAACAGGAGTTAGAAAATAATAACATTCCTTTTAAACTTACTCACCTTGATAACTTCTCCAAATATTGATTATATCAAGGTTTCAGAGAGGTAGCAGGATCATTATCAACATTTACCTATATAACAGACCCTAATATTAAAAATACTACAGCTAGGAATGCTGTGGTAGATCAAAATTTTAATTTTCTTTCCTTTATAAAAAGCCAGGATACAATAAATTTGTATCCTGGCTTTTTATAAATTTGCCTGGCGGCGTCCTACTCTCGCAGGGGGAATCCCCAACTACCATCGGCGCTGGAGAGCTTAACTTCTGTGTTCGGTATGGGAACAGGTGTGACCTCTCCGCCATCGCT
>NZ_JAHHXM010000006.1 GCF_019037185.1 Oceanobacillus caeni
CTTATTAACTAGTAGACTCTAGAATATAGGTTTTATAAGATAAAAGCAAAAAATATAACTTAAAATGCCGAATTGCTAAATTTGCTCTAATATTTACTTAGAAGGCTCGGACGATACCTTAGTTGCACTTATGCAAATCATTACGTTGGGGCGAGTAATCGAACCCAGACAGACAAAATTCATCAAAAAATGCTGGCACTAAGTAAGTACCAGCATTTTTTAATTTATTTATGAATTTGAGATGTAGCCTCTGCAACAATTTTTTTACTCAATGCGTAATCTTGTTCACGTCGTCTTTCAACTTTCATACGATTAGAGAGTTTTCTTTCATATTCAGAATAGTTCATCCCATGAGACTTTTCCATAGCCTTTTCCATTTCATGTGTATACTTCATGTATAACTTAATCATCCTTTCAAAAGGTATAAAATAATTTTAGCACTTGATGTTTTATCTTACAACATGAAATTCAAAGGATATAGTTCGATTCATGAACGTATAACACTCTTCCAATCATATATGATTAAGTTATACAAAATTGCTTTATTATCCTGCCAAATACTAATGTTTATTTGTCATTTTGTCCTACTGGAACTACTGCACCATCATATTTTTCTAATATAAAGTTTTGAATCTCTTCTGAGTGAAGAACTTCCACTAATTTTTTAATTGCTTCATTATCTTTATCTTCAGCGCGAACAGCAACTACGTTCAAGTATGGTGAATTTTCATCTTCAATAAATATTGCATCTTCTAAAGGATTTAATCCTGCTTCAATGGCATAGTTCGTATTAATTGCTACTAAAGCATCTGCTTCTGATTCATACATTTCTGGTAAGAATGCTGCATCAACGTCAGGTGAAAATGTTAAATGATGAGGATTATCCACAATATCGTCTACCGTTGCTTCCGCTTTTTTAACATTCTTATCTAACGTAATTAAACCTTGTGCCTCGAACAATGCAAGGACACGACCATGGTCAGCAACAGAACGACTCATAATGACTTCTGCGCCATCAGGAATATCTTCTATACTTTTAATATTTTTAGAATAAACACCCATTGGCTCTACATGAATTCCATCAAAATAATCTAAATCATTTCCAGTGTCAGCAATTGTTTGCTCTAGATATGGAATGTGTTGGAAAAAGTTCGCATCTAATTTGCCATTTGCCAAATCATCATTTGGAAAAACATAATCTTGGTATTCTTCAATATTTAATGTAATACCTTCTTTTTCTAAGAGTGGTTTTGCCTCTTCTAAAATTTCAGCATGTGGGGTACTAGAAGCGCCAATGGTGATTTCCGCATCCTCTGTTGATTCATTTGCTGAATTCTCATCTGATGATCCACCACAAGCAGTTAACACGATGGTGAAAAGTAAGACTAGTAATGTACCTAATAATTTCTTCATATTTACTCTCTCCCCTTATTATTTTTTGCTTATAAAGAAGACTTCCATCAGTAGGGATTTTCCTTCATCCCCACTGATGGTTAGTCGCTTTTATCGGATCTTAACGGGTAGTTGACTTCTTTGTTCCCCTTAAGCTTGAGGTGGGGGTCTTACTGCCCGTTTAAGCTTGTCTATCTTTTATCCATTTTATTAGTGATATAGTCTCCAATAAATTGGAAAATAAAAACGATAATTAAAATCAGAATCGTACATAGTAAAACAACATCAAATTGCCTTCTCTGGAATCCGTAAAAATATGCATAGTCCCCTAGTCCCCCGGCGCCGATAACACCTGCCATTGCGGTATACCCAATTAATGCTATGGCGGTTACGGTTAAACCAGAAACTAAAGCTGGTTTTGATTCAGGGATAAGCACTTTAAAAATAATCGTACTTGTTTTTGCCCCCATAGATTTTGCCGCTTCGATTACCCCTTTATCTACTTCACGAAAAGCAATTTCAGCTAATCTAGCATAAAAAGGTGCCGATCCGATGATCAGGGCCGGTAGAGCAGCTGTAGGTCCCCGAACCGTTCCTACAAGAAAATTCGTAAATGGGAAAAGTAATAGTATTAATATGATAAAAGGAATAGCTCTAAAGACATTGACAATACTCGCAACGATAACGTTAAAAGTTGTATTTTCCCAAATTGCATCTTTAGATGTTAAGTATAATAGTAAACCAAGGATAATACCTATAATAGCTGTACCAATAAGTGCGATAATAGTCATATAAAAGGTTTCATAAGTTGCAGTCCATATATCTTCCATCTTTATATTAGTCAGCATTACGTATAACCTCCACTTCTACTGAGGTTTCATGGTGAATGAATTCAATCGCATTACTAATATCTTTTTCATTACCTATAAATTGCGTAATTAATGTTCCAAATCCACCTGTTTGTGTCTGCGTAATTTTACCTTGCAAAATATTAATGTCAATTGGGAATTTCTTCGCTAATTGACTTATTAAAGTCTGATTTGTTGACTCTCCGATAAAACGCAAACGTAATAGAACACCGTCATGGTTTACATTATGTAACAGATTCTCAATATCTTCTGTTTCATCTTCAGAACCCGGCTCCATTAACTGAGCTACGAATTTTTTCGTCACAGGTTGTTTGGGATGAGAAAAAACATCAAGGACATCACCTTGCTCCACGATTTTCCCTTTTTCCATTACGGCAACCCTATTACAAATTTTACGAATCACATTCATTTCATGAGTAATCAAAATGACTGTGAGACCAAGCTTCTGGTTAATGTCGACTAATAAATCTAAAATAGCATTGGTTGTTTCTGGATCTAGTGCCGAAGTTGCCTCATCACAAAGCAATACTTTCGGATTGTTTGCTAATGCACGTGCTATCCCAACACGTTGCTTTTGACCTCCACTTAATTGAGAAGGGTATGCTTTTTCTCTACCAGATAACCCTACTAAGTCAATTAATTCTTGGACTATTTTTACTCTTTTTTCTTTGGAAACCCCTGCAATTTCAAGTGGAAAAGAGATATTATCTTCAACCGTACGGGACCATAACAAATTGAAGTGTTGGAAAATCATCCCAATTTCCTTTCGTGCGGAGCGCAACTCATTCTTTGTTAATGAGGTGATTTCTTGTTTATCAATAATAACATTTCCTTCAGTTGGTTCCTCCAGGCGGTTTAGTAGTCGTACGAATGTACTTTTTCCAGCACCACTGTAGCCTATGACACCAAAAATCTCACCATTCTCTATATCAAGGGTTAAATCATCTACCGCTGTTAATTTCTTATTGTCTGATGTATAAACCTTACGTAACCCTTTAATTGAAATCAAAACGAATCCTCCTTCATTCAGCTAGAATCTCTTTTAGTATACAACATCTAGCATTGGAAATACTTGCAATAATCGTGTGATACAAATGTATACTAAAATAAAAAACGCCTTTCTGAACATGAGAACAGAAAGACGCTTACTATGTCATTCCATTCTCTCATCTTTCAAAGCAATATGCTTTGCAGGAATTAGCACCTTTTTCAAACAACATTGTTTGAAGGTTGCCGCGGTTTCTTCAGGCCTTGTCCCTCCACCGCTCTTGATAAGAGATTGATAGCTTACTAGTATAATATTAAAACCATGATAGCACTATGCCCTTAGGTTTGTCAAATAACGAAGCAAAGTTACATATCCCCTTAGGAAACTTGGCATGTCGTCAAGCTTTTTAAGAGAATGCCTTAGTTAACTCAGACAGATAGGAGAGTATTTTCTGTCCTACCGATCAAAAATAAACCGGCTTTTGTCGATTTCACTTCAGTTATTTCCAAATAACTCTGGCTTATACTGAATTAAATAACGATAAATATTTCCTATAGACCTAAAAGCATAGATTTTTTCTTTTATTTGATTTTCTTCTTTAATAAGTAAACATGGAACACTTTCAATCTTGTTGTCATACATAAATTCTGGAAAATACGATGCATTCATTTCATAAAAAATGGTTTCTTTATGAACAGATTCGATTTTTTCTAACATCGTTCTTGCCACACTACATGTTCCGCAAAAAGGGGTGTAAATATATAATAGATATCTTTCTTCATTTAATGCTTGTTCTGTTATTTCTTGCAATGAAACCACCCTATACCGATTAAATTGAACGAATAATCATTTAAAATTCTTTTATTAAGAATAAAGGGTTAACTGAGAAATGTTTACCAACTAGTGTAGTTGCAAGGATATGTTCGGGTGTTGTTGCAACCTCCCTATATTCACTACTTACATAAATATGATCAGCATGTGGTAATTCACGCGCAAGCTGCTTTCTGAGTTTTATTCCTGAACGATCTTCGTCCACTAAAATAAAAACATCCCTATCATCTAATTGATACATTTCTAACATCTCGTCAAATCGCTCTACTCCTAGTGTACCGTTCGTACAGACAATCGTTACGTCGTCATTGATAACTTTTTCGATTTGACGTTTATCGGTCAACCCTTCTACAATGATTACTTTTTCCGAATCAGACGTTATCATCACACAGCACTCCCCATGTAAGCAAGTAAGATGCTCGTTATAAGTATCCTGTTTACATAAGTATATGATAAAATGGAGGATAACTATACGCTTTTTAGAATAAATGTACGTTAGCCATGTTTTTTTGTTTTAATTATCTATTAGTTCCTCGTACTCATTTGGCTTCAACATTGAATCTAATTCAGACTCACTTGATGGTTCTACTACAATCATCCATGCTTTTTCGAAAGGTGACTCATTCACAAATTCTGGATGATCTTCTAATTCATCATTTACTTCAACTACTTTTCCGGTTATTGGAGCGTATAGCTCAGACACCGTTTTAACTGATTCAACACTACCGAATGGTTCATTTAATTTAATCTCATCGCCCACTTCAGGCAGTTCCACGAATACAATATCTCCTAGTTCATCTTGTGCGAAGTCCGTAATCCCAATACGTACGTTATCCCCTTCTTTTTTTACCCATTCATGCTCTTTTGAATATAATAAATCTTTTGGTAAACTCATCATCTATCCCTCCAAATGTTCGTTTGTATAATCCTATTACTTATAGGAAAAACTTATGTTTATAATGCTGTTCAAAAAGGGCCAAGATCAGCTAAATTCGCAGTGTTTTTTTCACCAGACTTTTGAACAACCTCTATAACCAATTTTCTGTAAACATCTCTTCTTTAAATCCAACCGTTACTTTATTTCCATCTGTAACTATCGGACGTTTAATTAGCATCCCATCTGAAGATAAAATTTCTGCCATTTCCTCTGTGGATGCATCCTTAATCTTTTCTTTTATATTTAATTCTCTATATTTTTTCCCACTTGTGTTAAAGAATTTCTTTGCAGGTAATTCGCTCTTCTTTATGAGACTTAATAACTCTTCTTTTGTAGGTGTTTCTTCTACAATATGAATTGCATGATACTCTATTTGATTATCATCAAACCATTTTTTTGCTTTTTTACATGTTCCGCAGTTTGGATACCAGTAAAAAGTTAATGCCATTATGTACACTCCTTGCTCATGATCATTTCTTCTATCTTATCATGTTTTCCAGCTAAATACATTAGTTTGACTTATCACTGGCGATAGATAGACTTTACTAGAATCAAACATGAAACTATAGCATTCATACCAAGTTATCAGTATTCACTCGCTGAATATCAGTACAACTCAACCTGAAAAGCAAATAAAGATATGATTCCCATTATATTTCGGGAATCATATCTTTTTCTTTGTTTACCAGGGAATTATAAAATTCGCTGCATGTGGATAATTATTCAGAGAAGGCCACGTCCAGCTCCAGCGCCTTTGTTCTTTCAAAATCAAACTACATATTTTTCTTCTTCAATAATTTTAGCGGCAATTTCACGCTTTTTCTTCACAACGTTAATTGGGTTGTGACGTGTTAATTTACGTAAGGAAGATAACATCATACGTAAAGTATCTCCTTCGCTGGCAGCGATAATCGTTTCTTTCGCATCAGCTTCCACACGATTAAATGCTTCTTGTACGTACACTTGTGTATAAAGAAGTTTTTGGTTATTAGCTGCTTCTCCGGATTTTTTTATTGCCTTTTCTGTCCGTAGAATAGCCGCTTCCATATTATAAACCTCGGAAACCATGTCTGCCAAGTTCACAAGGATTTCCTGCTCAAATTCAATCTTTTGCTGGTATTTTTGAACAGCTAACCCTGCAGCAAACAATACGATTTTCTTCGCATTTTTAAGTAAGTATTTCTCTTGTTCCAATGTACCAGTTCCAACCTGTTCAGGCATCTTCGTTACTAATTCTTCTTGAAGATCTTGAGCTTGTTGCATTAAAGGTAATTCACCTTTCATCGCCTTCTTCAATAAAGTTCCAGGTACAATCAATCGGTTAATTTCATTTGTTCCTTCAAAAATACGATTAATTCTTGAATCACGGTACATTCTTTCAACTGCATATTCTTGAATAAATCCATTTCCACCATGTAATTGAACTGCTTCATCTACTACATAATCCAATGCTTCTGTAGCCGTAAATTTATTTAATGAACATTCTATTTGATATTCGGCTATAGCTGCAGCTACTTCCCTTCCATCATTTAATTGCTCATCTGTTAAGGCTCCCATTCTTTGTTCAAATAATCCAACTGTACGATATACAGAACTTTCATTAGCATAGATACTTGCAGCCATCGTAGCGAGTTTTTCCTGTGTTAAAGAAAAACTAGAAATCTTCGTATTAAATTGCTTACGTTCATTTACATATTTCACACTAGCTTCAAGTGCATCTTTTGCCCCACCAATTCCGCCAATGGCCAATTTATATCTTCCAACATTAAGAATATTAAAGGCTATCTTATGTCCTTTCCCTTTTTCACCTAAAAGATTCTCTACTGGGACCTGTGCATCATCTAAAACTAGCGTTCGTGTAGAGGATGATTTAATTCCCATTTTCTTTTCTTCCACACCAGTAGAAACTCCCGGATAGTCTCGTTCAACGATAAAGGCACTGAAGTGTTCTCCATCAATCTTTGCATAGACTACAAATATATCAGCAAAAGCAGAATTCGTAATAAATTGTTTTTCGCCATTTAATACATAATGTGTTCCAGCCTCATTTAAAACTGCGGTTGTTTTGGCTCCCAATGCATCTGACCCTGATGTAGATTCTGTTAGCGCATATGCTGCAATTAGTTCACCAGTTGCAAGTTTTGGTAAGTACTTTTTCTTTTGTTCTTCATTACCAAAAAATACGATTGGAAGAGAACCGATCCCTACGTGTGCACCATAAGAAAGGGAAAAACCACCAGCTCTTGAGAATTCTTCTGTAATTAGAGCAGAACTTGTCTTATCTAAACCTAATCCACCATATTCTTCTGGGACATCAGCTCCTAGTAGACCTAATTCTCCAGCCTTTTTAAGAAGATTTTTATTTAAATCGAAGTTCTGATTTTCTAACTCTTCTATGTTTGGTAATACCTCTTTATCAACGAAATCATGTGTTGTTTTAGCAATCAGTTTTTGTTCATCATTGAAATCTTCTGGTGTTATAACATCGTCACTTGTTAAGTCTTCTGTTAAAAATGCTCCACCTTTAAATAATTTTTCCTTTGTTTCACTCATTTTCTTCATCCTTTCTAAAATAGATTACTAGTTTTTATAAAATTGAGTGTTCAAAAAGGAGGATAAAAAGGACCGAGAAGTTCAAGGCGGCTTTGCGCCCAACGTCGGCATACCCCTTTTGCAGGGGCATGTCATTTTTACCGTACTTTTTGAACATCCTATAAAAGTTCAAATACACCGGCTGCCCCCATGCCCCCACCGATACACATGGTAACGACACCAAATTGAACATCTCTACGCTTCATTTCATTCATTAAGGTTAGGGTTAATTTTGTACCAGTGCAGCCGAGTGGATGGCCAAGAGCAATTGCCCCACCGTTGACATTTACTTTATCGATATCTAAGTCCAAAGCATGAATGACGCGTACTGCTTGTGCAGCAAATGCTTCATTTAATTCAAATAAACCTATATCAGATAATTCCAATCCTGCAATTTGTAATGCTTTGGGAATAGCAGCTACGGGGCCAACCCCCATAATTTCAGGTTCAACTCCTGCAACCGCAAAGGAGCGGAATTTAACAACTGGGGTTAATCCAATTGATTTTGCCTTTTCCCGATCCATTACTAAAACGGAAGCAGCTCCATCACTCATTTGTGAGGAATTACCTGCTGTTACAGTCCCTTTATTTTTAAAAGCTGGACGTAACTTGGATAACGTTTCTACACTCGTTTCCGGTCTCACTCCTTCATCGATTTTAAACGTAAAGGATTCTTCATCTATTTTATTGTTATTTCCTAAAACACGTTCCTTTACATCAACAGGAACAATTTCATCTGTAAAGCGTCCCTCTTGAATAGCTTTAGCAGCACGTTCATGACTTCTTGTCGCAAACTCATCTTGGTCAGTTCTAGATATGCCAAAACGACTTGCTACCTCCTCGGCTGTATGACCCATGCTCATGTAATACCCGGGTGCATTCTCAACTAATTTCACGTTTGGCTTAATCACATGTCCTCCCATTGGTATTAAGCTCATCGATTCTGCTCCACTAGCAATAATCGTATCGCTTGCTCCGACCATAATTCTTTCTGCAGCATAAGCAATTGACTGTAAACCTGATGAACAATAACGATTGATCGTTACCCCTGGAACATCATGACTTAAACCAGCCAACCCTGCTACGTTGCGGGCCATATTCATACCTTGCTCAGCCTCTGGCATGGCGCAACCGATAATGACATCATCTATGTTTCCATCATAATCATCTGCACGTTTTAATGTCTCTTTTATAGTTAATGCCGCCAAATCATCAGGTCTTGTATTTGCTAAGGAACCTTTAAATGCTTTTCCCACAGGGGTTCTCGCCCCTGAAACAATAACAGCTTCTTTCATTTTACCGCCCCCTTAATTACGTAGTGGCTTACCTTTCAATAGCATGTGTTGCATTCTTGCTTGAGTTAAAGGCTCTCCAATTAAACTTAAAAACGCTTCTCTTTCCAGATCCAACATTACTTGCTCATCAATGATACTTCCTTCTCTTATACGTCCACCTGATAAAACATAGGCTAATTTTTCCGCGATTTTAATATCGTGTTCAGATGCATAGCCTCCATATTGAAGTGATTTAGCACCCATCAGCATAGCAGCATATCCTGCTTCCCCAACAACAGGGATCTTTTCACGAATTGGCGCTTTATATCCTGTCTTAGATAAAGCTAATACTTTTTCTTTCGCATCATGTAATAGATAGTCTGAATTCACACTTATACTATCGCCATTACCAAGGAATCCGTTTTCAATAGCCTCCGCTGCAGATGCCGAAACTTTAGCAGTAGCCACTTTTTCAAAAACATCATTCGCTACCTTACCTAAATCAATTGATATACCTTCAGGGATTTGACGTAATTGTTTCAAATAAAGTTCTTTCGTTCCTCCACCACCAGGAATTAAACCAACTCCAACTTCGACAAGTCCCATATACGTTTCGGCAGATGCTTGAACAGAGGTAGAAGGTAAAGCTACTTCTGCGCCACCACCCAACGTCATATTAAACACAGCACTAACTACTGGTTTTTCACTATATTTAATTTTCATTCCTATATTTTGAAATTGGCGAATGACTAAATCAAGTTCATCAAAATTATCATCCTGTGCTTCCATAAGCATAAGTGCTAAATTTGCACCGACACTGAAGTTTCTCCCTTGATTCCCGATAACAAGTCCTTCATAATTTTTTTCTACTTCTTCAATAGCGGAATGAATCATCTGGATCGAATCTATTCCTAAAGCATTACTCTTCGAATGAAATTCTAGTAATGCAACACCATCACCCATATCTATTAAACTTGCACCTGGATTATGTTTAATGACACCTTTACTTTCTTTTAATCGTTGAATATTAATTTCCTTTTTATTATGAGGAAGGAGTTTATATTCTCCTTGATCATAGAAGTAATCTTCATGACTATCATATTTGTAAAAGGATTCATATCCATCTTCTAATAGATTAAGTACCCATCTAGGAACTGTATCCCCTTCCTTTTGCATTCGACCAACCGATTTTCTTAGTCCTATTGCGTCCCAAGTCTCAAATGGGCCTACTTCCCAACCAAATCCCCATTTCATTGCTTGATCAATCGCTACAATATCATCAGAAATCTCTCCAACTAGTTCGGCTGAATAAAGTAATGTTGGTTTTAAAATAGCCCATACTAAATCACTAGCCTTGTCTCCCGGAGCATTCAGAAGTGTCTGCAACTTTTTATTGACACCTTTTTGTTGCTTTACCATCTCTGTTACTTTCGTTTTTAGCTTCCTTCTTTCCTCATATTCAAGCGTTGAAGGGTCGATTTCCAAAATTTCTTTTCCTTTTTTCCAATAGAATCCTTGATTTACCTTAGCACCAATCCAACCTTTTTCATTCATTTGATGCATAAATTTAGGAATTTCAAAAACCTCTTTCTCATCTCCATCTACATGGTCATATACATTTCGAGCAACATGGATGAAAGTATCTAAACCAACAACATCTAATGTTCGGAATGTTGCACTTTTTGGTCGGCCAATCATTGGTCCTGTAACAGAATCAATTTCACCAACACTATACCCTCTCTTTAACATCTCTTTAACCGTGACAAGTAATCCATGTGTTCCAATTCGATTGGCTATAAAGTTAGGTGTATCCTTCGCTTCAACTACACCTTTTCCTAAAAATTCTTCTCCGAAAGATTTCATAAAAGTTAAAACTTCTGGTTTTGTATCATTCGTTGGAATAACTTCCAGTAATTTCAAGTATCTTGGCGGGTTAAAGAAATGTGTCCCTAAGAAATGTTTTTTCATATCATCTGAACAGTCTGCAATCATTGCATTTACAGAAATACCAGATGTATTAGTGGATACGATTGATCCAGATTTCCGGTACTGATCTACTTTTAAGAGAACATCCTTTTTTACTTCAAGGTTCTCTAGAACAACTTCAATAATCCAATCTACTTCAGATAATTTTTTTAAATCATCATTTAAATTACCTATTTCAATTAAGTCGAGACTTTTTTTCGATGTAATAGGTGAAGGTTTTTGCTTTAATAACGCTTTTTTACCATTTGCTGCAAAGCGATTTCGAACAGCCGGGTGATCCAGTGTTAGGCCTTTCTTTTCTTCATCATTAGCTAATTCCCTGGGAACAATATCAAGCATTAAAACAGGAATTCCATTGTTAGCAAGATGCGCAGCAATACCAGAACCCATTACACCAGACCCTAAAACTGCAGCTTTCTTTACTTTGTAATTCATACTTCATCCCCCTTCGAAATACTGAGTGAATACTCATTCATTTTAAGTTCAAAAAAAATATCAATTACTTATTTTCCTATTTACACTATATACTATATTCTGATATTTCGCAATAAGTTTATTCATTAAAAATGGTGATAACTGTAAACATTGGACTTAAAAGACGCAACTTATTCAAAAAAAATATCATAATCGTAATCATTCTTATTTACAAATCGGAATCATTACGTTATTATATTTAAGTATTTTAGTTGCAGAGGAGACAAATTAAATGAGAATTGGTAAGGTATTTATCCTATTGTTTATTATCGCAGCAACCATGTTTGGATGTAATTCTAATAATGAATCAGAAACAAAAAGTAATGAATCCCTCAAAGTATATACGACACTCTATCCTATTCAATATGCGATTGAAAGGATTGCCGGAGATAGTGTTACAGTAGAATCCGTCTATCCTCCGGGAGTAGATGCGCATTCCTACGAACCTACTTCAAAAGATATAACAAATATTGCTAAAAGTGATGCATTTTTTTATTTAGGTGCAGGAATGGAGGCATTTGCGGAAACAGCTGCTGATGCGCTAGGTAATCAAGATGTGGCACTAATAGAATTAGGTAAACATGAAGAACTCTTTCATGTAGAGGAATCTGAAGAACGAGACGAACATGCAGAACAAAATGAGGATCATGATGGACATCATCATGGTGATCATGATCCTCATATATGGATTGATCCAATCCGCATGTTAGAAATGTCCAATATTATTAAGCAAGAACTGATTAATTTAAATCCAGAACAAGAATCACTTTATAATAAAAATTTTGCAAAATTAGAAGAGGATTTACTGGAACTAGATCAGGACTTTAAAAACACGCTTAAAGACAAACAAAATAATAAAATTTTAGTTACACATGCAGCGTATGGATATTGGAAAGAAAGATACGGTATCCAACAAATTGCCATTAATGGGCTATCTTCTAGTAGTGAGCCATCACAAAAAGAGTTAACCAATATCATTAATCAAGCAAAAAAGAGTAAATTAAAATACATTATTTTTGAACAAAATTCTTCTAATCGTTTATCTGAAGTAATTCAACAAGAAATCGGCGCGGAAACAGCAGTCATTCATAATTTAGCCGTATTAACGGATGAAGACATTCGAAATCATGAAGATTATTTAACTTTAATGAAGAAAAATCTAGCAACCTTAAATCAAGTAACTAGCTAAATAAATTGTTAGGAGGTGTTCGTTTGGGAAAACCAGTAGTATCAATGAAAAATGTTACGTATGCTTATGAAGATAAAATAGTTCTTGATCATATCAATTTCGAAATACCCCAAGGTTCCCTTATGGGGTTAACCGGACCAAATGGTGGCGGAAAAACAACTTTAATTAAATTATTGCTTGGTATATTAAAGCCTGATGAAGGTACAATCAATATTTATGAAGAACCTGTTAGTAAATTTAAAGGAAGAAGTAAAATCGGCTTCGTATCCCAAAAAGCAAACTCCTTTAACCGTGGCTTTCCTGCAACTGTTTTTGAAGTTGTTTCAACTGGACTTACTGCTAAAATTGGCTACTTTAAATTTATGAATAAAAAACATAAAGAAAAAATACTTCATGCTATTGATCAAGTTGGGATGTCAGAATACACGTACCAGAATATCGGGAATCTTTCAGGCGGACAGCAACAACGTGTCTTTATTGCTAGAGCACTTGTCAGTGATCCGGAATTATTAATATTAGATGAACCAACGGTCGGGATTGACTATGAAAACGTAAGGCGTTTCTATGACTTATTACACCAACTACATGAAAAGAGAAACATCACGCTTCTTTTGGTTACGCATGATACTGGTATAATGACTGAACATGCTACCGATATTGTTTGTCTCAATAAAACATTACATTTTCACGGTAAACCGGAAGAATACCATTCCTTATCAGAGAAGGAACTATCTAATTTCTACGGTTACCCAGTTCATGTCGTTGAACATAACCATTAGAAAGGAGGCGTCGTCTTGTTAGCTGATTTTTTTCAATATGATTTTTTACGTTATACATTTTTAACTGGGTTATTAATTGGTATTATTGCCCCCTTACTAGGAACTTTTATTGTAGTAAGAAGGCTATCCCTAATCGCCGATGCCCTTTCACATGTAACGCTTGCAGGAATATCTTTTGGATTAATGTTGGAAAAATTACTTGTTATTTCTTTTAGTCCATTACTTGGGGGGATGATCTTCTCCGTCATTGGTTCCATTCTAATCGAGAGACTGAGAAGTGTATATAAGGCATACCAAGAAATCGCAATTCCTATTATTCTATCAGGCGGTGTTGGTTTAAGTGTTATTTTTATCGCGTTAGCTAACGGATTTAATAACGACTTATTTAACTATTTATTTGGTTCTGTATCCGCTGTTAGTAGAAGTGACTTTTTGATGATTGTAACCATTTCTATTTTTGTTGTATTTATGGTTACTATATTTTATAAAGAATTATTTACCTTATCATTTGATGAAGAGCATGCAACTGTATCTGGGTTACACTCGAAAACTATTCATTTATTATTTATTGTCTTAACAGCCCTAGTTATTGCCGCTTCCATTCGTATTGTTGGGGTATTACTCGTATCAGCACTTATGACACTACCAGTAGCCGCGGCAATGCGCATAGCAAAAGGGTTTAAACAAATGATTGGATTATCCATCCTATTTGGTGAATTAGCTATTATTATAGGTTTAATATCAGGCTATTATTTAAACATTCCACCCGGTGGAACAATCGTGATGGTATCTATCCTTATTTTATTAATTTCAATCGGAATGAAACGGTTAAAGTTTTTTAAAGCTGTAAAAGCGAGGGAAATCAAATGAACGTAAACGAAGCAATAGATCTCTTGAAACATAATGGCTATAAAGCAACAGGCAAAAGAAAAGATATTTTAGACTATTTTTCTGAACAAGATGGTTATCGAACTGCAAAGGATTTAATTACACATCTAGAAAACGACAACGAGACAGTGAGCTTTGATACCATTTATCGGAACCTTCACTTGTATAAAGAAATGGGCATATTAGAGACGACGGAATTAAATGGGGAGAAGCATTTTCGTATGAACTGTGCTAAGCATCATCATCACCATTTTATCTGTAATGAATGTGGGCGCACAAAAGCAATTGATGTGTGTCCTATGGCGGATGTCAAGAAATCTTTGGCTAACTATGCAATTGAAGGTCATAAATTCGAAATATATGGATTGTGTCCAAATTGTCAAAACAATTGAATAGAAAATTATATATAGCGGTTGGGATTGGAGGAATGATTGGTGCAGTTAGTCGATATGGAATCTCATCCGCTTTTTCTTACTTTGAAAACTTTCCAATCGGCACACTAGCTGCTAACCTATTAGGTTGCTTTATTTTATCATTTTTATTACAACACCAATCCATTAAAGAAAAACTTTCTCCAGAATTTTTAACTGGCCTTACAACTGGGGTAATTGGAGCATTTACTACTTATTCCACTTTTGCATTAGAAACCATTCAATTGTGGCAACAAAATGCCGTGCTAAGCATCTTATATGTAGGTTTAAGTATGTTCGGCGGTTTACTAAGCTGTTATGTGGGCTTTAAATTAGCAAATAAAAGGCAGGATATGAAATAAATGAATATTATTTTAGTTGCTTTAGGGGGATTTTTTGGTAGTATTCTTAGATTCTATATCTCACAAATAACCGGGAAACGTTTAATAGGGACGTGGATTGCCAATATTTCCGGATCTCTTTTACTAGCATTTATTTACTACCTACATGTGAATGGCCAAATAACCGCTTCGATTTGGGCCTTATTAGGTGTAGGTTTTTGTGGAGCGTACACGACATTCTCCACTTTTGGTAATGAAACATTAGAATTAATTTTCGACAAAAAGTACAAAATAGCTTTCCTATATGTTTTTACTACGTTAAGTGTCTCTTTCATTCTTGTTTCCATTGTCCGTTACATAACCTATTAAAGAATTAGAGTTTTACTTCAACTAATCTTTTATTTGATGTATACTATTCTTGGTAGAAAAATGTAATAGGAGAAGAAGTAATATGAATAAAAAACGAGGTTTTTTGACATTTTTATTATTTATACTAACCATCGCTTTCATCGCCTTCGTTATTATTATGCAGCATAACTTTTTAAATCCTGATTTTGCAACAGCGGAAACGAATGAAAATATAAATTTAAATGACAACAAAGACAAAAGGAAAGAAAACGTAAAAGATGTAGAAAAAGTGGATAAAGATAATGATGTCTCTACGGAAGAAGACCAAGATAAAACTATGCCAACTACAAAGTACGTGAACGTGGATTTATTAAATGTTAGGAGTGACCCAAACACTAACAGTGAGATTGTAGGCGTTGTTACATTAAATCAAAAAGTAAAAGCGGAAAATATCGATAATGATGAGGGCTGGGTTAAAATTACAACCGATGACTTTACAGGATTTGTAAATAGTAAATTTTTAGATGAAGAAGTATAAACAAGAGTTCTAGAGAATGAGTATCTCTAGAACTCTTTTCATATGAACTTTTATCTTTCACAAATAAAAAAACCACCTCATTTAGGTGGTTTTTCTATTTGTTTTACAATTTTATCTTACTCGTCGAACATGTCCAGAGAAATGATCTTTCCAGTATCCACTAGACATATTTGCTACGTCTAAACCAGTGGAATTTTGTGCACCGATGAATTGACCTCCACCTAAGTAGATACCAACATGTCCATTTGTTTTATACGTATCAAAAAATACTAAATCACCAGGTTGTGCTTCACTATAAGAAACCTTTGTACCTACACTTTGTAACGCAGATGTACTTGATGGAATAGATATTCCTGCTTGTGCAAATGCCCATGATACGAACCCGGAGCAATCAAAACCACCTGGAGCTTTACCACCCCATACATATGGAGTACCTATATGACCAAACCCAGCATTGATAGCTGCCTGAATGCCTCCACTTGATTTTGTATCTGTGTTTGAGTCGCCCTGCTTACTACTTGTTTCTGATTTTGTTGATTTGCTAGATGATTCATTAGACTTACTGGATGGTTCACTAGATTTACTAGATGATTCGTCAGATTTACCGGATGGTTCGCTAGATTTACTAGATGATTCACCAGATTTACTGGATGGCTCGCTAGATTTACTTTCTTGACTTTGAGTTGTAACTTGTTCACTGGATGATGAACTTACATTTGCAACTTGAGTCTCTTTTGCCGGTTCTGTTATTGTTTGCATGTTTTCTTTTACTTCTGCTTCAAGTGAAGCCAATTCATTATCTTCCAAGTTTAACTCTGTTTTTAGATCTTCTAATTTTTGTTGTTCATTTTTTAATTCTTTTGCTTTACTTTCCTTTTGACTTTTTTGCTCATTAATTGTTTCTTGCATACCTTTTAATTCTTCTTTTTTCTCTTTTAATCCTTCAAGCTCGTCCTCTAAGGATTTTTTATTCTCTTCAACTTTTTGTTTATCTCTTTCTTGTGCATCTATTAAATTTTGATCAGATTCTGTAATTTTTGATACTGCGTTCACTCGACTAACAAAATCTGAAAAGTCGGCTGAGCCAAAAATAACTTCCAAATAATTAACAGAACCACCAGATTGTTGATAAGATTTCATACGTTCTTTCAAAATATCATAACGTTTTTCAATTGCTTCCTCAAGCTTAGCAATTTCATCTTCCAATCCTTTTATTTTCTCTTCTGTTGCGGAAATGTCCCCTTCCGTCTTATTCATCTTTCCTTGATTTTCTTCTAATGCACGATTTACACGATCAATTTCTTCTTGTAAATCATTTAATTGAAATAGGACATCTGCAATTTGGCTTTCTGCATCTGAAAGCTTTGCTTTAAGATCCCCACGTTGATTTTGAATTTCTTCTTGTTTTACAGTTAATTCCGCTTTGGTTTCTGCATGAACCGTATTTAATAATGCTGGACTGCTAAAGCCAATTACAGCAACCGTAGACAATGCTATCATTGTTTTTTTCAATCTTACTTCCCCGCTTCCTTTACCATTCAAGTAATTTCATATTTTTTTCTATAAATCTATCACAAGTTTTCTATTATATATGTATAAATCTTTCATATTCAACATGTCGTAGTATAACATCAAAAGGTTTCACACATATTATATTAATGTTACAATTATGTTTCAAAAGCGACAGAAATCGATAATACTATAAAAAAAACAACGGTATCCCTCTTATTTCTTTGCGAATACCGTTGTTATCTATTTAATTAACTTGAAAATTGTTCCATTTCGGTGGAGCCTTGTAGTGCAGTAGTGGAGGAAGTCCCACCTGAGATTACTTGTGCAACTTCATCGAAATACCCTGTACCAACTTCACGTTGATGTCTTGTAGCAGAATATCCATAACGTTCACTTGCAAATTCAGCTTGCTGTAATTCAGAATAGGCAACCATTCCTTCTTCGCGATATTTTCTCGCTAATTCAAACATACTATGGTTTAATGCATGAAATCCAGCAAGTGTTACAAATTGGAATTTATAACCCATTTCTCCTAATTTATTTTGAAAACTAGCAATCTCCGTATCTGTTAATTTTTGCTTCCAATTAAATGAAGGGGAGCAATTATATGCTAATAGTTTAGTTGGATATTTTTCATGAATTGCATCAGCAAATCTTTGTGCTTCTTCAATATTCGGTTCAGAAGTTTCGCACCAAATCAGATCAGCATATGGGGCATACGCTAGACCACGCGAAATCGCTTGGTCAATTCCTGAACGGGTACGGAAAAATCCTTCTGTTGTTCGACTTCCTGTTAAAAATGGTTCATCATAAGGGTCCACATCACTTGTTATTAGATCTGCAGCATTTGCATCTGTTCTTGCGATAATAATTGTTGGTGTCCCCATTACATCAGCTGCCAATCTTGCTGCAATTAAATTTCGAACTGCTGTTTGAGTTGGAAGTAATACTTTCCCACCAAGATGACCACATTTCTTCTCTGACGATAATTGATCTTCAAAGTGAACACCTGATGCACCTGATTCAATCATAGACTTCATCAATTCAAATACATTCAATTGACCGCCAAAACCAGCTTCCGCATCAGCTACTATCGGCACAAACCAATCAATTTCTTCATTTCCTTCTGCACTATGAATTTGATCTGCACGTTGCAATGCTTGATTAATTCGCTTTACAACATTAGGTACACTATTCACTGGATATAGACTTTGATCTGGATACATTTGTCCAGCCATATTTGCATCTGCAGCTACTTGCCACCCACTTAAATATATAGCTTTCAATCCCGCTTTAACCTGTTGAACAGCCTGGTTTCCAGTTAGTGCCCCTAAAGCGTGGATATATCCTTCCCCATTAATAGATTCCCAAAGTTTATTTGCACCACGAGTTGCTAATGTATGTTCTATATCTATAGAACCCCGTAAACGAATAACATCTTCTGCAGTATATGGTCTTTCAATTCCTCTCCATCTAGGATTTGTATCCCAATCGTTTTTTAATTTTTCCGCCCGATTCATTTCCATTTTTATTCCCCCTCATTATTTAACTGTTCATATGCTGGTATTGTTAGAAACTCTGCAAATTCTTCTTGCATAACCAATTCACTAAAAATAGTTGCAGCTTTTTCATAATTTCCTGTTGTAAATGCATCCTCTCCAACTTGCTCTCTTATTTTCATCAGTTCCTCATCGATTAACGTTGCAACCATTTGCTCCGTAATATCTATTTTATTACCTATTTTTCCTTTAGGATGTCTTATCCACTGCCATATTTGTGCTCTTGAGATTTCTGCTGTCGCTGCATCCTCCATTAGATTGTTAATAGGTACAGCGCCCATACCACTCAACCACGCAGCTGTATAAAGAATCCCTACATTAATATTTGTTCGAACTCCTTCTTCGGTAATTTCTCCTGTAGGAACTTCCAATAACTTTTCAGCCGTTACCTCTACATCTTCTCTTTTATTAAAAATTTGATTTGGAGTCGGCATTCTTTCATTAAATATTTCCTTTACAAGTTCAACCATTCCTGGGTGGGCAACCCACGTACCATCATGACCATCCCTTACCTCTCTTTCTTTGTCAGCTCGAACTTTTTGAAATGCAACTTTGTTCGCTTGCTCATCATTTTTTACCGGGATTTGTGCTGCCATTCCACCGATTGCCGGAGCATTTCGCTTATGACAAGTCTTAATTGCTAGCAATGAGTAAGCCCTCATAAATGGAACTTCCATTGTTACAATAGAACGATTGGGAAAAATAACATCCTTATGATTTTGAAACTTTTTTATAAAACTAAAAATATAATCCCATCTTCCACAATTTAACCCCGCTGAATGTTCTTTTAGTTCATATAAGATTTCATCCATTTCGAACGCAGCGGTAATAGTTTCAATTAGAACAGTCGCCTTTATAGTGCCTTGTGGAATTTCAAGATGGTTTTGCGCGTAAATAAAAACGTCATTCCATAATCTTGCTTCATAATGGTTTTCCAACTTAGGTAGGTAAAAATATGGTCCGCTTCCCCGACGTAGTAGCTCTTTCGAATTATGATAAAAATAAAGTCCAAAATCTACTAAACTACCAGACATCGGTCTACCTTCATAGTGAAGATTATTCTCTTCTAAATGCCATCCTCTTGGACGAACGATTAATACCGCTGTTTCCTCATTCAATTTATAATCTTTTCCATTATTTGCTGTAAAATCTATTTCACGTCTAATGGCATCTCTTAAATTAATTTGACCTTGAATCATATTTTCCCAAGTTGGTGAGGTTGCATCCTCAAAATCTGCCATAAATGTTTTAGCTCCTGAATTTAAAGCATTGATAATCATTTTTCGGTCAACTGGTCCTGTTATTTCTACCCGGCGATCTTGTAAATCCTTTGGAATAGGATTAATCACCCAATTACCATTTCTTATGCTTTCTGTTTCTTTAAGAAAATCAAGTGTCATACCTTGATTTAACTTCTGTTGTAGTTCCTCACGCCTTTTTAACAATCCCCTTCGACGTTCATCAAAATGATAATGAAGCTGCTCGATAAATTCCATTGCCTCTGGTGTAAGAATTTCTCCAAATCTGTTTTTCTGATTGCTTTTTATTTCTGAAGTATTTAGCATAACTCCCTCTCCTTTGTTATAGTGTAGATTCACCTTAATCAAATTGTTATATAACAATTTATACAAAAAAATTAATCTTCTCTTTTGGAAAGACAATAATCACAAACCATTGAATAGCTTTTTGCATCTACTTCTTTTCCACATTCTGGACAGTAAATTGTTTCCACTTTTACACCCCTAATCCCCATTATATTTCAAATCATTTATGTTATATTACAAGTATTTTATATCACATCTGTTGTACAACATCATATTCAAAAAAATTAGTCCTCTCTTTTGGAAAGACAATAATCACAAACCATTACATAACTTTTTGCATCTACTTCTTTTCCACACTCTGGACAGTTGACTTTCTCCATTACTTTCACCTCTCTTATATAACAGTTATTCAACTATCATTTGTTGTTATAATACAGTCTATTCGATAATTTCAAAAAAATCAACCCCTTTTTTTAAAATTATTTGAAAATCCCTTTCTGGGTTGAGGCAAAATATTGAAATGCTGCACTTAATGGGTGATTATTTAAAAAATGTAAAATAAAAGGGAGTAGAAAGCGGACTTATATAAAAGCCACCCTTCTACTCCACTAAATCATGTTTAAACGCATAAATAACAGCCTGCGTGCGATCCTGTACTTCTAATTTTCCTAAAATATTACTAACATGTACTTTTACTGTTTTTAACGAAATAAACAACTCATTCGCAATGTCTTGATTTGATTTTCCTTCTGCCATTAATAACAAAACTTCCATTTCTCTATCTGTTAATTGATGAAATAATTCGGTTTTAGTTTTGTTCCTCATTTTTGTCATAATTTTCCCCGTTACTTCCGGTTCCAATATGGATTGCCCTTCGTACGTTGCACGTATTGCTTTTGCAATTTCATCTGCTTTTGATGTCTTTAGCATATAACTTGTTGCACCAGCTTCTAATGCAGGGTAAACTTTTTCATCGTCCAGAAAACTCGTAACAATAATTATTTTCGCTTCTGGCCACGCTTGAATAATCTGTTTCGTTGCTTCGATACCGTCCATCTCTTTCATTACGAGATCCATCAAAATTATATCTGGTTTAAGTTCTAGTGCCAATTTTACTGCGGGAGCTCCATCATCAGCCTCAGCAACCACTTCGATATCAGATTGGGCAGAAAGATATGACGAAACTCCGATACGAACCATTTCATGATCGTCCGCAAACAATACTCTAATCATTTTGTTCCTCCACCTTTTCTAATATAGGTACTTTTACTTCTAGTTGTGTCCCCTGATTTGGTAAACTAACTAATTTAAAGGTTCCACCAACTTCATAAGCACGCTCACGCATATTTTGTAATCCATAAGAGCCTGTTTTCATACTTTCCATATCAAATCCCACTCCATTATCAACTACACGAAAAATAATCGTTTCATCTCTTACGATTAACAATACGCTTAAATTCGTCGCCTTCGCATGTCTTAAGGTGTTGGACAAAGACTCTTGAAGAATACGGAATAGCTGATCTTCTACTCCTTTATCCATTGGGAACTGTTCTATTTTTTGCGTGATTTCCATTGGTACTTTTTGTGTAAGCTCACGTAATAGCTCCTCTATGCCTTCTTGTAATGTTTTTCCTTTTAGTGCGACCGGTCGAAGATGCAATAATAATGCTCGCATTTCTAATTGGGACTGATGAATCATTTTTTCTACCATTCGTAATTGATCTTTCATCTTTTGGTCACTTGGTGGGTTAGATTCATTTATAGCGGACATCATCATGGAAGATGCAAATAATTGTTGGCTAACAGAATCGTGAAGCTCTCTTGCCAAACGATTCCTCTCCTGTTCTACAATTTCTTGCAAACCTTTCTCTCTTTCCTCTGTTCGTTCGGTTGCCAAACGCTGGGACAACTCTACTTGTTTCTTCATTTTTTCTTGTAACTCATACATTTTATGTCTTACCTGTTCCATTTCTCTATATGAGTCATCAGACATCGCAAGTTTTTTCCCTTTTATTAATTCATCTAAATCACGTTCGACCTCATAAACCCGTTGTTTCCAATATACTCCAATCGTTACGCCAAAAATAATCCCCGTTACAATGGTAATTCCGATAATCCAAAGTAAATAAGATACACTACCAAGCTTTTCATTCCAAATCAGCATCCATTCTTTTAAAGGAAAAAACAGGAATGTTATACTTATAATTGCAGCGGAAAGTAAAATGGAAAACAATACAGAAGTAAATATATGCCTAATAATAATATTCATATTCGCTTCACCTCAATATCTCCAGAAAAGATTGAGGTGATAATTTTTACTCTAGGAAAAGACCGACCATAATTTTCCGTCTGATAGAATAATGATTTATTCATTAGTTTCCAATGATGTTCACCAAGAATATGAGCTCGACCAAAAACTGAGCTATGATGAATACTAACTTCTACTTCATAAGGGACATAGATTTCAATATTCCCCATAAAATGCCTCATCGAAATAACGGCTGTATCATTTGGTAAAACGGTATTCGTTAAATCGATTATTTTATCCCCAAAAACGCTATGGATATTAATATCTCTCCAGCCATAAGCAGTTTCTTCTGTTTTTTGATCCTCAAATAACGTGTGATCAAATAACGGCTCCATTTGAATGATGGTACCTTGTTTCACTTCTTCTCCTGGAAGTGTCGGTGTTATAAACTCATCCTCTTTTTTCTTTTTGGCATAATCAAGAATCCATAAAACAAGTACCGTCACAATCAAGAATCGAACGGCTAAAATATTAAATAACGAAAATATAAAACTAATTAGGAAAATCCAAAATAGAATTTTCCCCCATAGTTTGTAAAAGTTTTTCCAACCAATGTACAGAAACAAGGCGGAAAAAAACACTTGAAATAAGGCTCCACCATGGAAAAAAATAATTTCAAAAATGAGGAGGATAAGACCGATAATTAAAATCCAGTTAAATGTATCTGTACGAAAACGTTTTAACATTTTATCCCCTCCTCTTTTCATTATATACGAATACAGGCGTAAGTTACGCCTGTATTATACCATGATTTACCAATAACTGTATGAATATTATATTTCCATCTCTTTTTCTTTTAATTCCTTTTCTAGCTTGTCTATTTTACCATCAAAGGTACTTCGGAAATAAGATTGATTCACTTTGTACTCTAGCCCTTCAATATAACGTTCCATTTCTGAGAATCTTGAATATGGTTCTTCAGCTGAATGTTGCATTACTTTATTAATTTGATGGTTAGCATGGGCAATATTTTCTCGACCCATTAAATCCATTCTTCTTAAATGCATATCTTTTAAGCGATGTTTCATTTCTTCATATTTTTGCTCTAGCTTATCTAATTGTTCTATCGCTTCATTTTTGGAAACTTTCATTCGGTCTGCACGATTTTTGTATTCTTCGTGTTCCTTCATCGCAAATTCGAACATTTCCACTTCATTTGCCTTTTCAGCAACTTTCGCTTGGTTTAAGCGTTTTTCAGCAAAATGAGTTGCTTTTTCAAATTCCTTTGTAAACTCTTCTTTTAATTTGTATTGACGATCAATTAATCTTCTTACTTTTTCCGTTTCTTGTTCGGCTTGACGTAAATATTGGTTCAAAGCTTTAATCGGATTCTTCTGTTCTTTTTTATCCAAAACATCATGTAAGTCTGCTTCCACTGCATTTTTAATTCTTGTAAAAATATTTGCCATTAAAATCCGCTCCTTTAATTATTTATTTAATTCTGCCCACTCGCGCTCAAAGTTTGTAAATGGATCATCATCTTCTATCACACGAACTACTGGGTCATCGTCTTCCTTGTTCCAATTTTTATATATTACATACAATGCGTAGGCTGCGACCAAACCAATTACCGCATATAAATTGGAAAAGGCGATACTAGCGATAATTAGGCCTAAAATAGCCCAACCTATTTTCCCGAAAATTGACTCACTTCTAACAAACTTCTTGAAGACAATGTATAGCAACCAAACGGATAGTCCTAATAAAACCATTGATCCAAGATTTGCCAAAAGAAGTAGTAATGCAACCAATCCTCCAGCAAACAACATAAATTTTTTCATATTTTTCCTCCTTCCTTATCTTGATTCCATCATAACGAAATTTACGTTTTCTTTTAATGATCCTGAGGAATATTTTTGTATAGGACTTGAGGCGTATTTGGGGTAATACTTGTGTTTAAATGTATTGGATGTATGAGTTGCAGTGTGTTGATTTTTACGATGTGTTCCGGCACTCATCAGGTCGATTAAAAGAAGCCTGGATACACAAATTATCCAAGCTTCATTAAAATATAATTGTTTTATCTAGGATCACGCCAAACAAAATTCCTCTGCCAAGAGCTGATACGATTTTTTTCGAGCTTCGTAGCTATGGGTAATAGTTACAATCATTAATTCGTCGACTTCATATTCGGATTGTAAGTTCTCTAGTTGCTCCCGAACTTGAGAAGGATTCCCTACGATTTGGTTTTGTTTCATTCTTTCTATTCTTTCCTTTTCCTCCAATGAATATGGATATGCTTTAGCTTCTTCAATGGAAGGAACACCTTCTTTTCCTTCTCCCTTGTCTTGTAATATTTTCCACAAATAATTGCTCATTGCTATTTCTTCCGCTTCTTCTGTCGTCTCTGCACAAATCGCAGAAACGGTAACAATCACATTAGACTTCCCATTAAGAACATTTTTCATATACTCTTTGACGATAGATGGTCCATCTTCATTACTCATAAAATGACCAAACACAAATGGTAACCTTTTTTCAATCGCTAACTTTGCACTCTTATTACTCGTTCCTAATAACCATGGTACTGGAGGTGTTTTTGGTACTGGAGTTGCAGAGACTTTCGCATACATATGATCACTTGGAAAATCTTGATGTAAAAAAAGAATAACTTCATCCACTAATTTTGGATACATCCGGACCTTTTCTAAAAAGTTTCCAGCAAGTGCTATCGAAACTTCTGCGGATCCACCAGGTGCTCTTCCAAGTCCCAAGTCCACCCTATTTGGATACAATGTTGCAAGTTCATTATATCTTTCAGCAATATGATAGGGACTATAGTTTGGTAACAATACTGCACCTGAACCAATGCGGATTTGTTCTGTTTGCGAACCAATAATTCCTAATAAGATATCTGGAGCCGGTGACGCTAAACCGCCTAAATCATGATGCTCTGCTACCCAATAACGGTGGTAACCAAGTTCGTCAGTCAGTTTGGCAAGTTCAATGGATGCCTCTAAAGCGTCTTTCGGAGTCTTTCCTTTAGAAATTGGGGACTGGTCTAATATACTTAATTTCATTTGTAATCCACCTCTTTATGAAAAAGCGAACCTACCACACTGGTAAGTCCGCTTGTCTTTTATATAGAAATCATTTTAGATTGTACATAATGATAAAGCAAATTCTCTGTTTCCTTTAATGAATCTTCATGGGTTCTCTCAAAAGCATGAGAGGAATCAATCCCAGGTCCAATTAATCCATGTACAATATCATATCCGGAACGAATCGCAGCAGAAGCATCTGAACCATAATATGGATAAATATCTAGCTTATAACCGATATTATTTTCCTCGGCTAACCTGACAAGATGTTTCCTTAATTCATAATGATAAGGACCACTTGCATCTTTCACACAAATGGATACGGTATATTCATCTGTAGATTGTCCATCTCCCATTGCACCCATATCCACTGCTAAATATTCCACTGCTTCTGGGGTAATATTTGAATTACCTCCATAGCCTATTTCTTCATTGTTAGAAATAAGAAAATGGGTTGTATATGGAAGAGTAATACTTTCTTCTTTTATCCGTTTTATTAATTGAAGAAGTATAGCCACACTTGCCTTATCATCCAAATGACGTGACTTAATAAATCCATTTTCGGTAAGTTCTATTCGAGGATTAAAAGAAACGAAATCTCCAACTTCAATTCCTAGTTCACGTACATCATCTGCATTTTTCACTTTCGCATCAATTCTAACTTCCATGTTTTTTTGATTACGCTCCGCTTCTCCTGCATTTTTATATACATGCACAGAAGTTTGATGCATCAAAATAGTTCCTGTATATTTCTTTCCTGTTGTAGTGTGAATTTCACAATATTCTCCTTCAATTGAATTGTAGCGAAATCCACCAATTAAATCTAAACGAAGCCTGCCATTCTTTTTTACTTCTTTTACCATAGCACCTAATGTATCAACATGAGCTGTTAACATCCGATGTTCATTTTCTACTTTACCAGGGATAGTAGCAATTAACCCACCTTTCCGATTTCGTTTTGTATCTACGTTTAAACTGTTCAAATATTCCTCAACAAATTGTATGACTTTAGCGGTATTTCCAGATGGACTTGGGATAGAAACAAGTTCCTTGATTAATTCCTTTGTTTCGTTAACTTTTGGATATGTACTCATTTTTTCCACTCCTTTAATATTAGAATGATTTTATTCTTCTATTTCATCCACTATTTTCTCCGCGGCCCTTCGAAATAAATTACTCATATGTGTAAAAGATGCAACTAGCAGAAGTTTTCTTAAATACTCTTCATCCTTATCATCCATCATTTTATCTTCTATCTCTTTGTAAATATCTGAACTATCATTTTTAAATTGCTCCACATTTTTCTCATTAGAAGTAATATAAGTATTGTATACATCCTCCAAAGAAAACTCTTCTGCTAAAACTTTTTTATTTAATGGTGACAATGTTTTCTTGATATCATTTATAGATAACGAACTCTTCATTTGATAGATCATACTGATAAGCATGATATGTTCTTTTGAATATTTTTTATTCTTTACAGGGAAAAATAACTTACCCTTAGCATAATTATTAATCATTGTTTTGGTAAGTATTTTTTCTTCATCATTCCGCTTCGTTTGGGAAAACTTATTTTCGAATAACTGAATCACTTGGTCCATATATAAATCTATATCAGGTATTTCCTCTATTGTTAATTGAGTATCCAGATATAGTTTTTCTAATAGTTCATCTATATTTTGCATTATAATAAACCCCTATTGTATTTTCTTTTATTATAAAATAAATATTTTATTTAGTAAAACATTGACTACATGATAACAATACGTGTATGATTGATATATAGTTTTCGAAACTACATGTTGAAGTGGAGGAATAAGTAAATGAATTCTTATATACGGGAACCTATTAACACATGGACCCATTTAATTGGAGCAATTTTAGCAGTTTTTGGTTTGGTAGCAATGATTGTAAAGGCAGTAATTACTTCCGGTTCTTGGCTCGTCACTACAGCTGTTATTATTTTTGGGGTAAGTATGATTTTATTATACTCGGCATCCGCTACATACCATATGGTAATAGCTAAAGACCGTGTTATAGCTTTCCTAAGAAAAATTGACCATTCCATGATTTTTGTTCTTATTGCTGGGACGTACACTCCATTTTGTTTAATTACACTACAAGGAACGAAACTTGGATGGATATTGTTTTTTATCGTAAATGGTCTTGCTATATTAGGGGTAACGTTTAAATTAACTTGGTTCCACTCCCCGCGTTGGCTATCTACTGCGATTTACCTAGGAATGGGATGGCTTGTTGTCTTTTTCACCGGAGAATTAGCACCTGGATTAGGTATTGGTGGAATGACTTTTCTTATTTTAGGTGGTGCTTTTTATACAGTAGGCGGACTTATATACGGATTTAAACCAAAGTTCCTTCAATTTAAAAATTGGGGATTTCATGAGATTTTTCACCTTTTCATTTTGTTTGGAAGTCTCTTTCACTTTATTTGTATCTACGCATACGTTTTATAACACGCCTTAATATGGCGTGTTTTTTTTGCATAAAAGCTCTCCTTTTCCAAATACTAGTAAGAAACAGTTTTCCTAGGAGGCTATTTATGAAAAAAGTATTATTCCCTATTGTCTTTTTGTTTATTTTTCTAACGGGTTTTGATCACGCTGAGAACCTAGAGATTACAAAAATTGAAACAACGGTCGATGAGGCAAACCATGAATTGCGTTACGACTTTGAAATTAAAAATAATGGAAACGAACCTATTAAAAGCGAATTTGATTACCCAGGAAGCCATCCATACGGAATTGAACTAGTAGTTAAGCCTAATGAAGAACTAGCTGGTTTAATGGAAATGGAAGAGAATACAAAACATCAAAAAATGCTTTCTTTGAGCAGTGGCAGTAGAGGCTTTTTCGAACCGAACAGCGAGTCTTATTTTTACGTATCTTACCAAATAAAGAACGGAGCAAATTTTGCTAAAGTAAAAAAACATGCGCTAGATTCAACATTACTCATATTAGACGGAGTTGAAGTATCAGCAGAATTCCCTTTACAGAATATCAAATAAGTTACAAAAGCGTTGGTTTATCTACCAACGCTTTCCCCTTTTAAAAATCTTCTACAAATCGTCTACGGTCTAGAACAACTTGTTCAAGTTCATTCTCTTTTAAATGAATCTGTTCTTTTATATTTTCAACGATTCGACCTACTTCTAACTGTTTTTGACTAATTTGATCCTGTGATTCATTAATTCTTTCTTGAACCAAATAATCAGTGAAGAAATTATCCAAGAAAAAGTCGGCAAATTTCAACATACTTGAAATATCTATCGAAATATTTAAATCCGCTTCTACATCTAATAATTCCTTTTGAAACTTACGTAAGCTTTTTTGTGCACGGTTAATAGCTTCCATAGCTTCATCCATATTACTATGTTTCAAGAGCCCAGATATTGCACCACCTCCAAACATATCGAATACTCCCCATGTCGCAGCATTATCTATTGAATCTCCTGCAATATCGAGGTCAGCTTTCGCTTTATTTCCAGCTATTAAAGCTTCATCTAATTCTTCTATGTATGCTCTTAAGTCTTCTTCCTGTTCACTAAATTCAAATAATGTAGTGGAAGATGCACTTTGTTTAATGATTCCTTCTTTTTTAGTAAAAATTTCGTTATAACGATATTCTACATCTCCCATTTTTTCAATACGGTATTGAAGATTACTTATTTCTAATTCAACATCCTTTTTATGTTTCTTTGCCTCGTTTAATTGGATTTGAACAGTAAGGACTTCCTGTTTTTCTTTTTCCAGTTTTTCTACCTTATTGCCTAACAAGGTTTGGACCAAATTGGAAAAACTTAAACCCTCTAACTTTTCCACATCTTTTTCTTCTTCCTTTAATTGATTGGAGAGAAATGATATATTTTCTTCAATTGCCGTAAGTTCATTTTCATAATCTACAATTTGTAATTGCCACTTTTTCTTTTTTCTCATTTTCGTTTTTAATTCCATTAGTTCTTGGTTAAGTTTTTCTTCTATCATCTAAAATCCCCCTCCATTATTATACGAACGAACTTATTTAAAAGTTTCATACTCATTTAAAAAATCCCGCCAATATACACGGCAGGATTTTACCAATCTAAGCATGTTCCTCATGCATAGCCTCTTCTTTTGTCTGGTGAACAGTCCCGAATGGATGTTCAGGTGGTGCATAGATAGAATATAATTTCAATGGCTTGTTACCAATATTCACGATATTATGCCAAAAACCAGCCGGAACCATGATTGCATCATCGTCAGAAACTTTAACATTATAATCCAAGCGATCTTTTTGTTTCCCCATTTGAACGATGCCTTTCCCGTCTTCCAAGCGTAAAAATTGGTCTGTTGTTTGGTGATTCTCCAATCCAATATCTTCTCCTACGGGTATACTCATCAAGGTGACTTGTAAATGCTCCCCTGTCCAAATTGCTGTTCGAAATGTATCATTTTCTTTCGTAGCATCCTCAATATCTAAAGAAAAAGGCTGTTTCCCATGATCTTTAATTATCCTGTCTTCTATTTTAATGTTTGGGTTAAACGAATAATCATACATGTTTCCATAAGGCAGTGGCATATTTACTGGCTGTCTAGCATGATAGTATCCATGTGGATTAACGTAAAACGGATTTGGATAAAAATAAGGATAATAATACATCTGAAACACTCCCCCAATTGAATTCATGTCATCCTATCCTATGCTACAGATACCAAAATGTACTTTGTATTATTTTTTTCAGAAAATCGCATCTAGCATTTAATGTTATACTAAATTTAAACATTCTTTTATAGAAACAAGGTGTCTACTATGTCTTATATCCAAAAAGGAACTGCATCCTACCGTAAAGCACTGTTCGCTTTATTCTCTGGAAGTTTCGTAACATTTAGCTTACTTTATAGTGCTCAACCTTTAATTCCAATATTTTCAAGCGAGTTTGGTGTATCACCTACAAATGCTAGTTTATCGCTTTCTTTTTCTACAGGAGTCTTAGCCATTGTAATGCTTTTTACTCCGAGCTTGTCTAATTCCATTGGGCGCAAACAGATTATGTCGATTGCTCTTTTGGCAGCTTCTATTCTTTCCATTTTAACGGCTATAACACCAAACTTTTCTCTATTACTACTTAGTCGAGCATTATTAGGTGCTGTTTTGGCTGGCTTTCCAAGTATTGCCATGACTTATATATCTGAGGAATTCCACCCGAAGGAACTAGGTACGGTTATGGGAATCTATATTAGTGGAAATACAGTTGGGGGGCTTTCCGGAAGAATTGTTACTAGTGCCCTCACGGATTGGTTCACTTGGGAAATTGCCCTCTTCATCATTGGAGGTATCGCACTCTTCATTAGCATATGGTTTTGGAGGCATTTACCCGAAGAACGACATTTCGTAAAAGAGCATGGCACTTTAAAAAACTTAATCCCTGAATTAGGCTACCATTTTAAAAATCCAGCTTTGCTTTGTCTTTATGGATTATCTTTCTTGCTTATGGGGAGCTTTGTCACTCTATATAACTACATTACCTATTTATTAATCGGCGAACCATATCATTTAAGTCATGCTGCGGTAGGCTCCATCTTTTTTGTCTATTTAGTAGGTACATTCAGCTCAACCTTTATGGGTAATCAAGCTGATCGGCACGGAAAAGCCAAAGTATTGCCACTCGGCATTTTGATTATGACAATAGGTGCAATCGGTACATTATATGAAGGTTTGTGGTTAAAAATTGTAGCAATCGCTATATTTACCTTTGGTTTTTTTGGCAGTCATTCCATCGCAAGTGCTTGGGTTGGGCAGAAAGCAACAGCCCATAAGGCACAAGCTTCTTCTCTATATTTATTATTCTACTATGGTGGTTCTAGCTTATTTGGTACATTGGGGGGGATCTTCTGGAGCAATTACGGTTGGAACGGTGTAATCGGAATGATTAGTGTATTATTAGTCATTGCTTTTGTATTGGTAGGAATTCTTGTCTTTTCAAAAAGTACGTTACGATCCAGGTAAATAGTAAAAAGGCATAAATTCCATAATAAGGAATTTATGCTCAACTTGGAGAGACTAATCACCTTTTAAACCATTGTAAATTTTATCAATATTATATTCTAAAAACTTAATATACGTGTCTCCGGCTTCCCCTTTTTTTCCTATTTCATCTGAAAAGATTTTGTCTTTATAGATTTCTACTCCACTTTCTTCGGACACGGTTTCCATCGGTCTAGAATCCACATTCGATTCTAAGAATAATGTAGGAACGTCGCGCTCTTTTAGGAAATTAACAAGAGATTTTATTTGCTCTGGAGATCCGTTTTCCTCCGTATCAATCTCCCAGATATAACCTTCTTCTAGCCCATATCTGTCTGCCATATATTGAAATGCACGTTCACTTGTTACTAGAATTCGATTTTCTTCTGGAATATCGGCAATTTTATTTTTATATTCTTCATCAATTTCTTTTAATTTTTCTATATATGCCTTAGCATTCTTATCATATTCCTCTTTATTCTCTGGGTCTGCTTTCACTAATGCATCATGTGCGTTTTCCACTATAATCATACCAACATTTGGATCTAGAAAAGCGTGAGGGTTCATTTCATGTTCTGCTTCCCCTTTTCCATTTAAATACTTGGGTTCTACACCTTTCGTTAATTCAAAGATATTTTCGTCTTTTTGTCCAACAGTGTTCATCATTTTAAAAAACCAGCCATGCTCTCCACCTTCTAGATTTAAACCATTATAAAATAATATATCTGCATCTGTAGCCTTCTTAATATCTTCTGGAAGTGGCTCATATTCATGTGGATCTGTACCAATTGGAACGAGATTATGAATCTCTACATGCTCCCCACCAATTTGATGTACAATATCCTCTAACAACGTAAAACTAGTTACGACTTTTAAAACATCGTCATTGTTATCATTCGCAGTAACATCCTTATTTCCACAAGCAGCTAATAGTAAGGATATAGCGGCTAAGCTTAACATTAATCGAACTAACCTTCTCATCTTTTATTACTCCTTCTCTTTTTAAATAGAAGCTTTGTTTCTCTTTTCCCTTATCGCACGCCATAAGATTCCTTGTTTTGGCGAGAAAATAAAAGCTAAAATAAAAATAAATGTTGTAGCAAGGACAATGACTGCACCCGACGATAAATTATATTCTGAACTAAAGTACAAACCGATGACAGCTGATAAAGCTCCAAAAAAGGCTGATAGGAATATCATCGTTGATAAGCGGTTTGTCAATAAATACGCTGTAGATGCTGGTGTAATAAGCATTGCAACTACTAATATAACTCCTACTGTTTGCAAGGAAGCAACGGTTACTAAGGTTAATAAGATCATAATGACGTAATGAATAAAACGAACTGGTAACCCGTAGGCTTGAGCCATCGTTGGATCGAACGTTGTAATAAGAAATTCTTTATAAAATAAAATAACAATAAGTAAAACAATGGCACCAATGATTAATGTTAACCACATATCTGATGATTGAACAGATAAAACATTACCAAACAATATTTGGGTTAAATCTATGGCTGTCGAAGCTTTTGTAATCAGTATTACCCCTAGTGCAAAAAAGGATGAAAAAACAATACCAATCGAAGAATCACTTTTAATACGGCTATTTTGACTTATATAACCAATACCGACAGCAGTTAATAAACCAATAACCACTGCACCATAAAAATAATTAATCCCTAACATGAAAGATATAGCGACACCTGGTAGAATAGCATGGGAAATAGCGTCCCCCATCAGGGCCATACCTCTGAGAATGATGAAGCAACCAATAACCCCACATATTATTCCAACCATTATTGAGGTAAACAACGCTTTTTGTAGAAAGCCGTAATTCATAAGGTCTTGTATAAATTCCATTACATTTTCACCCCAACATTTTCCAATATAGAAAGGTTTGCACGATATGCCCGAGTAATCTTTTCTGGTTTAAATACTTCTTGAACGGGGCCGAAATCCACTAATTCCTTATTTAACAAAATTAGCTCATCAAAGTAATCCTCCACTTTCGTTAAATCATGGTGAACAACTAATACTGTTTTTCCTTTGTCACGAAGTTTCTTTAGAATTTGGATAATGGTGGTTTCACTAGATACATCAATCCCAACAAAAGGCTCATCCAAGAAAAATAATTCCGCTTTTTGCGCAAGTGCCCTAGCAAGAAACACTCGTTGCTGTTGTCCTCCTGACAGTTCTCCAATTTGCTGTTTACTGTAATCCTCCATTCCGACTTCTTTTAAACATTGGAATGCCCAATCTTTTTGCTTTGCATTAGGTCTGCGCATAAGACCAAGATGTGGGTATGTTCCTAGAAGAACCGTGTCTATAACATTAATAGGAAAATCCCAGTCCAAATTATTACGTTGGGGAACATAAGCAATTTTTTTTCGTATAGCTTTTAAAGGCTTCCCTAATACCCTCACATTTCCCTTATCTTTAGGAATTAGGCCAAGTGTAGCTTTCATAATGGTTGATTTACCTGCGCCATTTGGACCTATTATTCCTACTAATTTTCCTGTATCAATTGAAAAGGAAACATCTTTTATAACTTCCTTTCCATAATAAGAAACATGTAGATGGTCTACCGTGAGCGCTTTTCCCATCTTTTTCACCTTCCTCTTCCATTTAATACTATTACTAGCTAATATTTACCTCACAAACAACTTTTTCCCTAGGGCAACATTTGATCATACTCTATTCAATAAAAACTAAAATGGTTCATTAAAAATCACTTTTATAATAACTAGTGTAAATGACAAAGTCTTTTATTGTCAACAAATAGTTTCCCTAAGGCAACATTATGTCAGGTATACAAATATATGCATGAACAGTTGTGATTTTCTCTGCAAATATAACTAAACCAACTCTTATTAGTACGGCTACCACATCGTTACCTAAAAATAAAATGGTTCCCCATTTTCTATGATGGGAAACCATTCCATTACACTTTTATTTCTTTTTTCTGATACCTATTACACGTCCCACTTCTTTCGGTTTCTTCATAGGAGTATGCTTTGCTGCGAGTTCTTTTACTTGTGAATAAATTTCCTCTGGGAACGGTGATGCTTTCCCTGTTGACTGATCAATCCCCATTAGCATTTGTTCGCTTGTTGCGGCTCGTTTACCATGTTCTCCGTACAATTCAAAAAATAGATGAGTACGTTTAACATCATAATCGATAACGTACATACGGATCTCAAATGGTTCGTCAAGTTTCATTTCATTTAAATAACAAACATGAGTTTCCATCGTGTACATCGTATATTGACTCTTATTCCGGTAATCTTCCGTTATACCAATGAAGTTCATAAAGGCATCGACAGCCCAACTAAATGCACGTACATATTCTGCATCATTCATGTGTCCGTTGTAGTCAATCCAAGTCTCTGGTACTTTATCCTGAATAATCAATTTGGATTCGTTCAAGTTCTATCTTCCCTTCTAAAAACTAGTTAAATGACTCGTAGCTTCCGGACATATTTTCCCCTGGCCAGTATTTTTCCAATAACTGTTGTAATTCAATTAAAAACTGATCACGGCGGTCTTCTAGTCTTTCCATTTCCACACCATCCGTTTGTGCTTCACAACCAGTAATTACTTTTTCAGCTAGTTCTTCCGTTAGTTCTGGTGCTTCCAGTTTGGTCCATGGTAATTTCAATGCAGGTCCGAATTGTTCCAGCAGGTGACGCATCCCTTCTTTCCCTCCACCCATATGTAGAGTCATGAATGGTCCCATTAGCGCCCATCTGAGTCCTGGCCCATATATAATGGATGCATCCACTTCTTCTGTACTTGCAGCACCATCGTTAACAATATGAAGTGCTTCACGCCAAATTGCTTCCATTAAGCGGTCAGCAATATGACCTTCAATTTCCTGACGAATCACTAATGGTTTCATCATTATGTTGTCATAAAACATTTTTGCCTTTTCAATATAAAATTTGTCGGTTTTATCCCCGCCAACTAATTCCACAAGCGGCATCAGATATACCGGATTAAATGGATGGGCAACCATAACACGTTCTGGATGATTCTTGCAATCCGCCTGTAAGCTACTTGGTAATATTCCCGATGTGCTTGAAGCAATAATGGTTTCTTCTTTGGTATATCGATCAATATCAGCTATAACCTTTCTTTTTAATTCCTCTCGCTCCGGGACATTTTCCTGAACAAAGTCCGCTTCCTTTAATGACTTTTCTAAATCAGTTTCAAAAAATAAATGATCTTCTGGAGCACCCACAGCTAATCCCATTTTTTTCATCCAAGGCCATGCACGTTCCACAGCTTTACGGGTCTTTTCTTCTGTGTTGGGATCTGGATCATATGCAGTAACGGTGTAGTCATTTGCTAAAAAGCGTGTTATCCACCCATTGCCAATTACACCCGTTCCGACAACTGTGATATTTTTAATTGAAGTTTCTTTCGTCATACTAGCCTTCCTTTCCATATGGGTTACGTAAATTTAGATGCTCTCGCGCTTCGGTCGGCGTCATAATATCGGAACCTAAAGCTTGTACCATACCGACAGCTTTATCAACAAGTTGCTCGTTTGTAGCAAGTTTTCCTTTTTCTAAATACAAGTTATCTTCAAGGCCTACACGGATATTTCCACCTTGAAGTAGGGATTCCATCGCTATTGGCATTTGCATTCTACCAATTCCAAAAGCTGCCCATTTCGCGTTATCCGGAATACGACTCTTCATGTAAGACAGCGTTTCTGCATCCGCTGCTGCTCCCCATGGGATACCAAGGCAAAACTGAAATAGTGGAGCTCCTTCAATTAAACCTTCCTCCACTAATTGGTTCGCGAAACGAATATGACCTGTATCAAAACATTCTAATTCTGGTTTCACCCCAATATTTTTAACAAGTTTCGCCTGTCTTCTTAACCAGTCAGTCGGGCTTACGTATAACATATTGCCAAAGTTTAAGCTACCACAATCAAGGGTGCACATTTCTGGTAGAAGTTTTTCAATAGGTTCGTGGCGTTCTTCAGGAGTTTGAATATCGGTTCCTTCTCCACCTGTAGTTGGGGCATCTTCACTTGGTATCCAGTCTCCACCCCCACCAGAAGTAAGATTTATAATTACGTCGGTCTCTGACTCACGAATACGTTCTACGACTTCCTGAAACAGGCTGACATCATGGCTTAGCTTGCCAGTTTTTGGATCACGAACATGGATATGTGCAATTGTAGCCCCTGCCTTAGCAGCTTTAATGGCTGAATCTGCAATTTCTTTTGGAGTTACGGGTACATGTGGACTTTTTGCCGTTGTGTCACCAGCTCCTGTTAATGCGCATGATAAAATTACTTTTTTATTCATTGCTTAATTCCTCCCATTCTTTTTCTTCGGTACGTGTTCGAATATTTCACCGCTTTCAAAAAACTCAGTTACTCGACGAATCCAGTCATAGTAGTCCATCCAATCCCTCATTTCATGAAAAAGTTCATTAATAGCCTCTTCATCCTCCTCAGTAAGTCCAGATACATTCTGTAATTCATCCAATGTCTTTAAAAGCCTTTGTTCAAAGGTACGGCTACGTTTAATAGCTTTATGCCAAGTAGAGGTAAAAAGAGAAATAAATGTTTGGTAATAATCTTCTTCTACTTGAAATAAATCTTTTCGAATACCTTTTTTAAATACACGCTCCGCAATATCTAAATCTATCATTTCCCGGACAACCTGACTCATTCGAGTTTTGCTCATTCCGGTCTCTTCTGATAACTCGTCGAGGGTCATCGGTTTCTGGTTCATATAAATAATTCCGAGAACACGTCCAACACTTGTCGAGACACCAAAAGCATTCATATTATCCGTTATTTTTTCAATAAATTGAGTTCTGACAACTTCAATTCGTTCATCATGAATTTTCATAGTACTTCCCCTTTCGGCATGCTACACATAAAGAAGACTTCCATCAGTGCGGGTTTTCCTTCATCTCACACTTATCGGACCTTTACGGGCGGTTGACTCCCACCTACCTTCTTTATTTCCCCAGAAGCTTGAGGTGGGATAAAATTAATTCAACCTTTAAATAGTACTAGGAGAAATAATTAAATTTACAAAGGGTTATTCGTTTCATTTTCACTTATTTCTCTAGTGGTATTATTAATTTCGATGCCTTTTCTCCTCCCTGATAAATGTATTCAACCGCAGCTTTTCCCTCCGTATGTGTTTTTGTTGTCGTTCCGTTATTTAAATTGATATCATAAAATGGTGCATTACTTGCTGCTATATCTAACCTCAGACGATGGCCTTTTTTCAGGGTATAAGATGTAGAACCTATTTCGGTTTCCAAACAAAATGGCTGATTCACATTTTCAACCTTTTCCCTGTGAAACGTATCAACAAAATTATACGCACGACCTAATTCGTCCACATCTGATAGTCTCAAAGAAATATCAAATAGATTTGTTGGAGAGGAAACCCAAATTTCTGCTTTAATAGAACCCAATAGTGGTAATTCCGTATCAAGTTCCATACTTGTATATACGAGGACATCATCACGATCCTGAATATCACTAACATCAAACATTCCTGACTCATGTCCTGCAATCAATACTCCTCCGCCACGAGTCGGTACTGGATTGCTCGGATCTAGTTTTAAGGAACTTTTCGTTTGTGTTGGGGAAGGCTGTATGTTTAACCTCCCATCTCCATGACGTGTTTGTGACATGCCGTTACTTTGAAGGTATACTTCACTTAACTTCACATCCTGTTTTATTGGCCACTCATCAAAAGCTTCCCAACTCTCTCGCCCCATCATATATAGATGAACAGGCTTTTTTATGGGCATTGGTTTATCTTTTAGCCAGTAATCAAACCACTTAATATGAATTTCTGTTGGATCTTTTATGTTATCAGTCCCGATATTTTCAGCACCAGCGTTAAAAAACTTGTCCCCACATCTACCTGTCATTTCTTCATGTGTCCACGGTCCAACCCATAACATTCGTGGTCCTTTATAAGCTTGATAGGTTTCCAATGTAGAATCCAATAATGCATCAAACCATCCACCGATAAACAATGCCGGAATATCTATATGTTTTAGTTTTTCAGTTAGGTCTGTACATTCTCTAAGTTCTGGAGATAAATTCCCCTTTATAAAATCAAAGTAATAAGAATCTGGGTCAAGATCTTGGATTGGCTCCCATTCATTACTAGGAGCATAAGATAACCATTCTGCTATATCCTCTAAATAATAGTAGAATTTTTTCTTGTCGAAGTTCCCCTTACGTTTCAACTGGTCCTCCATCATCGACCCTAATTCCCAAGTTTGTAGATTAGCTGATGCGAAGGCTTCCCCCTCTTTTCCTAGAAAGTTCCCCATCAGATTTGCTCCCGTCATAACCGGTGCAATCGCCTTTAAAGAAGGTGGCTTTTCCACTGCTGCAGCTAACTGAGTATAGCCGTGATAAGACATCCCAAAAAGTCCAACTTTGCCGTTCGAATAGGGAAGTTTTGCCGCCCATTCTACCGCCTCATACCCATCTTTTCCCTCATGGATAAATGGATAAAATTTACCTTCTGATGCAAACCTTTCACGTACATCTTGAAGAATGACGATATATCCAGCTTGAACCATCCGAGGTACTTCTAAGTACTCATCATAATAACGTGGCGTTTCTTTGTTATAAGGTAAGCGCAGCATCAGCACCGGATAGCGTTCTCCATCATCCGGACGATACACATCGGAACGAAGGATGGTTCCATCTGATAATGTGCAAGGAACATTTTTTTCAAGTTTAATCCCAATTTCCCCCATAGTAGTCACCTCTATCTATACTTTCGCTTTTACGTAACTATTACTCTATAAACCTATCATGCTGCTCTAGATTTAGAGGACTTAATAGGTTGGAGTTTCCTTTCAATCCATACCATAATTAGATCAGCAATAATGGCCATCAACGCTGTCGGTATAGCACCAGCTAGAATAATTGCTGTTCCATCTGATGCATTCGTTCCCGTTAAGATAACTGCCCCTAATCCTCCAGCCCCGACAAAAGCTCCAATTGCAACAATCCCAATACCTATAACTAGTGCCGTACGTAAACCAGCCATAATTACACTAATAGCAAGTGGAAGCTCCACCATTCTTAAAAGCTGGAACCTCGTCATTCCAGAGGCAAAGCCAGCTTCAATAACTGTTTTATCAACATCCTTCATCCCTACATAGGTGTTTTGCACAATCGGTAGGATGGAATAAAGCATTAATGTTACAATTACCGTATTTGTGCCGAGACCTAGTACAATCATAATGACAGCCATAGCACCTAAAGCAGGAATAGTCTGAACGATACTTCCAAGCGCTAGGACCCAACTACTCAATTTCCCATATTTTGCAATAAGGATACCTAAAGGAATAGAAATAATTGCTGCAAACAAAACCCCATACGCTGCCATTAGGAAATGTCTATAAAATTGAACCCAAATATATCCACCATTTTGGGTGACATAGTATATGAACTGTTCCAACGTTTCCATATTACTTCTCCCCCTTATCTGTATCCTCAAAGAAATTATGGGTTTCTAGAAAATCCATTGCAACTTTCCTTGGACTCATTAATTTAACATCCGCATTATAATTTAATTCCTGCATCGTTTCCGTTGTGATTTGCTCATGAAGGCGTTCTGTAATATCCAATATCTCTGGATATTGTTCTAAAACCTTTCCAGCAATAACAGGTGATGCATCATATGGTGGGAAGAAGCGTTTATCGTCCTCTAAAACTTTCAAATCAAATTCTTTAATTCTTCCATCTGATGAATAAGCTAGTACAACATCCATATGATCATTAGCGGCCGCCTCATATACTAAACCAATATTCATTGGGTAAACTTCACCAAATGAAAAATAGGTTTCTTGAAATCCTTCATATCCATCCCCTTTACGGTTGATCCAGGCATTATCCACTCCAAATCGCAGCTCACCTGCATAGGCTTCTAAATCTGAGATTGTTTCGATGTTGTTTTCCTCAGCAAAATCTGTTGTAACAGCAACGGAGTAACTGTTCTCAAAACCATATGGACTTGCCCATGTTTGATTGAAACGATCTTTAAATTCATGAGATACGATATTCAACGCCTTTTCAGGATCTGTAATCGGGTCCATTCCCAGTGATCCCGACAGATCTGTTCCTGTATAACGTGTACTTGTTATATCAAGGTCACCTCTTAACATACCCTGGTGTTGTACGATGGATGATCCTAGATGTGTAACAAGATCAGTAGTAGCATCTGTTTCCCGTTCAATCAAGATAGATAGCATTTCAGCTAAAATTTGTGATTCAGATGTACCAAGAGCCCCTATTTTTAACGTATCTTTTGATGTACTTGCAAGACCTGGCAAGGAACAACCAGCAAGCATCACTACTAAAAGTAAAATAAAACATCCTCTATATAGCATCTTTTTCAGCACAACTTTTCACCTCCAACATTATGCGGCTTCATAAGATTTCTTTAACCCTTCCGGTGTCAATCTTTTTTCTATAATGGCTAGGAAACGATCGGAAATCAAGGCTAGGACGGTTGCTGGTACTGTTCCCGCAATAATCAATGAAGGCTGATATAAGTTCAATCCATCAAATATAAAATCACCAAGACCACCACCACCGATGAATGCTGCCAATGTCGCCCAACCAATCAAATATACGGTCGATAAGCGAACACCCGCCATAATTACCGGTAAGGACATTGGAAATTCAACTTTTATTATCGATTGCAAATTACTCATCCCCATACCCTTACCTGCTTCTATCACACTTTTATCCACATCTCGAACCCCAATGTAAGTGTTTCGTAAGATTGGTAATAGCGAATAGAAAAATAGTGCCAAAATAGCAGGAATTTTTCCAACACCTAAAAATGGAATAAAAAATGCTAGGATTGCAAGACTTGGAATAGTTTGTAGAATACCAATAAAAGAGATAAACTTATCAGCGAAGTTTGGCACCCTTGAAAGGAGAATCCCGAGGGGAATAGCAACTACCACACCTAGCAAGATGGCCGCAACAGAAATATACAAGTGTTCCCATGTTTTTATTATTAATTCATTACCATGTACAGCAAAAAAATCCATCATAACGATCTCTGCCTCCTTATTCTGCTACTGATATGATTTCTTCCAATTCCGTTCCGTCGCCCCAAATTGTGTCATAAACAAGCGTTGCAAGCGTCGCACGTGTAACAATTCCGACTAGACGATGCTGATCATCTACAACAGGAACATATTGAGCTCCATGTCTGAGTATTTTGCGAACGGTATCACTTAACAAACTATCTTGAAATACAGAATAAAGTTTGGTCTCCATTACTTCCTCGACCTGATTAGCCTTTTTATAATTAAGATTAATTGCTTCAATATCAAGATATCCTTTTAATACATTATCTGAATCTGTGATAAGTAGAGAATCAACCCGTTTATCTCGCATCGTAGAAATAGCAGATTTTAACGTTGTGCCAGTTTGTACTGTAACCGGGGTACTATTCATAATCTGTCCTACTGTTGTGACATCAGGTCGACCTTGAATCAACCGTTCCTTACCCAAGAATTCCTCTACAAATTCATTCGCTGGGTTTCTAAGAATTTCATCTGGTGTATCAATCTGAACAATTTCTCCTTCCCTCATGATCACAATTCGATCAGCAAGCTTAATTGCCTCATCCATATCATGTGTAACGAAAACAATTGTTTTATTTAATTCCCTTTGTAACTTTTTGAACTCTTCTTGGAGGGAATCTCTCGTAATCGGGTCAAGTGCACCGAATGGTTCATCCATCAATATCAATGGAGGGTTTGCAGCAAGCGCACGTAATACACCAATCCGCTGTTGTTGTCCACCACTTAATTCATGTGGATATTTATCTAGATATTCTTCTGGCAAATCTACTAACTTTAATAACTCACGTGCCCGTTCCTCTTTTTTCTCTTTTGTCCATTTTAATAAAGTACCAACTAACACAATATTTTCTTTGATTGTCATATGCGGCATCAATCCAATTTGCTGGATCACATACCCAATGGACCTGCGCAATGCTACCGGATCTTGATCCTTAATATCTTTCCCATCAACTAAAATGGATCCATCTGTAATGTCAATTAGTCGGTTAACCATTTTCATCGTTGTTGTTTTACCACACCCACTTGGACCAATAAAACAAATAAATTCACCTTTCTTTATCTTTAAATTCAAATTATTTACAGCAAACTTTCCGTTATTATATCGCTTTGTTACATTATGAAACTCTAACAATTTCCTAGCACCTCCATATGTGATCCGTTTAATCTTTCTTGTAAGTATAAGTTAATAACGGAATAAAGGAAATAGTCATATAAGTCCATAAAGTACGATAAATTTGTATAATTTTTATTGTATAAACTTTATAGAGTGCATATCATAGAAATCCTGCATATATCTAGATATTTCACCTGTTTATGACTTTCCGTATATTGTAGCTGTAATAAATAAAGGCAAGGTGATGTCGAAAATGTTTGATTGGAAAGACAACTAATTCTACCTAAACTCAAATAAAAAAGACTAGCCATCAGTAGGGTTTTTCCCTCATCCTCCACTGTTGGTTAGTCGTACTTATCAGACTTTACGGTCAGTCAATTTTCCACCCATCCCCTTCTCCATGAACACTTTTGTAAATATTTCAACATCCTCTTTAGTGAATGTTCGGTCAAATTCAATTTAATCTCCCCCTAAAATAGTTTGAAAGAAAAATTTAAAATCTATCTATGTTCTTTAATAAGTTCAGATAACCTTATAAGCCCTTTTTCAAGTTCTTCTAATGATGCATAGGAATACGATAAACGTAAATGTTCTTGATTATTCTTATCATAGACACTTCCCGGATTTAATAATATGCCGTCCTTAAGAGCTGTTTCAAATAATTTTCGCGTGGATATCCCTGGTTGTAATTGAAGCCATAAATAAAATCCTCCCTTTGGAATATTCCATGTTGCAATATCAGAGAAATATGTATTTAAAATTTCGATCATAAAGTCCCTTCTACGTTTTAATTCTACACGCACTTGATTTAAATACTCCCCATACAAACCATTTTTCATCCACTTATTTACAATAAATTGCGATATGGAACTTGACCCATAATCTGTTTGCATTTTTATATCGGCGAGACGATCAATAACCGGTTCTGGACCAACAATCCATCCAATTCTAAGCCCCGGACTTAACGATTTGGAAACACTACCAATGTACAGCACATTCCCTTGTTCATCGTTTGCCTTCATTGGTTTTGGAGGTGGTGTATCCAACCATAATTCACCATAAACATCGTCTTCTATAATCGGAAGTGCTTCTTTTCTGCAAACCTCTAATAATTGTTGCCTTCTTTTTTCTGTCATTAAAGTGCCTGTTGGATTATGGAATGATGGAATCGAATAAAGTAATGCTGCATTGTGCTGACGTTGTAAACGACTAATAGATTCATGCACTATCCCTTCTTTATCCATAGGAATACCAAATAAATTCATACCAGCTGATTGAAACACATGAACTGAGTTGAGGTATGAAGGTGTTTCGTGAAAGATAACTGAACAGCGTTTTAATAAACCAATTGAGATTAATTGTAGTGCCTGTAATGCCCCTGAGACAATTAATATGGAAGCAGGTGCAGCTTCAATGCCTTTCTTTTTTAAATAGTGGCTAATAGTTTCTCGCAGTTCGAAACTTCCTTTTGGCTCTTCATAGCCTAGAGATAGGGTATCGCCCACCTCCATCTGTAAAAACTTCTTCATTTGTTCATTAGGTAGTAAATCAGGGGAAAGTTCCCCAGTACCTAAACGGATGATATTAGAATTTGCTTCCGACTCGTTAATTTTTTGAATCGTGCTTATATTAGGCTCATAAATACCTGAACGAACATAACTAGTCCAATCGGGGGGTGGTGTTGATGCAAGGAGACTCCAAGTATTATTTACTACCCTTGTACCACTCCCCACTTTCGATTCAATAAATCCATCTGCGACCAAGTCCTCAAGTGCAGTTACAATGGTACTTCGATTTACTTGAAATTGTTCGGCCAAAATCCTCTGTGACGGTATTTTCGTGCCGATTGTCCACTCCCCATTCAAAATTTTCTTTTTCATATAATTGGTGATTTGCAAATGTAAAGGTAATGTTGAAGATTTTTGCGGTTTCCATTCTATTTTAGACATATCCCTACTCCATCTTTTTTCTATAAGTGTATCAAATGGTTGGTTACATTACCATCCATTTGGTTGGAGACATATTAATGCCAATCATTTATTCTATATTAGATTGGAGGGTAAAAGATGGAAGCCTTTATTCACGGAATGGCGCTTGCTTTCGGATTAATACTACCTTTAGGGGTACAAAATGTTTTTATACTTAATCAAGGTGCAACACATAAAAGATTTACTAGCGCATTGCCTGCTGTTATTACGGCCGGAGTTTGTGATACGTTATTAATTTCTTTAGCTGTTGCTGGTGTATCTATTATTATTCTAAGTTTCGAGTGGTTAAGAACAGTCATGTTTTTGATTGGATTTATTTTCTTAGTGTACATGGGATGGCTAATGTGGAGAGAAACACCCGAAGTAAAGAACCACCAAGAATCTAATCCTTTCTCCGCAAAGCGACAAATTATATTTGCCGCTTCTGTATCCTTGTTAAATTCTCATGCTATTTTGGACACAATAGGCGTCATTGGGACTAGCTCGTTGGTCTATACGGGGCATGAGAAGTGGATTTTTACAATAGCCTGTATTCTCATTTCTTGGATGTGGTTTCTAGCTTTAGCCCTTACTGGGGAAAAAATCGGTCAAATCGATAAAGACGGAAAACTGTTAAAACGGATGAATCAATTTTCTGCCATCATTATCTGGGTTATGGCTGTTTATATGGGGGCGCAGTTATTTTAAATCGATTGTAATAAATGGAACATTAAAGTTATTAGAGTTTCTTAATCGCAAGGTACATACTAGTTGATATATGTGCCTCATTATTTTAATTATTTTAAAAGGAAAAATTCATATCCTTATTTTTCTACTTTTTGAACAAACTTTTCCTTAACAGTAAAAGCGATAATAATATGCTATAATAAAACATAGACTGGCTTCGCATGAGGGGTTTTTGGTAGCACTGTCGATCTGCCGTTTTGTCTTCATTGAGAGACTTCTCGGGAGGGAGGTGCTTGCCTATGGACATTGTTAGTGCGCTAACGCTTATGATATCCTTCGGGATGTTGGTGGCGTTTATCGTTTCTGATAAAAACCATAAAAAATAACCCCTCATGCACTCTAGCAGGTATGTGAGGGATTATCTCTCTAGCTACCTACCCCTCTTGACGGGGTTCGGTCTATTGCGACCGCTCCATGTACCAGCATGGGCGGTCCTTATTATTGTATGCACTTAGAGATTTTCTATGTTAATTATACCACGAAATCAATGATTGTGTACATTGATTTTATACTTTACCCTCGGACCTTTTATGTCAATAGGTACCCATTTTTAATTTACAATATACGATCTTTATGATCAAACTATATTAATTTCCGACAACTATGTTAGCAAGTTCATCTATTGCATATTTTATTTCATCTTTCGTGTTGTAGAAATGGGGAGCAATTCTGATTACAGGAAATTCACATATTTTTGATTACAACCATGTAACCCCGAGAAATGGGAAGTATAGCGATGAAGCTCTAAAAAATAAGTTGTTATTTGAAGAAAACTTTTTTAAGTTATAGTTAGCAAAAAAACCACCAACTTATGTATTGGTGGAGACGGTGGGACATGCTCTTCCATGCTTTCGTCATGGCACTGACTATATCTTGAACCTATTTGAAGGTCCTTCGGCGTTTTATACGAAATATAAATTTACCATAATGGTAGGATTCCGTATCCTAGTACTACCTGATAGGCAGCCTATAAGTCGATAGATGGCTGTTGGATTACTCCACATACCACTCGGTATTGCCTTATTGCTATATTTATAAGCAACTTAGGTTTCACCGATAAAGCCGAATTTTCACTTTTGTGTTACCACAAAAGGCGACTAAATTACTAATCGAACCCACGTCCAAGGGCATCGCCACTTAGGCTTCTACGCGTGTAGTTGGTATATTATCTTTCGCCATTCCTTCAGCCTACCAACAGGCTTCCAGATGGCTAGTCTGATTAGTTTCTGCAACAATCCTCAGACTGCGGATTGAAGCAAAAGCCCGCTTCATTTGAGACCCTTCAAGGCTACCACACGGGCGATGGTAGGAAGGATCGCTTTAGGCTACTTACGCAGCTGCTAAAGCAGGTTGATTATAAGATTTGCCAGTTATTATTAGGCGATAACGTTTTACGAGTCGTAACCTCGACGCGCGACCAAAGCTCGACCTACCCCTGTCGAATCCGTAACGTCCCCATATAAATGATGTTATTCAAAAATAATTTGAATACATACTTTAATGAGAAACGCTCAAGGATAAATGAGCATTCGCTATTAACTTGTATCTTTATTATAACAAATTAAGAGAAGAAATCAAGGACTGGTAGAAATTACATCCCTACCGGTTCATATCTTTGAGTGCTCGATCTATATCTCTCTTCATTTGTTTCTTCTTCAAATCTTCGCGCTTATCATATTTTTTCTTCCCTTTTCCAAGTCCGAGAAGAATTTTTGCATAACCATTTTTTATATATAACTTCAATGGAACAAGCGCATAACCTTGTTGTTGAATCAAACCGATTAATCTATCAATTTGTTTTCGATGCAAAAGTAATTTTCTTGACCTCGTAGGATCATGGTTGTAACGATTCCCTTGTTCATATTCAGAAATATGCATGTTTATTAATTGGACTTCTCCATTACGATCTATTCTTGCATGGGAGTCTTTTAAATTTACCCGACCATTACGGATTGATTTAATTTCTGTACCTTTTAATACGATTCCCGCTTCGAACGTTTCCTCAATTGCATAATCATGATTTGCTTTTTTATTTTGTGCGATTGTTTTTCCTTGTCCTTTTGGCATAAGGTGTATCCTCCTACAGCTCAGGTAATCCTTATTTTAACAAATTATTACTGTAATTCCAATTGATTAGGCAAGTAGTATTAAACTAACTGCCATAATTGCCATTCCAAATATCACTCCATAAATAGACAAATGGGCTTCATCATATTTTTTAGCGGCAGGTAATAATTCATCTAAAGAAATGAATACCATGATACCTGCGACCATGGAAAATATGATTCCAAACAATACATCACTTAAAAACGGCATGAGGATTAAGAAAGCAACTAAAGCCCCTACTGGCTCTGCTAAACCGGACAGGAAAGATAGTTTAAAGGCTTTTTTCTTATCATTTGTAGCGTAATAAATTGGAACAGATACCGCAATGCCTTCCGGGATATTATGAATAGCAACGGCAACAGCAATGGCAATACCAATACTCGGGTCGTTTAAGGCCGAAATAAAGGTTGCAATTCCTTCTGGGAAATTATGAATTGCGAGAGCCAATGCCGTAAAAATCCCCATTTTCATTAGATCCGGGTCATTTACTGGAGATGTTGATTTTTCCATATCTTCTACTTTTTTAACTTCATGAGGATTCGAATATTTAGGAATAAATCGATCAATCAGTCCAATTAAAAGCATTCCAGCAAAAAATCCAATTACAGTTAACCAATAGCCACTCGTTTCATCAAGTGCCATCGTTAAAGAATCTTTTGCTTTAAAGAAAATTTCAACCATCGACACATAAATCATAACCCCTGCTGATAAACCTAATGCAAAGGAAAGAAATTTGGTATTCGTTGTTTTTGCGAAAAAGGCAATTAAACTTCCTACACCAGTGGCTAATCCAGCAAACAATGTTAGTAAAAAAGCAAGCATTACTTCATTCATCTGAAGTACCCCTCTCATGATGTCTCCCGTTTAACCTTTATATAGCTTATTATTGTTAATCAGTATAAAAGACGATAATTTAGATGTCAACAATAAGTTTTCCCAAGGGCAAAATCCATTAATTGATATAGATAATGAATTATATGCAGGGCAATTGTCCAATGTTTTAATAAAGAAGACTAACCATCAATAGGGTTTTTCCTGTATCCCCAACTATGGTCAGTCGTACTTATCGGACTTTTATGGGCAGCTGATCCCACCTACCTTCTTTATCCCCTAGAAGCTCGAGGTGGATAAAAAAAGCGAGCCCAATCAACTGAAGGCTCACTTTCTTTTTTTCTTATTCTTCTTTTGCTTCTTTTTTGGAGGTCGACCTTTTTCGGATGATTTATCATTTTTAATTGGCTTTCTCTTCCTTGCTTTTGTACCAGAGCCAACTAATTCAAAATCAATCGCGTGTTCATCCATATTAACTCCAGCGACTCTTATTTTCACTTCATCACCCACACGATACACATTAGCCGTCCGTTCACCAATTAGTGCATGACTTTTTTCATCATAGTGATAGTAATCATCCGTTAGAAAACTAACATGGATAAGGCCCTCCACCGTATTAGGTAGCTCGACAAACATACCAAAATTCGTTACGGAACTAATAACACCAGTAAACTCTTCACCGATTTTATCTTGCATGTATTCCGCTTTTTTCAAATCATCTGTATCTCGTTCTGCATCTACAGCTCGTCTTTCTCTTTCCGAAGTATGACGTGCTATTTCAGGCATACTTTCTTTCCAATGCTGAATGGTTTTACTATCCATTTGTTTATCAATTAAATACGTTCGAATTAAGCGGTGGACAATTAAATCCGGATATCTTCTAATCGGCGAGGTGAAATGTGTATAAAATTCCGTTGCCAACCCAAAGTGTCCAATACTTTGCGGATCATATTTTGCTTGTTTCATGGATCGAAGCATAAGTTTAGAAACAATCATTTCTTCTGGTTCACCTTTAATTTCCTCTAGAACCTTTTGTAAAGCTTGTGGGTGAATTTCATTAGCAGTACCTTTTACTTTGATTCCTAATCCACCAAGGAATTCAAAGAAGTTTTGTAGTTTCCCATCATCAGGATCTTCATGAATACGATGTATAAAAGGGACATCCATCCAATGAAAATGTTCCGCTATCGTTTCATTTGCTGCTAACATAAATTCCTCAATCAAACGTTCCGCAACAGAACGTTCGCGTAAAACAACATCGAACGCTTTACCTTCATCGTCCACTAATACTTTTGCTTCCTTAAAATCAAAATCAATGGCTCCACGTCCCATTCGTTTTGCTCTTAATATTTCCGCAAGCTTCTCCATGTTTTCAAACATCGGAACGAGCAATTCATAACGATTGCGAAGTTCCTCATCATGGTCAACGAGAATTTTATTCACATCGCTATAGGTCATCCGCTCCGTCGTTTTAATCACACTTTGGAAAATTTCATGGTTTACGACTTCACCGGTCGAAGTAATTTCCATTTCACAACCAAGGGTTAATCGATCGACTTGTGGGTTTAATGAACAAATCCCATTGGATAATCGATGCGGAATCATCGGGATAACCCTATCTACTAAATACACACTTGTTCCCCGATCAAATGCTTCTACATCTATGGGAGAACCTTCTCTTACATAATAACTAACATCAGCAATGTAAACCCCTAATTTATAGTTTCCATTTTCTAACTGTTTAACGGAAACGGCGTCATCTAAGTCTTTCGCATCGGCACCATCAATGGTTACAATCATTTCATCTCGCAAATCTCGACGTCCTTTTAGTTCATCTTCCGAAATGGTTTCCGGTGTATCAGCCGCTTGTTTTAAAACTTCTTCTGGAAAATCAATGGTGATTCCGTGCTTATAAATAATCGAAAGTATATCAATTCCTGGGTCATTTTTATGCCCCAAAATTTGAATTACTTCTCCTTCTGCACTTTTTCTTCCTTCAGGATATTTCGTGATTTCCACAATTACCTTATGTCCATCTACAGCACCATTTGTTTTTCCTTTTGGGATGAATATATCATTTGGGATTCGTTTATCGTCTGCTATGACAAAACCAAAGGAGCGATTGTCCTCAAACGTTCCAACTACTTTTGTCACTGCCCTTTCTAATATACGAATAACTTGTCCTTCAGGGCGATTTCCCACATCAGACATTTTTTCGATTCGTACGAGAACTTTATCATTATTCATGGCGGAAGCTAAGTCAGATGCGTGTATATAAACATCTGATAAACCTTCCTCATCAGGAATTAAAAAGGCAAAACCCTTTTGATGCATCTGAATTCTACCACGAATGAGGTTCATTTTTTCTGGTAGCCCAAATCTATTTTTCCTCGTACGTACTAATTCACCAGCTTCCTCTAATTCATTTAATGCAATGATAAGTTCTTTAAAATCACTTGAATCATCTATTCCAAGTTCACGTTCAATCTCATCGACGGCTAATGGTCTCATCTCAGTTTCTTTGAACATGCTTAGTATTCTATCTTTCATCTTCTCACCTGCTTTCCAATTTATTGTTTGCTCTCTATTCTATTTATACTCAATCATTCCACTGAAGGCTTTCTAAAAATTGATAAATGTCTTCGTACAATTCTTCCTTTTCATCTCCCAAGGTAATTACATGAGTAGAGTTTTCATACCATTTAATGCTTTTTTCATCAGATTCTACGTTTTCAAATATATAAGTTGCACTATCTGTATTTATCATTTCATCGTTACGAGCTTGTACGACAAAAGTTGGTGTATATATGGTGTCAATGTTACTTTTTACTTCGTTAATCGTTTCTCCTAATTCATGGAATAAATCTAATGAATCTTCCATTAACTGATTTACTTCTTTTTCAATGGTTTGCTCATCTTTGCCTTCTAATTGTTTATACTCTTTGGCAAATATTTCAAAACCCTTAGATAGTTGAAACTCATTATCAAAAAACATTGGAGCACACATTGAAATAACCGCTTTTATCGGTGTTGAGTAGGCTAATTTAAGTCCTAAAACACCTCCAAGGGATAGCCCGGCAACAGCTATTTCTTCATATCCTAATTCTTTTAAATGATTTAACCCTTTATTGACATCTTCCCACCATTGCATTGGATTAGATTTAAGAATCTCTTCAGGTGGCAAACCATGTCCTCTATAGATTGGTGCATGGGACGAGTATCCTTTTTTCTCTAAAAATCGACCAAGCATCCGTACATCAGCAGAATGCCCAGTAAATCCATGTAATAAAAGTACGGCTCGTTTACCTGCTTCAAATGTAAATGGTTTTGGTTGAACTATTTTCATGATGCTACATCTCCTATCTTTATATGTATTCCCTAATTTTACCAATTTTAAAATAGGTGTTCAAAAAGAAGGATGAAAGCAAGCCAACTAGAAACGTTGAAGTGTCATTTTCACCGGACTTTTTGAACAACCTTTTAAAAATCATAATTAAACCCTTATCACTTCTCATTGTGATAAGGGTAGAATATAATTATACTAAATATCCACTTATAAATGCTAATACAAAAAATAAAACGCCAGTAATTACTGTACCACGATGTAAAATTAAATCCATACCACGCGCTTTTTGTTTACCAAATAATTGCTCAGCGCCACCAGAAATTGCTCCGGACAGCCCAGCACTTTTTCCAGGCTGTAGTAGAACGAAAGTGATTAAAATAATCGCATCAATAATCAATAATGTATTTACTAATCCAGACATATTTCCATCATACCTCCTATTTCCGACACTAACTACCCTTTACTTTAGCACAAATAATTTTAAAATACCATTGATTTAACTAAAAGTGTGTGTTCAAAAAGGAGGATGAAAAGGATCAAGCAGTTCGAGGCGGCGTAGCTTTGAGTACCGGAACGTATGCAACTAATACGTGAGGAACGGAAAAGCAAGCCAACGAAGAAATGCGAAGTGTCATTTTCACCGGACTTTTTGAACAACCTCTAAAAGAAAGGATGATCAGATGGGACAGTCCTTTTGGTTTAAAACAAAAGATTATACGGATTTATACATAAAAAGATGGTCAACAGAAAATGCTAAACCAAAAGCAATTATTCAAATTTCCCATGGAATGTCTGAACATATAGAAAGATATGATTCCTTTGCAACGTTCCTAACGAATAAGGGATTTACTGTATACGGAAATGATCATAGAGGCCATGGACAAACTGGCTTAAAACAAGGTTTGCTTGGTTACTTTGATCAAAATAATGGTTTTTTTAAAGTAGTTAATGATCTTCATCAGATTAATGTTCACATAAAAGAGGAACATCCTCATGTACCAATTTTTCTTTTTGGTCATAGTATGGGTTCTTTTATCGCAAGAAGTTTCATACAAAAATATAGCCATTCGATTGATGGAGTAATCTTATCTGGAACCGGTTATTATCCAGATAGCATAACCATACCAGGTAAATTACTTTCCATGCTATTGCCTAGTAAAAAGCCATCTAAGATTATGAATCGTTTAGCATTTGGAAATTATAATAAGAGAGTTACAGGTCATAAAACGGCGTATGATTGGATATCTAGTGATGAATTAGAAGTAGAAAAGTATTTGAAAGACCCTTTATCTGGATTCATTCCAACCGCTCGTTTCTTTTATGATTTAATGTCCGGATTAAACCAAATGCAGAAACAAAATCATTCCATACGAAAAGACTTACCGATGCTTTTTATAAGTGGTTCAGATGATCCAGTAGGGAATTATGAAAAAGGCGTATGGAAAAGTGTTCAATTATATAAAGATGTGGGTATAAAGTCGATAGATACACATTTATTTAAAGGCGCTCGACACGAGATATTAAATGACTCAGTCAAAGAAGAAGTCCATTCCGTCATTTATAACTGGATTAATCAACAATTAAGTAATATCAAGCATAGCTGAAAAAGAGATGGAAAGGTTGTAGTAATTAAAATGACACACATCAATGGAATTGCAGCATCGTCAGGAATTGCAATAGCAAAAGCGTATCAACTAGTCACTCCAGATTTATCTTTTGAAAAGAAAACGATCGATAATCCCAGTGTAGAAATAGAAAGGTTAAATCAAGCACTAGAAACATCTAAATCCGAACTTGAGAGAATTAAAGAACATACGAAAAATTCCTTGGGAGATGAGCATGCTGAAATTTTTTCCGCACATTTACTTATTTTAAATGACCCTGAAATGATTAATCCCATGAAGGATAAAATCAAGGAAAATAACGTAATGGCGGAAACAGCTCTTGAAGAAGTTACAACAATGTTTATTGAGATGTTTCAAAATATGGACAATGAGTATATGCGAGAACGTGCAGCTGATATTAAAGATGTGACTAAACGTGTGATGGCCCATTTATTAGGTGTGACATTTCCTGACCCTGCATTAATTAATGAAGAAGTGATTGTAATTGCTCAGGATTTAACACCATCTGATACGGCTCAATTAAATCGCCAATATGTGAAAGGTTTTGCAACCGACATTGGTGGAAGAACCTCGCATTCTGCCATTATGGCTAGGTCCCTTGAGATTCCGGCTGTCGTAGGAACGAAGAATGTAACTACCTCCGTAAACCAAAGCGACATGGTAATCATTGATGGTATAGAAGGAAAAGTAATTATACAGCCTAGCGAAGAAGAATTAACAAGCTATCGTGAGAAACAAAACTCTTTTCGCAAACAACAGGAAGAATGGGCAAAATTAAAAGACGAACCGACATTCTCCAAAGAAGGGGAACAAGTTGAATTAGTTGCTAACATTGGAACCCCGAATGACATTGACGGAGTTTTAAATAATGGGGGCGAGGGAGTAGGACTTTATCGTACAGAATTTCTTTATATGGGTAAAAGTGAACTACCATCAGAAGAAGAACAATTCGAAGCGTATAAAACTGTCCTAGAAAGGATGGATGGGAAACCCGTCGTTGTTCGAACGCTGGATGTTGGTGGAGACAAGGAACTTAGTTACCTTAATCTGCCTAAGGAAATGAACCCTTTCCTTGGTTTCCGGGCCATCCGTTTCTGTTTAGAAAATGAGGCTGTTTTCCGTCCACAATTGCGCGCATTACTTCGCGCTAGTGCTTACGGAAACTTGAAAATTATGTTCCCAATGATTGCAACGTTAGAGGAATTCCGCCAAGCTAAATCCATTCTTTTAGACGAGAAGAAATCCCTAAAAGCCGATGGTGTCAAAGTATCAGAGGATATTGAAGTCGGAATTATGGTTGAAATTCCATCGACTGCCGTTACCGCAAAGCAATTTGCAAAAGAAGTGGATTTCTTTAGTATTGGAACGAATGATTTAATTCAATATACGATGGCAGCGGACCGGATGAATGAGCGAGTTTCTTACTTGTATCAACCATATCATCCAGCTATTCTCAACTTAGTTAACAACGTTATCCAAGCCGCACATAAGGAAGGAAAATGGACTGGTATGTGTGGTGAAATGGCTGGCGACCCAATTGCCATTCCCATTCTTTTAGGACTTGGTTTAGATGAATTCAGCATGAGTGCAACATCTATCTTACCTGCACGTACACAAATTAAAAATTTATCTAAAAAAGATATTTCCAAACATAAAGAGCAAATTCTATCGATGAGGACTGCGGATGAAGTGGTGGAGTTTATTAGGGAAATAACTGAGTGAAACGGCTAACACCTTGTCTATATTTTGACAAGGTGTTTTTTGATCGAAAAAGTATGTTCGACATTTTGAATTTAGAACTCCACAAATTCCATTTTTTCTCCTATCGGTGTTCTCCCTTTATCAATGGGAATCTTTTTTGGATACCCAATTTGCATAACAGCTGCTATTTTAATTTTCTCGTTTTCTAACCCTATTTCTTTTGCAAACTGTGGATCGTGCATATAGGGTGTGATAGTCCATAACATACCTACCCCAAATTGCCATGCAGCTAGTTGGGAATTTTGTATGAACGCACAAATGGAAGCATATTCCTCTTCATTACGAATTCTATCATCAGGTTGTTCATAATAAATCACAGCATGATGGGGAATAGCTAGAAGAAAACTGGATAAGGAATCTATTGTTTTTAACGTTTTCGGATGATCATCATCTTTAATCATGCCAATCCTTTGATAGCTTTTCATGATGCTTTGAACAAATTTCTTCCTACCGTCACCTTGGTACACCTTTATCTTCCACGGTTCTTTCATATAATGGGTCGGTGCATAGGAACCATATGTGAAAATTTGCTCCAATATTTCTTTACTTACTTGTTCCTCTTTAAATGAATGGATAGACCTACGGCGCTTAATCCCCTCTAAAATATCTATACGAGTCCCCTCCCTGTCGTGTAAATTTTTCTATTTTGTCTTTATTTTAGCATAGATAGGATGGTAAAGATTGGTGATTTGAAATAGCGTCTTTATCTCTTTTACATTTTAAAAGTCTCCATCGCATATGGTTTTTCGATTTCACAGTCCCATCTTCTTGGCATCTCTTGCCATAGTCTAAGACTATATCAAGTGATAGATTTTATGTGTTACCCTATATTTATTTTTCCATGCTACACTTACTTTACATCAAATTCAAACAAGGAGAGGGTTAAGTTAGATGGGAATATAAGTATAAGGCGGCCTATCGGGTAGGATAGCGAAGTGATTCAAATATGAAATAGATTGTTCAAAAGGTTGAACACAAAAATTAAGGGGAGGAAATTCGTATGAAACGCAGTTTAGAAGAAAGGCTGAAAGATGGAACGGTTATTGCAGGAGAAGGTTATTTATTTGAATTAGAACGCCGAGGTTATTTGCAAGCGGGCTCCTTTGTGCCAGAAATAGCATTGGATAATCCAGAAGCACTTAAACAAGCATATCGAGATTACATGAATGCAGGTTCAGATGTGGTATTGGCCTTTACATACAATGCCCACAGAGAAAAAATGCGTATAATTGGTAAGGAAGATTTATTAGAACCTCTCAATAGGAATGCGATACGATTAGCAAAAGAAGTCGCAAAGGAACACCCCTATGAAGAGGCATTGGTTGCAGGTAATATATCTAACACGAATATTTTTGATCCACAAGACTCCGAATCGAAACAAAAGGTTAAAAATATGTTTGCAGAAATGGCCGGATGGTGCAAGGAAGAAGGAGTCGACTATATTAATGGTGAGACGTTTTACTACCATGAAGAGGCAGTAATCGCACTGGAAGAAATTCAAAATCAAGGATTACCAGCTGTCATAACTTTAGGTTTAATGGGTGAAAATATTTTAAGAGATGGGTATACAGTAGCAGAATCATGTAAAATACTTTCCGAAAAAGGTGCATTAGTGGTGGGAATGAATTGTTTTCGAGGCCCTAATACGATGCAGCCTTACCTTGCTGAAATACGTAAAAATGTGGATGGCTACGTAGCTGGATTACCAATCCCTTACCGTACAACAGAAGAAAATCCTACATTTTTCAATTTACCAGATGGTGGGTGTAGTTGTCATTTGCCTTTAGAAACAACTTTTCCCACTGCTTTAGACCCACTTTATCATAATCGTTACGAGTTGGCTGAGTGGGCTAAGGAAGCCAAAGACATAGGAATAAACTATATAGGATTGTGTTGTGGCGCATCCCCTGCGATGCTGCGTGCGGTAGCTGAAGCTGTGGGTATTGAAACGGTAAATTCCAAATACTCGCCTAACATGGAAAAACACTTCTTGTTCGGGAACGATAAAACATTAAAAGATCATAACTTGAACTATCGTTTAAAAGCCTAAGTCTGAAAATATTTTTGAAATGTTGAACATCTAATTTCCAAAACAGTTAAACGATTAAGGCTCGGTTCTACAGAATAGAACCGAGCCTTTTTAATCGCAAAATTTTATACAAAGGAAAGCCCATAATTCTTCCTAACCAATTCAATATATTTCCATCATCTCTTTATTGATTCCTTATCCTGACTTTTTGGACAGCTGTGTCATTTCTACTGGAACAAGTTCCACCCATTTGAATTTTAATACTAGAAAAGTGAAAAGTACCGTTAATCCCTCAGCTACCGGAAAAACAAGCCAAATCGTGTTAGGACCGAAGACATTCGGTAAAATCCAAAGCAAAGGGATAAATAAAATTATGCTACGACTTAAGATAATCCATGTAGCAATGCGGATTTTTTTAATAGATTGATAATATTCCACAAAGACCATGTTGATCCCTAGAAACAGATATCCTACAAAAAAGTATACGATCCCTATTTTCGTATAATTGATGATTTCGGGAATATCAATCCCGAATAAATCAATAATAAATCCTTTTCCGAAAAGCCCAATAATAAATACAGCTGATCCAAGACCAAATCCTGTAACGAGCGCAATCCGGATAAATTGTTTCATACGCTGATAAAGTTTCGCACCGTAATGATAGCTTGTAATAGGTTGCAGGGCTGCTCCAATCCCGATAAAAAGCATAAGAAACACCGTATGCAAATAGTTGACAACCGCATAGGCTACAACTCCCGTTTCTCCGACATAATGGCTAAATGTTATATTGAATGCAACCATCATCACCGCGGTTGAGCCTTCCACGATAAAACTCGGAAAACCAATCGAGAAAATATTACCAAGTATTGACAAGTCAAGTTTCGTATGGACGAACCCTAGTTGTTTTTTCCTCGTTAAGAAGTGTGTAAGTAAAACAAGAATTCCTATGAAAGTACCGATTACTGTTGCATAAGCGGCCCCTTTTACCCCCCAATGAAAAATGAAGATAAATAGATAATTTAAAATAATATTCACAACAGATGTTACAATTAACCCTGCCATCGCAAGCGTAGGATTTCCATCGTTTCGGATAAAAATACTTAAAATATTTTCAAATACAAAGACAAGGCCAAATAATAGGATAATGTGAAGATAATCGTCAACATATGAAATAATGGAATCGTTTGCCCCGAATAAATAAGCAAGTGGTTCCTCAAATAATAGACAGAATCCTATAATCAATCCTGTTGTCAAAACAGCAAGAATAATCGAATGTGTAAATATTTCTTTCGCACGATGTTGATTGCTTTGGCCAAGTGCAATCGAATACAACGTGGCACCGCCCATCCCAATCCACAAAGAAACGGATAAAATGACCGAATAAATCGGCACTGCAATATTAACCCCGGCTAACCCTTTTTCTCCAACACCATGGCTAACGAATAGACCATCAATTAAAATATATCGCCATCAACACCATTCCAAATAAGGAAGGAATTAAATACTTCATAAATAGTTTACGGGGCTCCATCGTTTGCATCATTAAATGATTGTTTTCCATAAAAATACCACCTCAAGTTTACATTCTTTGATGTCTATGCCTCATTCATTCGGCGCTTGTCGACCTTTCTATGTTATGATGATAAAGTATTCGGTTACCATATAGTCAAGAGTGAAGAGGTGAAAAATTTGGAGTCCACTAAAATACTATTTACGACAGGAGAATTTGCGGATTTATGTGGTGTAAAAAAGCAAACACTCTTTCATTATGATGATATCGGTCTTTTCAAACCAGAGTATAAAAACGAAAATGGGTATCGCTTTTATTCCGTTCAACAAGCAGAGGTTTTTAGCGTGATCGAAATGTTAAAAGAAATTGGTATGTCTTTAGTAGAAATTAAAGACTTTTTACATTTCAAAAACCCTAAGCAAGCAATCGAATTATTAACGGAAAAAGAAAAAGCAATGAAAGAGAAAATTGTGAAAATGCAACGTACGCAGCAAATTATTCAAAACAAGAAAAAACAAATTGAGGAAGCGTTACGGTTGGATTTTGACAAGTTTACAATTGAAGAGATGGAAATAGAAAGCTATGTATTAAGTGAGGACATTTTAAACTGTTCCGATAAAGAATATACGAAATCCATTATGTCATTTATTAAATACACAAAGCAAAAGGAACTTGATACCGGCTATCCTATTGGTTCTCTAGTTCGACAAAAGCAATTAGAAACGGGAGACTACTGGAATTATTCGCATCTATATATGCGTATCGATCAACCTGATTTTGCGGAACCTTTTATCAAAAAGGCAGGCAAATATGTAATTGGTTATCATAAAGGAAGTTACGTAACGATTCCAGAAACATATGAAAAAATGAAAATTTATTTAAATAAGGAAGGCTATAACATTTGTGGGGACAGCTTCGAAGAGTATGTGATAGATGAGGTAAGTGTACACGGAGAAGATAACTATGTGACAAAAATAATGATACAGGTAGAAGAAAAATAAGCAAAGTGTTATTTTTCTTCTGCCATTTTTAGTTATATCGCTTATTTTTTCATTTTCTTCTTCTAGTATGATTGGATAGTTCCTCTTAAAAACGAATATTTTCCTATTCAAAATTTCCCCCTGTCATCACTTCCATAAAATGATTGAAAAACTTCGGATAGTCTAACTGTGACGCAATTTGATGTTTTTTAATCACCGCTGTCGTTTCTTCTTCTAAATTTCCAAATGGTCTTATGTCAGCAATACTCTGACCCCGTTCCGTTCCATTTAATGATCGTACGACATAAACTGGAAAACTTTCATACTTAAGCATATCATCATAATATACTGCCATTATTGTGAGTACATCATGTAACGGACTTCCTTGTACACTTGGATCGCGTTTTTTATAAAAATTATAATAGTAATCAAGGAGGGTTTTGATTAGGGGAACTTTCCCGACTTGATCAATATAATTAACCATTTCAGGTGTAACAATAGCTCTAGATGTTACATTTAAAGGATAGATTTTCACCCTATTTGCATAACTAAGAACTAATTGTGCAGCTATTGGATCACCATGGAAGTTAGCTTCAGAGACCGATGTAACATTACCCGGATACCAGAATGCCCCACCCATAATGTAGTATTCTTTAATTTGTTTCATCAATTTAGGCTGTAGAATAAACAATGTAGCTAAAGATGTTAGTCGACCAATATTAACGATAATAAGATCATCAAAGTGTTCATTAATAATTTCGATGACTTCATAGAAATTTTCACTTAAAACCTCAGCCCCATCTGCAGGGGGAATGATAGGCCCAAGTCCATATTCCCCATGAATTTCTGGGTAAAACTTAGGAATTTCCGCAGTCATCGAGAGTTCAGCTCCTGCAATAATTTTAACATTTTCTATTTTTGGTGTATCAAAGATGTTATGAACGTAATTAATGTTAGCTATCGCATTTTCCCTAGGTATGTTCCCATAATCTGCTACCACACCTACTACATCAATATTTTTACTTAAATAAGCATAGATGAGAGCTACTGTATCATCTATACCAATATCTCCAAAGAGCAATACTTTTTTTGCCAATCTTCCTCCCCCCTTATGCTATGATATTAATTCGATAATTTGTCCTATGCCCTTATGGAAAAAACTGGGCAGTTAATCTCCCACCTACCTTCATTGTTCCCCAGAAGCTCGAGGCAGGAGTCTTACTGCCCGTTTAGGCGGGATAAAAAATACATTCGCTAAACTTATGCAGATAGTTACTCATCGACGATTACATTTCAATCTTTTACAGGCTCTTATCTGACCTTTTATGGAAATATAAAAAAATAGAGTGCTAAACCTTATGATTTAGCACTCTTTTTATATTGTTTCAACTTATTTTTTTAAGTTATAGAATGAAGCTAGTCCACCATATTCGCCCATGCCAGCTAATTCATCTTCAATGCGTAGTAATTGATTATATTTAGCTACACGGTCTGTACGTGATGGAGCACCAGTCTTAATTTGACCAGCATTTGTTGCAACTGCAATATCAGCGATTGTTGAATCTTCTGTTTCACCAGAACGGTGAGAAACTACTGCTGTATAACCAGCGCGTTTCGCCATTTCAATTGCATCAAATGTTTCTGTAAGTGTACCAATTTGGTTCACTTTAATAAGAATAGAGTTACCTACACCTTGTTCAATACCTTGTGCAAGTTTCTTCGTATTTGTAACGAAAAGGTCATCACCAACTAATTGTACACGATCGCCAAGACGGTCTGTTAATAGTTTATGGCCTTCCCAGTCGTTTTCATCTAAACCATCTTCAATGGAAATGATTGGGTATTTGTTCACCATTTCTTCGTACCATGCCACCATTTCTTCAGATGTACGAGTTACCCCTTCACCTTTAAGGTTGTACTTACCATCTTCATAAATTTCAGAAGAAGCTACGTCCATCGCTAATTTTACTTGTTCACCTGGTTTATACCCTGCTGCTTCGATTGCTTCAACAATTGTTTGTAGAGCTTCTTCGTTTGAACCAAGGTCTGGTGCAAATCCACCTTCGTCACCTACAGCAGTATTGTGTCCTTTGGAATTTAATACTTTTTTCAAGGAATGGAAAATTTCTGCACCCATGCGAAGAGCTTCTTTAAAACTTTCAGCACCTACAGGCATAACCATAAATTCTTGAATATCAACATTATTATCTGCATGTTCTCCACCATTTAAAATGTTCATCATTGGTGTTGGAAGAGTTTTTGCATTGAATCCACCTAAATAATTGTATAAAGGAACATCTAGTAAATCAGCAGCAGCACGAGCACAAGCCATAGATACACCTAGAATTGCGTTTGCTCCTAATTTACCTTTGTTTTCTGTACCGTCTAATTCAATCATAGTGGCATCAATGATATTTTGACGAGTTACGTCTAGTCCAATGATTTCAGGTGCGATTGTTTCATTTACGTTTTTCACCGCTTGAAGAACACCTTTACCTAAATAACGGTCTTTATCTCCATCACGTAATTCAACTGCTTCATATTCACCTGTTGAAGCACCACTTGGAACTAGAGCACGGCCGAAAGCACCCGATTCTGTATAAACTTCTACTTCTACTGTTGGGTTACCACGTGAATCTAATACTTCACGTGCGTATACGTCTGTAATGTATGGCATAATTTTTTCTCTCCTTAAATATGTTAGTTTTCTATCAAGTCCATGTTCCCGTATATGAGTGGCTAGCCAATCTTATCTCACCACGGGAATTTTAAGACATATAGTTATTTTTCAATCAATGAATTCCCAGTCATTTCTTCTGGTTTATTAACATTCAATAAATCAAGTAAGGTTGGTGCTAAGTCTGCAAGGATTCCACCATCACGTAATTTGACATCTTCTTTCGTAACAATGACAGGTACTGGATTTGTTGTATGAGCTGTCATTGGTTTACCTTCCATTGTTACTACTTCGTCTGAATTACCGTGATCAGCAGTAATAATTGCATTTCCACCTAGTTCAAGAATTTTATCGACAACTTTTCCTAAACATTCGTCCACCGCTTCGATTGCTTTAATGGTTGGTTCTAACATTCCGGAATGTCCAACCATATCTGGGTTAGCAAAATTAAGAATGATGGCATTTGGACGATCTTCAGAATCAAGTTCATCAAGCAACGCGTCCGTCACTTCGTATGCACTCATTTCTGGTTTAAGATCATATGTCGCTACTTTTGGTGAATTAATAAGAATTCGTTTTTCTCCTTCAAATTCTTTTTCACGTCCACCACTCATAAAAAACGTTACGTGCGGATATTTTTCAGTTTCCGCAATACGTAATTGTTTTAAGCCGTTTTGAGAAAGAACTTCACCTACTGTATTATCTAAGTTCACTGGTTTATAGGCAACATACCCATCAACTGTTTCACTAAAGTTTGTTAACATTGTGAAGTCCAAGTTTTTCGGTACACCTTCACCACGGTCAAAGTCACGGAAATCTTCGTTTGCAAAGGTACGTGAAATTTGGATGGCACGGTCTGGTCTAAAATTATAGAAAATAATAGAGTCATTATCTTGTACTTTTCCAACCGCTTCTCCATTTTCATTAACGATTACAGAAGGAATAACGAATTCATCATAAATCCCGTTCTTATAGGAGTCTTCTACTACTTCCAACGCTGATTGGTAGCTAGGTCCTTCTCCATATACCATGGCATCATATGATTTCTTCACACGATCCCAACGTTTATCCCTATCCATGGAATAATAACGTCCAGAGATTGTAGCAAACTTACCTACACCTAATTCCTTCATTTTTTCTTCCGTTTGTTTAATGAATTCTTTCGCTGTTTGCGGTCCAACATCACGACCATCAAGGAAACCATGGACATAAACTTCTTTAAGCCCTTGATCACTCGCAAGCTTTAACAAAGCGAATAAATGACTAATGTGACTGTGCACTCCACCGTCTGATAGTAGACCAAATAGATGTAATGCTCGGTTATGATCTTTTGCATGTTGAATAGATTTTAAGAAAGCTTCATTATGGTAAAATTCGCCTTCTTTAATGGATAAATTAACTCTTGTTAAACTTTGATAAACGATACGACCCGCACCGATATTTAAGTGTCCAACCTCAGAGTTACCCATTTGCCCTTCAGGTAATCCAACCGCTTCACCACTAGCTGTTAACTGATTATGTGCAAATTGCTTCCAATAACGATCAAAGTTTGGTTTTTTTGCTTGTGCAACTGCATTCCCAAATTGTTCATCGCGAAATGCGAATCCATCTAAGATGATTAATGCAGCTAGTTTTTCATTATTCATTTTGCTCCAGCCTCCACAAGCTGTAAGAAAGAATCGGCTTCTAGGCTTGCTCCACCAACAAGTGCGCCATCTATATCGGATTGTGCTAATAATTCATCCACATTGGCAGGTTTTACACTTCCACCATATTGGATAATAACTTGTTCAGCAGTAGCTTTAGAAGTTAATTCTCTTACAACGTTACGAATATGTGTACATACTTCATTAGCTTGTTCACTTGTTGCTGTTTTACCAGTTCCAATTGCCCAAATCGGCTCATAAGCAATGATAGTATTTGCTACTTGTTCTTCGGATAACCCTTGAAGTGCTTTTTGCACTTGAGTTTCGATAAGTCCCATTGTTTCGTTTGCTTCACGTTGTTCTAACGTTTCACCAACACAAACAATTGGTGTTAAACCATGTTGAAATGCTGCATGGGTCTTTTGGTTAACTGTTTCATCTGTTTCAGCAAAATACTCACGACGTTCCGAGTGACCTAATACAACGTGAGTTACACCTAAGTCTTTTAACATAACGGGACTTACTTCACCAGTAAATGCTCCATCATTTTCAAAATGCATGTTTTGTGCAGCGATTTTTAATTTAGATCCCTTTGTTTTCTCTACAAGAGATGCTAAAAATGGAAACGGTGCACATACGATTGCTTCTACTTGTTCACTATTAGGTACTTTTTCTTTTACTTCATCTACAAAACTATTTGCTTCAGATAAAACTTTATTCATTTTCCAGTTACCAGCAATTACTTTTTTACGCATCGTCTCACCTCAATATAAAATACTATTTTTCGTCTAGGGCTGCTACTCCCGGTAGAACCTTACCTTCCATAAACTCTAGGGAAGCTCCACCACCAGTTGAAACGTGATCCATCTTGTCTGCTAGACCAAATTTTTCAACTGCTGCTGCCGAATCTCCTCCACCAATAACCGTATAACCTTCTGTTGTTGCAAGAGCTTCTGCTACAGCTTTTGTACCATTAGCAAATACATTCAATTCGAATACACCCATCGGCCCATTCCAAATCACTAGTTTAGATTCAGATACGATTTTGCTGTATTTCTCGCGTGTCTTCGGTCCAATGTCTAGCGCTTCCCAATCAGATGGGATTTCTTCAATGGATACTTCTTTTGTATTTGCTTCTTCAGAAAAATCATCTGCAATAACTACATCTTCAGGAAGGACAAAGTTTACACCTTTTTCTTCCGCTTTTTTCATAAATTCTTTTGCTAAATCAATCTTATCTTCTTCTAATAGGGATTTTCCAATTTCATGACCTTGTGCTTTGATAAATGTATAAGCAAGGCCTCCACCGACAATAAGATTATCTACTTTATCTAACAAATTATCGATTACATCAATTTTGTCTTTTACTTTAGCCCCACCAATAATCGCTGTAAATGGGCGCTCTGGATTTTCTAAGGCTTTACTCAACACACTGATTTCTTTTTCCATCAAAAAGCCAGCTGCAGAAGGTAATTTTTCCGCAATACCAGTTGTTGAAGCATGTGCACGGTGAGCTGCTCCAAATGCATCATTCACATATAAATCTGCCATAGATGCAAAACTTTGCACTAATGCAGGATCATTTTTTTCTTCTCCTGATTCGAAGCGAACATTTTCTATTAATAATAAATCACCATCATGAAGATTAGCGATAGCTTCGTTTACCTCTTCGCCATAAACTGCATCTGTTTTGACTACTTCTTTACCACTTAATTCGCTAAGTCTTTTGGCTACTGGATCAAGTCGTAACTCTTCTACCGCTTGTCCTTTTGGTCGTCCTAGGTGACTAGCTAAAATTACCTTAGCACCATTGTCTGATAAGTGTTTGATGGTTGGTAATGCGGCTTTAATTCGGGTATCATCGGTTACTTCCCCATCTTTCATTGGCACATTAAAATCGACACGGCAAAAAACTTTTTTCCCTTTTACATCAAGGTCTTTTAATGTTTTCTTATTCACGTTAGGTCCTCCTATATTATGTAGATGTCTAGTATATAGCGTCTGCCATTTCCTGCATCCTTATCCATTATATACTAAATGTACGATTAAAAAATAGGAAAATGGAAATTGGGAGAGGAGCTACCTCCTCCCCCTAAGGAAATTATTAAACACTATTGGTTGATTTTATAGTCCTTTTTCTGCCATGAATACAGCTAAGTCTACACAACGAGTAGAATAACCCATTTCGTTATCATACCAAGAAACAACTTTTACCATGTTATTTTCCATTACCATTGTTGATAATCCATCAACGATAGAAGAATGAGTATTTCCTACAATGTCTCTAGATACTAATGGTAATTCACTGTATTCAAGAACTCCTTTTAATGGTCCTTGTGCTGCTTCTCTAAATGCATTGTTAATATCTTCAACTGTTGCATCTTTTTCAAGTTCAGCAACAAGGTCAGTTAATGAACCGTCTGGAGTTGGAACACGAACAGCCATACCATTTAATTTACCTTCTAATTCAGGTAATACTAAACTTACCGCTTTTGCAGCACCTGTTGTTGTTGGAATGATGTTTTCAGCAGCTGCACGAGCACGACGATAGTCTTTATGTGGTAAGTCAAGAATTTGTTGGTCATTTGTGTAAGAGTGAATAGTTGTCATTAGACCACGTTTGATTCCAAATGTATCATTAAGTACTTTAGCAAATGGTGCTAAGCAGTTTGTTGTACAAGATGCATTAGATACAATGTTATGTTTGCTTGGATCATATTTATCATTATTAACACCCATAACGATCGTTAAATCTTCATTAGACGCAGGTGCGGAGATAATTACTTTTTTCGCTCCAGCTTCAATATGTTTCTTCGCATCTTCTCCGTTAGTGAAACGACCTGTAGATTCGATTACGATGTCTACTCCTAGGTCTCCCCATCCTAATTGTGCAGGGTCACGCTCAGAAAGTACTTTAAATTCTTTACCACCTACTGCAATATTTGAACCATTTACAGTAACTTCTTCTTCTAAAATCCCGTGAATAGAGTCATATTTTAGAAGATGTGCTAACATATTTGCATCAGTTAAGTCGTTAACTGCAACAATTTCTACATTATCATTTTTTAGAGCTTGACGGAAAACATTACGTCCAATTCTTCCAAAACCATTAATACCTACTTTAACTGCCATTAAAAATTCCTCCTAATGTTTTTTATATAGGTTTGTTCAAAGTGTAGATGATTTCTCCTCTACTCCTCGAACATATATTTAAAAGGATTTCCCTCTTAAAATCTGTTCTGCAGCTGCCTCATCTGTAATTAATAAATCACTTTTTCCTTGTTTAAAGTATGATTCTATAGCTTCTGCCTTAGAAGTTCCTCCAGCAACCGCAATTACATGATCAATTGATGATAAGTCTTCCAGTTGTAATCCAACTGTTCGTACTTTATGAACAACAGCCCCATCTTGATTGAAATAATATCCGAAGGCTTCACTAACCGCATGATTGGTTATAAGTTTACGCATTGTTTCTTCGGATGTCTTTCTTCGCTTGGCCATTGTATTTGCATCACCTATACCATGAATGACGATGTTCGAACCTTTAATATGTTCTAAAACATCCCTAATCATTGGTTCGTCAATTAATGTTTGGTATGCTGATTCACTTATTGGGTCTGGAACAAATAGTTGACGATACTCACCATTCGCTTTATGCGCCATCTGGGAAACAATACTACTTGCCTGGTTCTCAGCCTTCTCTCCAACCCCACCACGAGCAGGAACAAATAAAATCCGGTGATTTAAGGGAGTCATTACATCGGCAATGGCTGCCATTGTTGTTCCACCAGTTACAGCAATAATGGAACGAGTAGTAACAATCTTTTTAAGATAGGTAACACATGCTTTACCCATTTCCTGTTTTACCCATTCATATTCATCACTGTTTCCAGGGACAATAATAACGTTTCTTACTTTTAACTTTTCCCGAATTTGCTTTTCTAAAACAGATAATCCGACAATTTCCCGCATCATGCCAGATAATTGTTCAAGAACTAATTTGCCCTCTTTCGAAATATACATACCCTTTGACGTTACATCAAGAAGTGCTTGTTTATGTAAAAAATCAACTTCACTTCTGACATATCTTTCCGTCATATTTAAATGATCTGCCAAGCCTCTTCTTCCAATTGGTTCAAAGTTCTCGACAGCTTGTAAAATAAAATAACGTTGTTGCATAATTTCCAAAAGATCTGGCACCAATTTCTTTTGCAATTCAGTAAAAGTTCTCATATAATCCCTTCCTAACTGGACACAATATGTCCCATGCGGTTTTATTATGTCCCAGCTGATTTTAATTATAACATAGTTTAATGAATATACAAATATAAACAATTGCATAAAAAGACAACTTCCATTTCTTGCAAAAAACCAGTAATTCACTAAACCGATTAAAAATTTCGTGTTGCCATCGTTGAAGTAATAATTTTAAATTTAGATACAATCGGTAAAAATAGCAAAGAGGCTGGAAAATAACTAAATTGACCATTCACAAAGCCTAATAATTTGTAATTTAATTAAGCGATAAATAAAAAACCCAAACTATTACGAAACTCTAAATTAGAATTTCACGTAATAGTTCGGGTTTTTTATTAGTCGAAATACATTTGCTAAGTTAAGTATTCAACAACCGCTTCAAGCGCTTTTTGTGCATCCTCACCTACTGCCCTTACTTCCACTTTATCACCATTAGTTAAATGAATATTGATTAAGCCTAATATACTTTTTAAATTCACCTCGTATAACATGCCCCGATAAATTTTCTTCAAAAAGATTTCAGATTGAAAGGGTTTTTAGAATCTCACTAAGCTTAATAACAGTTTGTGATTCGTCAAGATTTACGATAATATTTTGACTACTTTCATTCATATGAACAACTCTCCTTATGATCCTAGAAGTAATAATGATAACTGCGGAATGAAGAGAATCAATCCTAATGTAATTAACATGACAAAGAAAAACGGAATTAACGCTTTTGATAATGGTAAAATAGAAATCCCTGATATACCGGATGCGACGAATAAATTTACTCCAAGTGGTGGTGTAATAAATCCAATTGCCAAGTTCGCGATCATAACTACACCAAAATGCACGGGATCAAATCCTAACTCCGTTACTATCGGAAGTAAGAGTGGTACTAAGATAATGATTGCCGCAGTCGTATCCATAAAACATCCCACAATTAGTAAAATTATCATAATTAATAGAGTCAAAATAAGTGTGTTATCTGAAACTGAAAGGATTGCTTCCGTTACCCTTGTTGGAATATGTTCAATTGTCATAAGTTGTCCAAATGCAGTAGCTGTTCCAATAATAAACAATATCGTTGCAGTAGTCATTGCAGAATCCGCAATAATTTTTGGTAGTTCTTTTAGTTTTATTTCTTTGTAAATCATTAAACTAACAATTAACCCAAATACAACTGCTACAACACCAGCTTCAGTCGGTGTAAAGATCCCACCATAAATACCACCGATAATAATGAAAGGCATAACCAAAGACCATTTTGCATCCCAAATAGATTTAAAGAAGCGCTTAAAAGAAAAGGGAATACCATTTCCTGTATAGCCTTGTTTCTTCGAGTAAAAGTAGGAATAGATCATTAACCCTATTCCAATGAGAATTCCAGGGATAACACCTGCTATAAACAAATCTCCTACTGATACTCCTCCAGTTACACCATACATGATCATTGGAATACTTGGTGGGATAATAACACCCAACGCACCGGCAGAAGCTACAACAGAAGTAGCAAATCTTTTATCATATCCAATACGAACCATCTCTGGAATCATTATTCCTCCTATCGCTGCAACTGTTGCAGGTCCAGAGCCAGAAATAGAAGCGAAAAACATACAAGTGACAATCGTGGCCATCGCAATACCGCCTGTTTTATTTCCAAGCATCGATTCGGCAGTGTTAAAAAGCCTTCTAGAAATGCCGCCCTTTCCCATAATTTCACCTGCTAAAATAAAAAACGGTACAGCCATAATAGGGAAGGAGTCTACAGAAGTAATTAAACTTTGACTTATAAATTCTAATGGTAAAATACCAGAATAAATTAACGTCAATAATGAAGAAAGAATCAAAGCAACCCCTATAGGAACACTAATTAATAACAATAGCCCGAAGGTTCCAAATAATACTATACTCGCCATGATTTACCTCCTTTTTAGATCGACATACTATTTTTATTATTTATCGAATATCCATCCTCTTTATCCATGTTTTTAAAGTATTTATACTGTTTAAATAGTTGCTGCAAAAGACGGATTGCGGTTAACCCTAATCCAACCGGTGCAGATAAATAAACAAATCCCATTGGAACACTCATTCCTGGTGACGTTTGTCCCCAACCAAATAACAGTATCGCAATCTTGGCACCATAAACGATAATGAATATAGCCAATGCCAAAAAAATAATGTTTACGATCATGTTTAAAATCACTTGTACTCTATCTTTTAGAAATAATACAATTACATCTACCTTGATGTGCCTTTGCTTTTTCACAGCATAACTAATTCCTATATAAATTAACCAGATAAAACAGTATCTGGCTAACTCCTCGGACCATCCCAATGAAGATCCAAATAATCGCATAAAAACCTGTAATGAAATCGAAATAACCATGATGGAACTGAATATCACTAATAATGTCTGTTCCACATTGTTATCAAGCCATTTTATTACTTTCATTACATCTCTTCTCTCCCTTCTTTACATCTAATCAATCGATTTCTGATAGTATTTGATCTAAAAGGTCCCCGCCAAAATTTTGCCGATAATTATCGTAAACAGGCTCGACTGCTTCTCGGAATTTTTCCCGTTCTTCTTCAGATAATTCTATGATTTCCATCCCCTTTTTTTCCAGTAAATTATAACCTTCCTCCGATTCTTGCCTGTTCACTTCACGCTGATATTCCATTACCTCATCAGCTGCTGATGCAACAATTTCCTGTTCTTCCCCAGTCAATGAATCCCAAAATGGTTTACTAATGATGAACGGACTAGCATTGTAAATATGATTGGTTTTCGTTAAATAATCCTGCACTTCATAGAAATTACTATTTACAACGTTTCCTACTGGATTTTCCTGTCCATCAACTGTTCCTTGTTCCAAACCAACATAAAGCTCACCATAGTTCATTGGCGTTGGATTAGCACCCAGAGTATTCCAGGTCTTCAAATGCATCGCGTTTTCCAATGTTCGGATGTTTAGACTTTGTAAATCTTCTAGCGTTTCTATAGGTCTAACATTATTTGTAAGTTGACGATATCCATTTTCCCAATAGTTCAAACCAATGATATTTTGTTCTGGCAATTTATCTAACAGTTCTTGTCCAATAGGTCCATCTAACACCTTGTAAGCGCTATCCTCGTCAGGAAATAAAAAAGGCAAATCAAAAATTGTGAAGTGTTTTTCAAATTGAGAAATCGGGCCTGTCGACATCGTAGCCCCTTGAATCGTGTTTAATTGCAATCCTTCAAATATCTGACGATCTCCTCCTAAAATGGCATTCGTAAACACTTCTACTTGAATAGACCCTTTTGTTTCTTCTTCAACAATCTCTTTAAATTTATAAAAAGCCTTACTTAATGACCTATCATCGGAAACGACATTAGCAAGTCGCATAATTTTAACGTCATCCGTAGAATTTGCACTTGTATTCGCACAGGCGGAAAGAACCATTAACAACATCATAATGATTAACAAGTACGCCTTTTTATTCAATCTAAATTCCTCCCTAATTCGTAGCATGATTGGGTTTCCTTGTAATTAAGTATAAAAGGAAAACTATGAATAACCTCAACAAAATCATTTATTTCCTTAGAAGACACTGAGTATTGAGACGCTCTTATTTTTTCTATCCTATTATAATTAGTATTTTCAAACTACTATCTTATAAAAAAAGGAAGGGAAGTAGATTTTAAAAAATAGCTTTAAATCAAAGTGATTGTAAGTCATCTTGATGTATCTAAACCCTTCTATTATTCAACAATATATTAAAATAACTGTTCTTTTATATAATTAACTGGCATTTGGTGTCCCGTCCAAAGTTCAAATGCTTTAGCTCCTTGCCATAACATCATCCCAATTCCTGTTACTGTCTTACACCCTGCGGAATTAGCCATCTGTAACAACTTCGTATGAAGGGGTGCATAGACTGTTTCCGAAACTATCAAATCTGGTCGTAAGTAGGAGATATTTGGAATTAAGCATTGATCTTCGAGTGGATGCATCCCAACTCCTGAAGTATTTGTTAAAATATCCGTACTCTCTATTTCGGTACGCAAAATATCTAAATTAGCAATATCATAAACATTTGCTTTGCAATTAGAGTCCTCCATTTGTTCGTTAATTATATAAGCATTTTCAACAGCACGATCAAAAAATTCATCTTTTTGATTAAAAATAGTCAATTCGGCTAGACCTTCAAGTGCTGCTTGCATGGCAATAGCTGTGCCTGCACCGCCCGAACCCAGTAAAACCATTTTCTTACCATGGACATCTACTCCATTTTCCTTCAAATTTTGTAAATATCCCTTTCCATCTGTATTAAAACCTATCAACTTACCATTTTCGTTTAAAACGGTATTTACCGCTCTTGCGTATTTAGCACTATCATCTAATTCGTCTAATAGCGGGAGAATTTTGGTTTTGTTAGGCATCGAAACATTAAATCCTTTCAGGTTTAATGCACGAAAACCCGTTACGACATCCGCTAGTTGAGCATCACCTACTTCAAAAGCTAGGTATGCGTAGTTAAGCCCTAGGTAACGTATAGCCATATTATGCATGGCTGGTGACTTGGAATGTCCGATGGGGGTAGCGATTAATCCTAACAACTTTGTTTTACCGTCGATTCTTCCCAAATCCGTTGATTGATTACATGCTATTGGAGCTGTGATACCCATAATCAACACCTTCCTTTTTATCAATATTATTTAAATGCTCCGGCGTAAAATACTTACAAAAAAAACAAATCGATCAAGTATGAAGAAATGATAGAACACACTTCTGATAACGCTCCCATTTATACTTATATCTTAGCATTACCTAGTTAAGTAAAGGGAACATTCCAAATGTTTAAACAGAGTCTTCCCTAATGGTTTGCTAGTCATTCAACCATTAGGGAAGACTCTTTATTATTTGATCAATTTATTTTTCTAGTTCCGGGTCATAGAATTCACCAAACAATTCTTGATCAGATGGTTTATCTTCAGGAATAGGTGTAGAAACCCAAGTTGTATTCATATAATGTTTAAGTGAAACGTTCTCGGATGTTGCATTACCGCCCCAAGTACCACAGCCCATTGAGGATGTTTGTGGCATACCGTTTGTAAATGATCCAGCATTTCCGATTGATTGTGGTTGACGAACCATAATACGGCTAACTGGTGCTACTTCTGCCAAATGGTTTATATGCTCTTCGTTTAAAGAATAAATTCCACAAGAGTGACCGATACCACCATTTTCATAAATTCCTTTCGCTACTTTAAGTGCGTTTTTAAATTCACCTTCATATTTATGAAGCGTAAGTAAGGTTGTTAATTTTTCATCCGCGAAAACTTTCCCTTTTCCAACACCATCACTCATCACCATAATAAATTTACGATCTTCTGGAATGGTGAATCCAGCTTTTTCTGCAAGTTTCTGCGGAGAAACCGCTACTGTATCTGGTAGACGATGTCCTTCTTCATCCCAAACAACGACACGAATTAATTCCCTTTCTTCATCTGTTGCTAAATATCCACCTTCTTTTTGAAGTTGTTCTACCAAATCATCGAATATAGATTCATGAATTACTAAGTTACCATCAGCTGAGCAACCAGAACCGTAATCTTTTGTTTTACTTAACATTGTATTATGCGCTGCTTCTTTCACATCAGCAGTTTCATCAATAAGCATTGTTGCGTTCCCTTTTCCTACACCGTATGCTGGTGTACCTGAACTGTACGCTGCACGAACCATATCCTGGCCACCTGTTGCCATAACTAAATCCGCACGTGCCATTAGTTCATGTGTGATCGCTTTGTTAACCCGTGGCAAACATTGCAAAATATCTGCTGGTGCTCCTAATGATTCTAAGGCTTCACGCATAAGGCGTACAACTTCATTTGATGTGCCTTTTGAGCGTGGATGTGGACTATAGATAACAACGTCACGTGCTTTAATTGCATAGATTGCTGTTACGACTGGTGTTAATTCTGGATTTGTAGTTGGGATTAATGAACCAATAATTCCAACTGGTTTCCCATATTTCTTAATACCTTTTTCCGGAATTTCTTCAATGACACCGACACTTTTTTGGCGTAATGCATCACGTAATACACCACGCATTTTCATACGTTTGCCGATACGACCAACTGGATCACCTAAACCACTTTCTTCCACACCCATTACCGCTATTTTTTCAAATGTTTTCTTATTCGCGACAGCCCATGTAACTTTTCGAATTAAACGATCCACGTCTTCTTGGCTGTAGTTTTTAATAACTTCAAATGCTTTTTGCGCTCTTTCAAAGTATTCATCCAATAATTGAGAATCTTCCTCTGTTAATGGTTTTGGTTGTACTGTTACTGTTGCCATCTAATTACCTCCAATTTAATATTTTAATAGAATTCTCTAATCATTAACCTAATTTTTCTTGTTTCTTAGGTTTTGCATGCAATTCATAATTAGGGCCAGCTTTCATCATATAGCTTCCTCCATCATAGCCAATTATTCCTTTGACATCTTTTGCTACTTGAATAAGCTTATCTAAATCAATCCCAGTCTTAACACCAGCTTCATGAACTGCATGAACAAAATCTTCTGTTGACAAATTACCTGATGCGTTCGGAATATAAGGACAGCCTCCCAACGCAGCGATAGATGAATCAAACCCAGTAATTCCTTGAAGCATCCCAGCAAATGCATTCGCCACTGCCATATCTCTTGTGTTATGCAGGTGCATTGTAAATGTTACATCAGGGAATACATTTCTTAACTCGCCTACCGTTTCGTATACACTTTTCGGATTTCCCATACCAGCTGAATCTGCAAGCGAAATTTCATAGACACCATACTCGGTGTACCGTTCAATAATTTTTTTCAATCGGTGAATCGGTACCTTGTGTTCAAACGGGCAACCAAAGGCTACAGAAATCGAGCCCCCCACTTTGACTTGATGCTTTTCAGCTAATTCAATAATTGGTGCAAATCCGTCTATTGCTTCTTTTGTAGTACTGTTTGCATTGGAAAGACTATGCGAATCGGTTGCAGATAGCATCAATTTTATTTTTTTGATACCCGCATCAATCGCTCGTTGTGCACCTTTCTCATTTGGAACCAATGCTCGGAATTGAATTCCTTTTTCCTCTAAATCTAAACACGCTTTTACGACTTCTTCAGCATCTTTCAACTGTGGAATTGCTTTTGGATGTACAAAGGATGTGAGTTCAATGGATTTAATCCCTGTATCTGCCAATTTCCTTACAATAGCAACCTTCTTTTCAGTGGGAATCCATTGATTCTCTGCCTGAAAACCATCCCTTGGCGCTACTTCACAAACCGTTATTTCAGAAGGAAGCTTTAGCCCTGTAGGAAAACTCATACAATCTCTCCTTTTATATAGAATGAATACTTAGTTCGTTGCAACGTGTAAGATGCTTTCCCCCTTACCTGGTGAATAGATATCATTAATGTTCCAGTATCCATCTGTTGGAACAGGATTGTTTATCATCGCAACATCAATAACAGTTGGTTTATTGGATTTCACTGCTTTTTCAAGAGCTGGTTTAAATTCTTCTGTTGATTGGATTTTGATTCCTTCTATACCATAAGCGCGTGCAATAGCTGCGAAGTCTGGTGAAATCTCTTTTCCGTCTTTCTTGAATACTGTACCAATCGTTGTGCCATAGTGAGCAGCTTGTAATCCAGCAATTGTACCAAATGCACGGTTATTCATAACAATCCAAATTACAGGAATGTCTTCTTCAAATGCCGTAGCTAACACCGCAGGATTTTGTCCAAACCCACCGTCACCAACTAAGGATACAACCGTCTTATTAGGTGCTGCTACTTTCGCACCTAGTGCAGCTGGTGCACCAAATCCCATCGTAGCGTAGCCTCCCGGTGTTAAAATACTACCAGCTTCATATACCGGAAACTGTTGACCTACACCATTTTTATTCCAGCCTACATCAGTCGTAATAATGGCATCTTTTGGAAGAACCTCACGGACTTCTTTCAAGATTCGTTGCGGTATCATTGGGAAGCTATCATCTTCAATGTTTTCTTGATTGCTTGCACTGAATTCTTTTCTGTATGCTGCGATTTCCGCTTTTAGGGTTTCTAGATCATCTCGTTGTAGACCTTCAGGATATAATTCTTTCGCAACACGATTGATAACAGTAAGCGCTTGCTTCATATCTGCAACTGCACCAATTTCAACCGGATAGTTTCTTCCAATTTCATCTGGGTCGATATCAATTTGAATTAATTTAGTAGGCGGAAAATTGAACGTGAATTTATCATTCCAGGAACTGCTGTCTGCTTCTTTAAAACTAGTTCCTAAAGCGAAAATATAATCCGCATTCTTACATTTATCGTTAATGAATTGTGTTCCCCAATAACCGGTCATTCCCAAGGTTAATGGATGTTCATCAGATACAACACCTTTACCCATTAGCGTGTGTGCTACTGGAATATTTAGATGATCTACAAGTTTTCTTAATTCATCTGCAGCACCTGAAGAGATTACTCCTCCGCCCGCATAGATTAATGGTTTTTTGGCATCTGCCAATGTTAATACAATTTCTTTTGCTGTTTCATCATCTATAGATGGTTTATGCAATATTTTTGTATGTTTTTTTACCTTTTCGAATAATGATGTATCAATTTCTTTCGAGAAAATATCCATTGGTACGTCTACTAATACTGGACCGGGTCTTCCACTTTCAGCTAATTGGAATGCCTTTTCCATAATTTCTGGTAATAAATGTGGACTGTCAACGCGCCATGCACGTTTAACAAATGGACGATATATTTCATATTGTGATGCATCTGCATGTAAATTTACTTCTTGGTGTGGATGCTTACCATAGTAATGGGTAGGCACGTCTCCGGCAATAATAACCATTGGAATAGAATCCAACGCAGCGTTTGCAACACCAGTTGCTGCATTAGTTAAGCCGGGTCCTAAATGACTTAATACAACAGATGCTTTTTTATTAACCCTTGCATAGCCATCTGCCATGTGTGATGCAATTTGTTCATGCTTTACACTTACATATTTGATGGTACTTTCTTCTAATGCTGTTAAAACAGCTATATTTGTGTGACCACAAAGGCCAAATATATGTTTGACATCCCGATCTTCAAGGTACTTAACTAGTTGATGAGAAACAAGCTTTTTCATAAAAAAATCCCCCTTCTTAATTTGAATGACTATTTTTAAATCGTTCTATTTGTAGTTTACCACAATTTATTAGATCGATCTAATAAATTTACCTATTCTTCTAATAAATTCGAATAATCTTTAGGTAAACGTTAACAACATCCTATAATAAAAGATAAATTTATTCAATGATTCCAACTTCTTTTTTTATTGTTTTCAAAAAGTAAATTAAGGTAAAGATAGCATCTCTTAACTTTTAGGGATGCTACCACCTATAAAGATTAATTTCTTTCTATAATAACTAGAGTACTTTACATACTTTTATGTAAGATCTCTAAAACAGTCCTTAGTTCTGAAACAGGGATTTGACCAGGAGCTGAAGCTTCTTCCCCCGCACCAAATGTAAAAGCAGATCCAAATAACTCTCCCGCTAAACGGCTTATAACACCTGTTCCAGCCATTGACATTGTAATAATCGGACGGTCTGCATATTGTGTTTTCATCGTATTCGTCGCATCCATAAGGGTAATAACATCTTGGACAGATTTTGGCATCACTGCTATTTTGGGAATATCCGCATCTAATTCTTGCATTTTACGAAGGCGAGATACAATTTCATCTTTTTCAGGCGTTTTAAAGAAATCATGGTTCGACATGACTACATATACACCATTTTCTTTTGCAGTTGAAAGAAGGTTTTTGACATTCTCCTCTTTAGAAAATAACTCAATATCTAAAAGGTCAATATCTTTTGTTAAAATTGCTGCACGATTAAGTTCTACGTAAAAATCATCACTTATTTCTTTATTACCACCTTCTCTATGAGTTCGAAAAGTGAAAAGAAGAAGTTCGTCTGTGTAAATATTCCTTAATTCAGTAATTAACCTTTTTACCTCTTCTAAATTTTCAACTTCCTCGTACATATCAACGCGCCATTCAACTACATCCGGTTTAAGATCTTTTACAATTAATGCTTCTTTTAAAATTTGTTCTTTCGTAGATCCAACCAAAGGAACAATTATTTTAGGAACCCCTTCCCCAATAGTAAGATTTTTGACTTGTAATGTAGACATAATTAAATCACCCTTTAACGTAAATTTATATAGACATTTATTATTTAATTTACAATTGTGTCCCATTTGAATTTCAATGTTTTCTCAACTAATGCAATACTTAGATCGATCTAACTCTCAGGTAGTTCAATTCTTTTCACCTTTCCGATTACAAATATATAAGCGAAAGTAGCAATTAAGGCAACACCAGATACAAAAGCAAGCGCTGGGGTAAAAGAACCTGTACTATTAACAATGAAGCCTACAATTAATGGTGATAAAGCACCACCGACATTTGCAACAAAATATAATGATGAACTTGTTATCCCTACCATTCCTTTTGGAGCAATATCAGATAAAAGAGCACCTGTAACCGTTGAGGCAATCCCTTGTCCTAAGAATGCTATGGACATAAAAACAATTACTAAATTAGCAGAATTTGTGAAATTCCCTCCAAGGATAGAACATGAAAGTAATAAGCCGATAATAATTGGAAGCTTCCGAGCCGTTCCTGTTGAAACCCCACGGTCGAGCATCCAATCCGAGAATTTTCCTCCAAGAAGCGTACCAAGAATTGCGACAATATACGGAATACTTGCGTACCATCCTGTTTCTAGCATCGTTAATCCCTTTTCTTGGATTAAATAAGTTGGAAACCAAGTCATAAAGAAAAACATTGTCGTCATAATTGAATACTGACCAATAAACATCCCCCAAATTTGACGATGCTTTAACAATTGTCCGATTCTTTTCCAGGAGAATGGCTGTTGATCTTCAGATCCAATCATTCCTCCACCATTAACAATGTAATCTTTTTCTTCTTTGGAAAGCTTCTTATGTTCTTTTGGGTTACGATAAAAGATATGCCAGATCGCAGCAATCAAGAAACCAACGATTCCTGCACCATAAAATAGAACTTTCCAGTTAAATGTTACGATAATCCATGTTATAACTGGGGTCATAAAGGCTAGCCCAATATATTGAGTTCCAGTATAAAAACCTACAGCTGTAGCACGCTCTTTCTTTGGAAACCATTCTGCAACACACCATGCATTAGTAGGAATCGAGGGAGATTCACCAGCACCAAGCCCCAATCGATAAATTAATAAGGTACCAACATTTTTTGCCGTTCCAATGAGGAAGGTAAAAGCAGACCAAATAATAAGCGAATAAGCATATACTCTCCGTGGTCCAAATTTATCTAAAAAATAACCACTAAATAGTATTGCAACTGTATAACTCCAACCAAAAGCAGAAAATACGATTCCCATTGCAGCAGCATCAATTTGTAAATCACTTTGTATAGCTGGAGCAGCAAGTGATATGATTGCTCGGTCAATATAATTAATCGCAGTAACTAAACATATCAAAAAGAGAATAAACCAGCGAACTTTCATTTTCTTTCCTTTTTTTAATAAATTATCTGGAAGTCTATCTGTTCCAACTTCTTTTTGTCTAACTGCATTACCCATAAATTTCCCCCTTTTCTGTGCAATTGTTTAATAGCGTTCATGACACATTCATTGTACCGCTCTAGGAAAGCGATTACATTTCAATCGAACAAAGTAAATTATATCAACAGTAAATAATTTTGGCAATAAAAATGCAGAAAAAAATGAATAGTATATAATATAACTCCTATTCTAAACTACTCTATTTATCTGATATATCACTATACTATCATCTTTATTAACATTGATTTTTATATAAATGAATTGTAGTATAAATAAAATGAAGATATTTTTTTAAAAAATTAAGTAGCTTCATAGTAATACTTAGTTAACTATTAATATAAAATAGGTGAAGAAATGAGTACAAAAAAAAGACATCGAGTCACACTTATGCAAGTGGCCGAGCATGCTGGTGTTTCCAGAGCAACCGCATCCCTAGTCGCACGTAAAAGCCCAAAAATTTCAAAGGATACCCGGGAAAAAGTTCTAGCTTCTATGTCTGAATTAGGGTATGTTTATGATCGTGTAGCTGCCAATCTTCGTTCACAAACCTCAACCACCATTGGTATTATCATTACGGATGTTGCAAATACGTTTTATTCCGAACTTTTATTAGGTGTCCATGAGGAATTGGAAAGACATGGATATACTGTCTTTTTAGGTACTACTTTTGATTCAGTAGATAATCAGGAGCGTCTCATTTCTACCATGCTTGAACATAGGGTGGGAGGAATTATTTTATGTCCAGTTTCTAGTACTTCTACTGAGACAGTTAATCGAATTAAAACATTAGATATCCCTTTAGTACTTGCTGTTAGGGAACTTCCCAACCTCGATTTTGATTACGTTGGCCTTGATTATACGCAAGGCGCACAAATGGGTGTGGAGTACCTAATCAAAAAAGGGCATAAACGAATTGCCTTTTTAGGAGGTCGTCCGCAATCTTCTACCTGGCATCAACGAATAAAGGGATTTTATCAGGCTCATGAAATTGCTGGATTGACAGTTGATCCATCTTTAATCATAGATAGCCCCCCAACAAGAGAAGGTGGGACTGAGGGGGTTAAAAATATAATTCAGCACCCAAACCCACCTACTGCAATATTCTGTTTTAGTGATCTTATTGCCTTTGGCGCCATAATTGGGTTAAGAAAAGCGGGCATAACACCTGGGGAAGAAATGGATATCGTTGGGTTTGATAATGTTCCGGAGACAGAAATCTCATATCCACCTTTAACAACGATTTCTTCTTTTTCAAAACAAACCGGAATGCAGGCAGCAAAACTACTTCATGAAAGAATTAAAGACAACCAAAAAGAAACGCAAAAAATAATTTTAAAACCCGAAATTGTAATCCGTGATTGATCATGAATATTCAATAATAATGCGAGTATAATCCGCATTATTATTGAATGCTAAATGATTAGGAATTTCCAGCATAAAGAATCTGATTGAATCTAACAGTGGCTCACACTTTTAATTAATCATTTTATTTACTCCTCAGTGTAATGTACTTTCTAAAAATAAAATCCTGTTTAAATTAGGGCCTCAGTGCAAGAATAATCCAATTAAAATGCAGCAAAAGTTAGACTGTCCTAACTTCTGTTTGTTGTGCTTTTTCACAACTATTTGTCCAAGTAATACCGCGATTGTCTTTTGACATTTATTAATTCATTACTTATAATCGAATAGTAACATTTGTTAGATCGATCTAACAAGGAGGGGTTCTTTTTTTATATTTTTTCTTTTATAGAAACTTATATTTATAGAATGCTATTTTTCAATCACCTATAATTGAAAGCGTTTTTAATCAAAGGCTAAATTCATTTTTAAGATTAATGGGGAGGAATTAAGATGAAGAATGAAGAAAGAAAATACTCATTGGCATACCTTACAGTTGGTGGCTGTTCTCCAGAAGAAATGACCTATATTGCATCACGTGCAGGTTATGATTATGTTAGTTATCGCCTAATTAGTATGAATTTACCCGGTGAGCCAAATTTTGACCTTACTAAAGATAAACAGCTATTTAATAATACTAAACAAGCATTAAATAATACGGGGCTTGAGCTTTTAGATATTGAATTAGCACGAATTGATGATGAACATGATCCAAAAAGTTATGAACCAGCGATGGAGGTTGCCGCTGAACTTGGTGGACGTCATGTATTAAGTAGTATATGGACGGATAACTATGATCTGTATATAGAGCGTTTCGCTCAAGTTTGTGATCTTGCCAAACAATATGGATTAACCGTTGATTTAGAATATGTACCAATTGCTAGTGTTACTAATTTAGAAGGCGCAAAAAATGTGCTAAACACAGTTAAAAGAGACAACGCTGGATTATTAATTGACATCCACCATTTCCATCGTGCTGGAGATAACCCAGAAGAATTAGCAAAATTACCAAAAGAATGGTTTAACTTTATTCACCTATGTAATGCCGTTAAAGATATCCCTCAAAAGAAAGAGGATATGATTCGAATTCTCCGTGAGGAACGTTCCTACCTTGGAGAAGGTGGGATTGATGTAAAATCTATCGTTGACGCAATGCCTAATGTACCTTTCTCCATCGAATCACCTAATCTAGCGAATGTTAAAAAGTACGGAGTAGACGAACATGCTAGACGCTCGCTTGAAGCTGCTAAGAACTATTTTAGTAAAAGAGAGTCATCAAAGGAAGAGTCAGTTAAAATGTAATCACATCCAACCAAGTACCCCAATCATTAGGGCTTAGTAATTTATTCTAGAGTAAAGATGAATTTATTCAAAAAAGGCTCAGCATTCGCGAGGCCACTGAAAATCTTATAGTTTTTCAGTTGTTTCTAATATTCGTATCGAAAAAAGCGACTTTAACATTCCATTAATGAATTTAAAGTCGCCTTTTTATAGATATGTGGATAAATACGACTACAAATTGTATTACTAAATTTTATAGTCGTATACCCTTTTATATTATTGTTTAAAATAACACTAGCAATCACCTATTTCCAACGTCCTCTTCATGTTCTTCTTTTAATAATCTTTTTACAGAATCATAATTAATTTCCTCACAATTCAATTGTTTTCCGTTTACTTCGATAACTGGAATTAATAATTGGTACTTTTCTAACCAATCGTCATTTGAGTATATATCACGCATTTCTAACTCATAAGGGTAATCTCTTTTGAATGTGGACAGGAGTGCTTCTGCATCCACACATAAAGAACAATTCTCCTTCGTATAAAAGTTAATATGTAACATCATTGTTTTCTCCTTCTATTAGTTGATGACGGTATATGTAATTGTTCTCAATATTTCATGATTGTTCTACGGCAGTTTGAGTTCCATATTCGTCTTATAGAGCTTTATGTAATAAAGATAAAGTATTTTTTAATTCATTAACAGCTACTTGTCCTGGTGCTGAGGCCTTCTTCGCCGCTCCAAATGTTAATGCTGAGCCAAATATTTCACCAGCCAAGCGAGAAATTACACCTTTTCCAGCCATTGACATCGTAATAATCGGGCGATCGGCATAATGTTCTTTCATTTCTCTTGTCGCATCCAATAATGTCAATACATCAGCCGTATTTTTCGGCATAACAGCAATTTTTGGAATATCCCCACCTAGCTCTTGCCCTTTTCGTAATCTGGCTACAATTTCCTCTTTATTTGGAGTTTTATGAAAATCATGATTGGAAATAATCACATATACATTATGGTCATGAGCAACATCAATCAAATGTTTTACATCTTTTTCATCGTTAAACAATTCTACATCTATCATGTCCACTTGCCCGGTTTGAACCATTATACGATTTAATTCCATATAATAAGATGTACTAATTTCCTTTTGTCCGCCTTCTCTTAAACTACGAAACGTGAAAATGATAGGGGTTTGTGGCAATCGTTTTCGTATTTTCTTTAATGCCTCTTTTACTTGATTGATATCTTCAACTTGTTCAAAAAAGTCAACTCGCCATTCCACTACATCGGCCTCAAGAGTAGTAAGATACTTTGCCTCTTCTACTATTTTTTCAACGGTCTCTCCTACAATCGGTACGCAGATTTTCGGCATTCCTTCGCCTATAGTAATATTCTTCACTTTAACTATAGTCATCATTTGGGACTCCTTTTAGTTAGGTTTAATTGATTTTCTCGTTACACCAGTGCTAATCCTACTAAAAAATCTTTCTATTCAGTGAATTGGATCCACATGTTTGAAATCCGTTTGAAAATCACCTTTTTCATAGTAAAATAGCAAGGGAAGAAAACATCTTTTATCCCTTGCTACACTTGACTTCATCTAACGCGCCCAGAGGGATTCGAACCCCCGACAAACCTGGTACCGGAAACCAGTGCTCTATCCAGCTGAGCTATGGGCGCATAATATAAAATTGGACACATATATTATTATAACCTTAACTTTTACTAGATTCAAGTCTTTAATTAATCCATTTACATTGCCAAAAAACTTGACACCTAGTACCTATGTGACCTCTTTTACAAAATTATGAATTTACATTATAATATCCTTAACTTATCAAAGAGAAAGAGGATTAAAATGGGATTAAATAATGTTTCTCTCAGAGAACAAAATATTGTGCTTATCGGATTTATGGGAGCAGGAAAAACAACAATCGGTAAAGCTGTTGCAAGAAAACTTTATCGCGATTTCATTGATATAGACGAAGAAATCGAAAAACAATTCAACATGCCTACCTCCCAAATATTCCAGGTATTTGGGGAAAAAACATTCCGTGAAAAAGAAAAAGAAATCATTCAGGATTTTTGTAAAAATCAAAGACTCAAAATTATTTCACTTGGTGGTGGCGCATTTTTACAAGAAGAAATAAAAGAGACTTGCTTAGCTAATTCTATCGTATTCTACCTTTCGTTATCTTGGGAATCATGGAAAGAAAGAATCAGTATGATAATAGATAATCGACCGGTTCTTCAAGGAAAGAATTATGAAGAAATGAAAGAACTATTTGAAAAAAGACAGCCAATATACGAAGAACATCATTCCAAAGTAGCAACGGACAAGCAAAATGTCGAAGAAATAGCAGATTATATTGTATCCTCATTAAAAACAGCTTGGGATATTTATGAACCAAATCGTTAAATAAAATTTTAGGGAAAGAAAAGTAGAAATATACTTTCTTTTTTTTAGCGGGAAAGTATAACATCTTTCCCGTCTGGGGCTCCGATTACTCGCCCCACCTTAAAGAATTGCATAAGTGCAACTAAGGCATTCGCTAAAGCCTAGCGAATGCCAAGTTTTCTAATGAAGCCATAAAGAAAACTTCCATCAGTGGTTTTTTCCTTCATCCCCCACTGATGGTTAGTCGCACTTATCGGACCTTTCTCCCACCTACCTTCTTTGTTCCCCGGAAGCTTGAGGTGGGATAATAGTCAATAATGATAAAATGAAGGGATTTCAAACTTTCCAATGGTTTATTTGGTTTATTAAATAAAATTATGGGAAAAATGGAAAGTGTATCCAATTTGTCGAACGTTTTTGTTTGACCTTCATTGACCATTGAGCTATTATGGAAATATAACATTTTGGCTAAACTATTGTTATTAAGGGAGGATTTACTATGAATTTAGTACCTACAGTTATTGAACAAACTAATCGTGGTGAACGTGCATATGATATTTACTCACGCTTATTGAAAGACCGTATCATTTTACTTGGAAGCGGAATCGATGATAATGTGTCAAACTCCATTGTTGCACAATTATTATTCTTAGAAGCTGAAGATCCAGAGAAAGATATTTCATTATATATTAACTCACCAGGTGGTTCTATTACTGCTGGGATGGCAATTTATGATACGATGAACTTTATTAAACCAGATGTATCCACTATCTGTATTGGAATGGCTGCTTCTATGGGAGCATTCTTACTTGCAGCGGGGGAAAAAGGAAAACGATATGCCCTACCAAATAGTGAAATTATGATTCACCAACCATTAGGTGGAGCACAGGGGCAAGCAACCGACATTGAAATTCATGCAAGACGTATTATAGAAATCAAAAAACGCATGAACGAAATCCTTGCTGAGAAGACTGGACAGCCTCTAGAAGTAGTAGAACGTGATACGGAACGTGATAACTTCTTGACTGCTCCACAATCCGTTGAATATGGATTAATTGACAAAATTCTAGAACGTCAATCAGAAAAATAATAGATATAAAAACTCCCTTTCAACTTTTCGAAAGGGAGTTTTTATATCTTATTTTTTGGAAACAAATTCACATAAATGATCAATTGCATTTTCTTCATCAGGACCATCCGCAATTAATTTAATTTCTTCTCCACATGCAATAGCTAAACTCATAAGCCCCATTATACTTTTGGCATTTACTTTCTTACTATCTTTCTCTAAAAATAAATGCGCTGCATAGCGGTTTGCTTCTTGAACAAATTGTGCCGCTGGTCTAGCTTGTAGACCCGACTCTATTTCTACCTTTATCTGTTTTTCAATCAAACTTCTCATCCTCCCAATTGAGTAAGCGCTAACATTGTTTTTCTTTTGTACCATCCCATGTTGCTAACTATCTAAAAAATTAAATTTTATACTGTAAATTACATGTATTATATCATATGTAAAGTTAAAAGGAAAATATCCCCTTTTAACTTTAATATAATCAGAATACACTATTAGCTGGTGACTTATGTAGATAAGATAGTATCATACTTTCTTATCCGCTAAACAAATTCACCTTGCTTGATTTTTTCTGCAAACTCATCTATCTTTTTAAGGCGGTGATTTACACCAGATTTGGAAATCTTTCCACTTCCAACTAATTCCCCTAATTCTTTTAACGAGACATCTTGGTGCTCGACCCGTAACTTAGCAATCTCTTGCAATTTTTCTGGAAGCTTATCCAGACCAACTGTGTTTTCTATAAGTTTTATATTCTCTATCTGACGGAAAGCTGCTCCAATCGTTTTATTTAAATTCGCAGTTTCACAATTCACTAATCGATTAACGGAATTTCGCATATCCCTTACAATTCGAACATCCTCAAATTTAAATAATGCATTATGTGCTCCTATTATTCCTAGAAACTCAGTAATTTTTTCTGCTTCCTTCATATAGACAATATAACCTTTTTTCCGTTCTAACGTTCTTGAACGTAAACCATATGAATTAAGTAATTCGAATAACTCATTATTATGATCCTCATAATTATTAAAAATCTCTAAATGATAAGATGATGTTTCGGGATTATTAATGGAACCACCAGCTAAAAATGCACCACGTAAATAGGCACGTTTACAACAAGATTTAGATAAGTATTTATCAGATATCGTTCTTACAACCGTATATGAATCCTTTAAAATTCCTAACTCCATTAAGAATTCACGTACCTTCTCCTTTAAGCGAACAATGTAAACATTATTTTTCTTAAGCTTCATTTTCTTTCTAACAAGTAGCTCTACTGGTGGATCATAATTTGCTTTTATAAGCGTGTATATTCTTCGAGCGATTGCAGCATTTTCAGTTTGAACATCTAACGTGTATTGTAACCTATTGACAGAAATAACACCGTTCATCCGAATTAATGCAGTTAATTCAGCTTGTTTACAACATTCATCAACTTCTAGGCTTGTCAGTTCTTTCTTTATTTCTGAAGCAAAGGACATCGTAATCCCCTCCCTTCCTTTTAAGAGGTTGTTCAAAAAGTCCGGTGAAAATGACGCTTCGCATTTCTAGTTGGTAATAGCAGCGTTGCAATAAAACGTTACGCATTTAGCCGACCACGGTCCTTTTTGAACTCGCATTTTATCCCAATTATTTGTCGATGATCGAAAATAATAGCTTTGCAATTTTTTCTTTATCATGTCTTACGGTCTTATTTGAATGATTAATAATATCTCCTTCAATAATCTCCAATCCCATATCGACCAATTTTTCAATATCGTATACAACTGGTTCAGCATTTTCTTCTGCATAAATCGCACGAATCGATTGTTCGATAGGTTCGTTATGTACAACAATAGAGTCAACACATCCAGTACCAATATGATTCTGAATTGCTTGAATATGATCAGATGCGGTAAAACCAGTAGTTTCCCCAGGTTGCGTCATAACGTTACAAATATAAACAACTTTCCCTTGCGTTTCCCTTAATGCAACATCAATTTGCGGGATAATTAAATTGGGCATGATGCTTGTAAATAAACTACCTGGAGAAATAATGACTAAATCAGCATTCTCGATTGCACGTACAGCATTAGGAAGTGGCTTAATCGGGTTTGGCTCCAAAAATACACGTTCAATTTTTTTATTTGCTTTAGGTATATTGGACTCTCCACAAACATATGTCCCATCCGTGAACTTAGCATGTAAAGTCATATTTTGGTTAGAAATCGGGAAAATATCTCCCTTTACATTGAGTACTCTTGAAATTTCTTGTATTCCATCATAAAAATCACCAGTAATGGAGGTCATTGCGGCTAAGAGTAAATTTCCTAGTGAATGACCTGATAAACCATTACCATCAGAAAAACGATGTTGAAAAAGATCAAGTAACATAGGTTCCGCATCAGACAACGCTGCAATTACATTTCTTATATCACCTGGGGCAGGGATTGCCATTTCGCTTCGAATTCTTCCTGTACTACCACCGTCATCAGCAACGGTAACTAGTGCTGTGAGATCAATTGGCAAATTTTTTAAACCTCTAAGAAGAACCGGCATACCAGTTCCGCCCCCAATGACAACTACACGTGGTTGCTCTTTCTTCATCATGTTAGGAGTTTCCCTTTCTTTTATCAATATCGCGATGACTTACATGTGTTATATAGCTAGAGGATAGTTCTTTACCGAAGTATTCCGCTAATGCTACGGAACGATGTTGTCCGCCTGTACAACCGATACCTATGACTAATTGTGTTTTTCCTTCTTTTTTATATTGAGGGAGCATAAACCGTAATAGATCTAAAACTTTTTCAATAAATGTTTGTGTCTCAGACCACTTAAATACGTAGGAAGAAACCTCTTGATTCAAACCTGTTAACGGTCGTAAATTACCTACATAATGAGGATTTGGTAAAAACCTCACGTCGAATACAAGATCCGCATCAATTGGTATTCCATGTTTAAATCCAAAAGAAACCATATGCACAGAGAAAATTTCTTGTTCCTCTTCGGAATATATATTAATAATCTTCTCTCTTAATTCTCTCGGTTTTAAATTTGTTGTATCAATAATTCGTTGAGCTCTACCACGCAGAAGATCTAGAATTTCTCGCTCTTGTCTGATACCATTAAGCGGTAAACTACCAGGATCTAGTGGGTGGGAACGTCTTGTTTCTTTGTATCGACTAACTAATTTTTCATCTTTCGCATCAAGAAATAGAATATGTTCATCTAACCATTCTTCTTTCCCTAAAGATTCCAACGCATCAAATAAGGAGTCAAAAAATTCCCGACCCCTTAAATCCATGACAACTGCAACTTTTTGTATCGTATTAGCGGAATCCTTCATTAATTCTAGAAATTTTGGTAATAAAGTAGGGGGTAAATTATCTACACAGTAATATCCTAGATCTTCAAAACTTTGTACAGCTACTGTTTTACCAGCACCTGACATTCCAGTAATAATGACTAATTTTGTTTCTGTATTTTTATCGCTCATCCTGTATGTCCCCTTTAAAATACCTTAATGGAAGGATTTTTATCATTACGCTAGTTTCATTAATATATTTTATCTTCCTTACATATTATACTATGAATAACACTAAACTTCCATGACAGTAGAGTTTTTGTTTTTTCCTAGTTTTAACAATAATAATCATTTGATGTAGAAAATTGTAATAAGTCTTTTTAGAACAAAAAAATGCACAGGTTTCAAACCTGTGCCAAGTAACTAATCTATTTATAAAAGGGGGTCAATTAGTTATTTTAATTGTACCCCATATTTATTTCACCTGTGTTACAGCAGGATTAAAACTTCGTAAAAATCACAATACCTTATGAATTAGAGACTTTGGATCTTTCTTGCCATTCTTCGACATATTTGATAGCTGATTCTGCAGCAATACTTCCATCGCCGGTAGCTGTCACAATTTGTCTAAGTTGTTTTTCTCGAATATCACCAGCTGCAAAAATTCCCGGTACATTCGTTTCCATATTTTCATTTGTTGGGATATAACCTTCATTATTTGTAATTCCAAGTGATTCGAATGGTGTACTTAATGGCACCATACCGATGTAAATAAATGCTCCATCAGCAGGAAATTCTGTTACTTCACCCGTTTTTGTGTTTTCTAAAGTAATACTGCTCACTTTACCTTCAGGACCGTTAATTTTCTTCACAACGGTATCCCATATGAAATCAATCTTCTCATTATCAAATGCACGATCTTGAAGAATTTTTTGTGCTCTTAGTTCCGAACGACGGTGAATGATGGTAACCTTATTTGCAAAACGTGTCAAATAAACACCTTCTTCAACGGCTGAATCACCACCACCAACGACGACTAGTTCTTTTTCTTTAAAAAATGCACCATCACAAACCGCACAATAAGAAACGCCACGGCCGGCTAGTTCATCTTCACCTTCGACACCGAGTTTTTTATACTCTGCACCTGTTGCAATGATTAATGCTTTTGTCTTATATTCCTTATCGCCAGCTTTGATCGTTTTATAGTCGCCTTCATCTATAATCTCTTTAATATCTCCATAAGCATATTCTGCACCAAACTTTTTAGAGTGATCAAACATTTTGTTAGATAAATCTGGTCCTAAAATATGATCATATCCTGGATAATTTTCGACATCTTCCGTATTAGCCATTTGTCCACCAGGAATTCCCCGCTCGATCATAAGCGTTGATAAGTTTGCACGTGAAGCATATACAGCAGCGGTCATACCAGCAGGACCTGCACCCGCAATAATTACATCATAGATTCGTTCATCGGACATTTTCTTCGCCCCTTTAATCCTATTTATTTAAAGCATGTTCAAAAAAGTCCTTCTTTTGAACTTGCACTTTCAGTCATCTCTAGCTTATTAAAATAAACGCAGTACGTCTATTATTCTGCTCATTGGCTTTTCGGACTTATTTAACAATTCCAAGGCCCTTTTTCCTTAGATAAATGTGGATGTAAGTGACACCCTTCTTTCCATAACTCTATGGATTTAGATGGCTCTCCTAGGTGATAAGCAGTAGTACTGTACCAGCGATAATAAGAGGAGTGATTTTTCACTTTTCCTTTTGCAATTGAGCGAAATCGAAGGTATGCTTCCTCAAAATTTGCAGTACGAGCTAACGTAACCGCTATTTTTAGCTTTTGCTGTTCATGTATTGGGTATACATTACTTATAGCTTGAATAAATGGATCACTTTTTTCGTTTTGACCTAATTCATAATAAAAGATTGCTAAATTCGTTAGGCTATATAATGAAGTTGGGTCTTCTTCAAATAGTTCTAATTCCTTCTGTAAAGCCTCTTCCCTTCGACCTGAAAAGAATAACGCTCGCGCGTAGTCATGTTTTGGAATTTCATGATTCGGAAATAGTTCAACCATTTTTTCTATAACCGGTAATGCCTTATCCCATTCCATCTTTTCCATATAAAAAAAGGCAGTTTCTTGATAAATAAGAAGCTCATCCTCATCTTCTAAATCAAATTCATCCAATTCTTCGTCATCAATTTCAATCAACTCTAATAACTGTTTGGCATCATCACTAAAATCGCCATTTGGTTCTTTATCAAGATATGAAGTTGCATATTTTTTCGCGTCATTTAATAGTCCTAAATGCGCATAATTATTAGCAATTAAATAATAACAATCAATATAATCACTTGATTGTAATACGTTTGTTAATAATTGATTGGCTGCATGATACGCACCAATTTCAGTATATATAATAGACATCTGACATTGATATAATGGTTCATTTGGCTTTTGTTCGACAGCCTTTTTCATCCATTTTAATGCAATATCAAATTTCCGATTACGGAATGCCTCAACACCTTTTGTAAAATAAAAATCACCATCTGGAATATAAGGGACGATATTATTTACTTTATTCTTTTCTTTATTTGTTACATGTGACATGTGTATCCCCCTATTTTTCGAACATACGAAAAAAGTATACCATATATAATCTTCTAAATATATACCTAGTTCTTGGATAATCATTTAAGCCTTTTCGAATACTTGGTGTTACAAATCTAAAAGGACAGCCATAACGGCTGCCCTTTTAGATTTGGATTTAGGTAAAGAGACATTATTCCTTTATTGGGTGTACAGCTTCATAAAGTAATTGATCTAATTCTTTGGTGTACACTTCCTTTTGTTCCTTACTCCATTTTAGAACTTTTTCCATATAATTGATGACAGTTTCTTTATGTTGATGCACCCAATTTATATCAAAGAACAATGCACCTGTTCTCCGGATGAAAAAGTCAATAGGTTTATAAACTAATTCATGTTCAATTCCATAAACAATCATTGCGAACACGTCAGGGTCGATATTTTCCTCCTTAGCTTCCTCAGAGCGGTTTTGATATACATCAAAAACTAAATCTACATTTGTACCATATTTTTGAACAAGTTTTAATGCAGTTTCCTTATCTAAACCTAAGTTTATTCCTTCTCTAACTTTTTGCTCTTTAAAACGGTCGAACCCTTTAGAACCACCTATGTCTCCACCAGATATCGGCATTTTTTCTGTATCAGATTCAGGATAAAGTATTCCTTCTTCTTCCTTTAATTGTTTTACGACTGTGTCGACAGCTTGTTCCGCCATTTTCCGATATCCGGTTAATTTTCCGCCTGCCATGGATATAAGTCCAGAATCTGAGATAAAGATTTCATCTTTCCTAGAGATTTCACTCGGACTATTACCTTTACCTTCTTCCGCAATTAACGGCCGTAATCCAGCCCAACTTGATTCAATATCATTTGGTCCTATATTCAGTGATGGGAACATATAGTTTATTGCCTCAAGTAAATAATCTCTGTCCTTGTCTGTTATTTGTGGATGTGCAATATCACCCTGATAGGTTGTATCCGTTGTTCCGACATATGTTTTATTTTCACGCGGTATTGCAAAAACCATCCGACCATCAGGAGTGTCAAAATATATCGCCTGTTTAAGTGGAAAAACTTCTTTTGGTATTACTAAATGAACACCTTTTGTTAAATGTAATGCTTTTCCTTTTTTAGATCCATCCATTTCTCTTAAATTATCTACCCATGGTCCACCTGCATTAATTACCTTTTTCGCAAATACCTCATGTTTTTCACCAGTAATTTGGTCTTCCACAACTACACCAATTATTTTTTTAGATCCATCGTAAAGTAATTCCACTACTTTTGCATAATTTATTGCATGGACACCTTTTTCAACGGCTTTTTTCATTACTTCAATGGTTAATCGGGCATCATCTGTCTTATATTCCACATAATACCCTGCACCTTTTAGGCCTTGGTCTTTTACTAGTGGTTCTTTTTTCAACGCCTCATCCGCGCTTAACATTTTTCGACGTTCTTGTTTTTTTACGCCAGCAAGAAAGTCATAAACCCGAAGTCCAATATTTGTTGTAAACGGACCAAATGTGCCACCTTTATGAAATGGGAGCATCATCCATTCTGGTGTTGTTACATGTGGCCCATTTTCATAAACAATCGCTCTTTCTTTCCCAACTTCGGCTACAATTTTTATTTCAAATTGTTTTAAATAACGAAGACCACCATGAACAAGTTTCGTGGAACGACTTGAAGTACCTGCAGCGAAATCTTGCATCTCAACTAGTCCCGTTTTTAATCCTCTTGTTACAGCATCCAATGAAATTCCTGCTCCAGTAATCCCACCACCAATTACTAAAAGATCTAATTTTTCTTTTTCTAGATTATGAAATATATCTTCACGTTTATAGCTTGAAAAGTTATTCATTGTCTACACTCCTTATAGGTAGTATTACCAATTTTGAAAAACTCTACCCAAAAAAAGAACCACAAACAGACTAATGCCATTGCATTAGTTGCTTGCGGTTCTCCATCTCTCCGAGCAGATTATTAACTTACCATTAGTATAGCACCATTTGATATAACATTCAACAGCAATTTCTCTTATATTTGGTACTTAAAAGTCTTTACTACACCTATATACTTCTAAATTACTTAAATACTCTAGTTGCTTCCACTGCTTTCTTCCATCCGGAATACAATTTATTCCTATCTTCTTCATTCATTTGATTTGTAAAAGTACGTTCATTTTTCCATTGTTTAGCAATCTCATCTTTATCTTCCCAAAATCCTATAGCTAAACCAGCTAAATATGCTGCTCCTAGACCGGTGGTTTCTTGTATAGCTGGTCGTTCAACCGGAACACCTAGAATATCACTTTGAAACTGCATCAAGAAATCATTTGCAACAGCACCACCATCAACACGTAGCGTTTTTAGATCCATGCCTGATTCAGAAATCATAACATTTAGGACATCTTTTGATTGATACGCTAGAGATTCCAACGTAGCACGGATGAAATGCTCCTTTGTTGTTCCACGAGTTAAGCCAAATACGGCCCCCCTTGCATTACTATCCCAGTATGGAGTACCTAGTCCAACAAATGCCGGAACCATGTATACTCCGTCCGTAGATTCAACACTCTTTGCATATGCTTCACTTTGTGGGCTAGATTTAATCATTCTCAACCCATCCCGTAGCCATTGTATAGCGGAACCAGCAACAAAAATACTTCCTTCTAATGCGTATTCTATCTTCCCATCAATTCCCCAAGCTAATGTTGTTAATAGCCCCTTTTCGGATACAACGGCTTTTTCACCTGTATTCATTAGCATAAAGCAACCTGTTCCATACGTATTTTTAGCCATTCCCTTTTCAAAGCACGCTTGGCCAAATAATGCTGCTTGTTGGTCACCGGCAATTCCTGCTATTGGAACCTTCTGGCCAAAGAAATGATAATCCACGGTTTTAGCATAGATTTCTGAAGACTGATGTACTTCTGGCAGCATACTTTTTGGAACCGTTAAAATATCTAATAATTCCTCATCCCATTTTAAATCATAAATATTATACATTAATGTTCTGGAAGCATTAGAGTAATCAGTTACATGCACCTTTCCACCAGAAAGTTTGTATATAAGCCAAGTGTCAATTGTACCAAACATTAACTCATTATTTTCGGCCTTCTCTCTAGCTCCATCCACATGATCAAGTATCCATTTTACTTTTGTGCCTGAAAAATATGGATCGATTAATAACCCAGTTTTTTTCCGAATGATATCTTGATAGCCTTGATCAGCTAGCTCTTTACAAATATCTTCTGTTTGTCGCGATTGCCAAACGATTGCATGATAAATTGGTTTACCTGTATTCTTATCCCATACTACTGCAGTTTCTCTTTGGTTCGTAATTCCAATCCCAGCAACTTGTGAAGCTGACACATCTGCTTTTCGTAATACGTCAGAAATACATGCTAAAATACTTGTCCAAATCTCATTGGCATCATGTTCAACCCAACCAGGGTGCGGAAAAAATTGTTCAAACTCTTTTTGTGCTGTCTGAACTATTTCTCCATTATGATTAAATAATATTGCACGTGAACTTGTTGTACCTTGATCTAAAGATAAAATAAACTTCTCACTCATTTGCTACACTCCTAACTAATTGTTTTTAGCTGATATTATTTCTTTCTTTTTCAATTCAATATTTGCAGCGACAATTACTATTAAGGCTACAAAAACACTTAATACCCAGAACATCACGGAAAAATTCCCTAGAAATATCGCATTATAAAATAGGGCGCCATAAACACCACCAATTATTGGACCAAAGACAGGAACCCAAGCATACCCCCAGTCCGATTTACCTTTCCCTGGTATCGGTAGAATTGCATGAGCAATTCTCGGTCCTAGGTCACGAGCCGGGTTAATTGCGTATCCCGTTGTACCACCTAATGACATTCCAATTGCTACAATTAAAGCACCAACAATAATCGGATTTAATCCTTCTGTAATTTCATTTGCACCAATAAACATCAGTCCCATCATTAAGACAAATGTACCAATTATCTCACTAACCAAATTGGATAGAGGGCTTCGTATTGCTGGATCTGTTGCGAACACTCCTAATTTCGCTCCTTTATCCTTTGTTGCCTTCCAATGTGGCAAATAGTTTAGAAAAACAATAACCGCTCCAATAAATGCACCAATCATTTGTGCTGTAATATAAAGTGGGACCTTTGCCCACGGGAATTCACCAGCTGCTGCAAACCCTAATGTTACAGCAGGATTGATATGGGCACCAGTAAATTTACCTACTGCATAAACCCCCATTGTCACAGCAAGACCCCAGCCAATGGTAACCACTACCCAACCAGAATTCTCGGCTTTCGTCTTTTTTAATACTACACCACCTACGACACCTCCACCGAAAATAATAACGATCATAGTTCCTATAAGTTCAGCCAGAAATTCTGACATTTCTACCATACCTCCGTTTCTTAGATGTATCTATAAGCAAGTTATGTTATTTTGAAAAACTTTATTCACTCGTCCTTTAACGAATCCATAATGTTTTTCCTACAGAGAAATATAAAGATTGAACTTATTAATCCTTTTGTTTTACTTGAAACGTTAAAATGTTAGCGTCGCTTGCTAAATTTCCCTAACGTGAAATAAAAAGAGCCCACACTAATTATTCATACCCTTTTTTTATAAAAGTACGATAAACGTGTGGGACTCCATTTCTCCGTCACAATATTAACTTATGTTTAGATGTTACTACACACTGAAAACGTTGTCAATAATAAAATATTATTTCTTATTATGATAAATGCCATAAATTCTTTCTTGAAGTTGAAACAGCAATTGCTCCTGCATCATACGCTGCCTTTACATCATTTGAGCTTGTTACTAACCCTCCCGCTATGATAGGAAGATTTGTTTTATCATAAATTTGTTTAATGATGCTTGGCATGATACCTGGAAGCACCTCAACACAATCGGGTTTAATACGATTAATCAATTTCAAATTATTTTCAAGTGCGATACTATCTAACAAAAACATACGTTGAATCGCTAATAATTGGTGTTTTTTTGCTAACGTAACCACATTTCCTCTGGTAGATAAAATACCATCTGGTTTCATTTCATGTACCAAAAATTCCATTCCATAGTCATCTGACTTTAGGCCATGGATTAAATCAAAATGAACAAGCACATTTTTATTTGCCTTTTTCGCATAATGTATCATACTCTTCAATTGACTAATTCTAGTTTCTAAAAAAACAACTGTGTCAAATGGTGTCTCAATGGCTAATTCAAATTCTTTCATTTTTCTTACTGCTGGTATAATACCAGTAGGAATTTCCAACCTTTTCACCTACTCTTCTCTTAAGCTAACTTTTCTTTTTTCCATTTCCTCTTTTGTATAAATAATTTTCATTGGGTTCCCTCCAACGAATGCACCTTCAGGGACATCTTTATGAACAACTGATCCTGCAGAGACAATGGCACGGTCGCCGATGGTCACTCCAGGAAGAATGGTAGAATTTGCTCCGATCATAACTTCATCACCAATGATGACCTCTCCCACACGATATTCATCAATTAAATATTCATGCGCTAAAATAGTTGAGTTATATCCGATAATACTATTTTTACCAACCGTGATTTTTTCGGGATACATAATGTCTGGGACAACCATAAAGGCAAAGGCTGTTTTATCGCCAATTTTCATATGCAACAACATGCGGTACATCCAGTTCTTTAAACGCATAAACGGGGTATATCTTCCAATAATGATAACAACCGTATTTTTAAATACTTTAAAGAAAGAAATCGTTTGATATATTTGCCATAAGGAATTTGAATTCTGTACTGGGTATCGCTTCGTTTTACGCATTTATTCGACTCCTACGATTTTTAATAAATCACGCATATCTTCTAACATATAAGTTGGATTATACTTCATTAACCGCTCTTTTCCTTTAAAGGACCATGCCACTCCTGCTGTTTTCACTCCCGCATTTTTACCTGCTTCAATATCGTGAGAATTATCTCCAACCATTAATGTCGTTGTTGAATCTGCATCTAATTGTTTCATCGCCTTCATCACAGGTTCAGGATGTGGTTTGGAATGTGAAACATCATCAAGTGTCACGATTGTATCGAAATAATCTTCTATACCTACTATACTAAGTCCGCGATGGACACTATCGTTCATTTTCGTTGTCACAATCCCTAGCTGGAAGCCTTTTTCTTTAAGTATATCTAATACTTCTACTACATTCGGAAAAGCCTTTACATAATGATCGTGTTCCCTTAAGTTATGTTCTCGATAAACATCGATCATTTCTTCCACACGGTCTTTATCAATGTTTGAAAAAGTTTCCCTTAATGGTGGTCCATTAAACTCTATAATTTCCTCTCTTGTATAAGGTAAATTATAATGTTTAAACGTATGGGTAAAAGAAGCAATGATTAGTTCATTTGTATCAATTAATGTTCCGTCTAAATCAAATAGTATGGTATGTATGCTCATTTTCTCTTTCCTTTCTAGAATGTTTATTCATAACTAAAGCAACACACATAGTTAAAAGGATTGCTGTAGTCAATCGAATTACTAACAGTGGCCAGACCGGGATTCCTAATGGGATAAAAACCAACGTATCTTCAACTACTGCATGACATGAAACAAGAAATATAATCGCTAAGTACATATCTTTCTTAGATACCCCATCCTCTTTCACCGCCTGAATCATTAAACCTGCTCCATATGCTAAGCCTATTGTAAGCCCTGCTACCATCGTCATTGATGTATTCTTGTTCATTCCAAGCACTTTCATGAAAGGAGCAAAAGCGTTGGATAATTTATTTAACCACCCTTTTTCACGTAATATCTGCGTGAAAATCATTAATGGTATCACGATTGCAGCTAATTGAATAATCGCCAAAATTGAAGTTTGTATACCATGGAAGATGATTTCGCCCCATCCATTAGGTTCCTCTGTTGCCGCTATAAACCCATATTGTGCAGCTTGTGATCCACCACTCCAAAACAAGTTGATAATAACCGCAGAAAGTACCGCTAACCCAAGACGGATACTGACAATAATCCACCATTTAATTCCAACTTTAGTAGCTACAGCAGATTCAATGAGTAAATTATGAGAGAACGAAAGCATCATAGCCATAATAAATACTTCTTTTACAGTAAAATCAAACGAAATAATTGCCCCAATTCCTGCGTACAAATTTAAAAAGTTCCCAAGCACTAAAGGAACTGCTGCCTCTCCTGATAAACCTATAAGGCCCATCACCGGCTCTAATATATTGATTAGCCATGGGAGTAAAGGAGTAAACTGTAAAATGGTAACAATTAATGTAACTGGAAAGATTACCTTCCCTAATGTCCATCCGGTTATTAATCCTTGTATAAAACCGCGTTTTAAAATACCTGTCATACGCAATCTCCTTTACGTTAATGTTAATCCATTTATTTTTTCTTCCTTAAAAGATTTGTATGAAGTGCAATTAAGGCATTCGCCTAAAAGCTTGACGAATGCCAAGTACTCTAACCTTTTTTCTTTTTATTATTGGGAATATCATTGTATCTGATAGTTGTCGTTTTTCGTCGGTAAATGATCAATAGAATTGCTGTAACAATAGCAATGACAGAAACTATTTGGGCTGTTCTCCATTCACCAATAACATATAAACTATCCGTTCTCATACCCTCGATAAAATAGCGTCCAATCGAATAGCCAATGACATACGTTAAGAATACTTCCCCACGTAATGGATTGTATCTTCTTAATATAATAAGTAAAACAAAGATTAAAATGTTCCACAATGATTCATACAAAAATGTTGGATGGTAGGTAACCCCATTAATTGTCATTTGATTTATAATAAAATCCGGGACAATATCATAAATAATGGACCCATCAGGGAGTGGGCCACCATGAGCTTCTTGGTTCATAAAATTTCCCCAACGTCCAATTGCCTGAGCGAGAATCAAACTTGGAGCTACGATATCAGCCAATTGCCAAAAAGGTATCTTCCTAGCACGCGAAAAGACGATTGCAGTTAATACTCCCCCAATAATAGCACCATGAATAGCTATACCGCCTTCCCAAATTGCAAACACTTTCCAGAATGGACCATTCGCGTAACGTTCACTCCATTCAAACGTAACATAATAAATTCTTGCACAAATAATCGCTATAGGTACCGCATAAACAATGAAGTCGATTAGCAGTTCTTTATTTAGACCAAGGCGATCCGCTTCTTTCATAGCTAGCCATAGTCCCAATCCAGCACCTACTGCAATGATTACCCCATACCAATAAATGGTTAACGGGCCAATTTCTATAAATACTCTATTTAATGGTGCAGTTAAGATCATTTTTAAACCTCACTTATTCTGAAATATCTTTTTCAAGTTCAATCATTTGGGTTAATCGATCTGAAAATTCTTCTGCAGCATTTACACCCATATTTTTCAATCGGAAATTCATTGCTGCGACTTCGATAATTACAGCAAGATTTCGGCCTGGACGTACTGGTATCGTTACCTTAGGTAAATCTACGTCCATAATTCTCATTTTATCCTCATCTAAACCGAGTCTGTCGTACTGTTTCTTTTCATCCCAAATTTCCAAATTGACGGCTAAAGCAATCTTTTTATAATTACGGACTGCCCCAGCTCCAAATAAGGTCATGACATTTATAATTCCCAATCCACGTATTTCAAGCATATGTTCAATTAATGGTGGAGAAGTTCCAACTAAGGTGTCATAATCTTCCTGTCTAATTTCCACACTATCATCTGCAACTAACCGGTGCCCCCTCTTAACCAATTCAAGTGCAGTTTCACTTTTTCCAACACCGCTTTGTCCAGTAATGAGTACACCTACCCCATAAATATCAACTAAAACACCGTGTACGGCTGTAAATGGTGCAAATTTTGCTTCCAAATAGTTTGTTAACCGACTAGTGACCCTAGTCGTTTTTCTAGGAGAAAGTAAAATAGGTACTCCAGCATGATCTGCAGCTTTGATTAACTCCTCTGGAACTTTCATACCACGGGAAATGACAATACATGGTGTAATGTCTGTACATAATTTTTCTGCTCGGTCTTTTCTTTGTTCAGGTGACAATTCAAGAAAATATGTCATTTCTGTCTTTCCAATAAGCTGTAAACGCTCTTTAGGATAATATTTAAAATAGCCAGTCATTTCGATTCCTGGACGAGATATATCGCTTGTAATAATTTCTCTATGTATACCATCTTTCCCTGCAACTAGAGTTAGATTAAAATTATCCAGTAGATCTTTTGTGCGTACTATTGCACCCATTCAGGTAGCCTCCTTCAATAATAACTGCTAATATTATAGCATAAAAAAATATAGGCAATACACCTACTAGATTTTTTTGATTAAAACTAGTACACGCGATTGGGCTAGGCGATTATCTTAGTTGCACTTTACAAATCTTTACGGTGGGACGGTTAATTGGATCCCAGGACTAAAAGTTTATTATAACTTCTTGCTAAAAAAAAAAACCTAACATAAGTAGGTTCCTTTATTCTTAAAACTTCCATATATAGAATCTTTCTATTCCCATGTTCTGTTTTGCAATTTCTTTTAAATCAATATTGACACTTGCTTCGTCTCTTCGTTGCCCTAAAACACCTTGTGCTTGAGAAGCATGTGCGAATATTGCATCGATTTTCTTATCAAAAATAGCCGTTATATCATTTTCGATTTCAGGCTTTCCAAGTACCTCTTCATAATCATTGGATATAGCTTGAGCCCAAACGGTTGGTCGATCTTCAGGATTCATTAGGCGAACAGCTTCAATGGCAGCTGCACCTAATGCATTATGATCCGGGTGAACTGCATAGTCTGGATAATGCGTGATAACTAGGCTAGGCTTAATTTTATCTAAATATGATTTTAAATCTAATGCAATTTGGTTACGGTCTTCGAATTCAATTGTTTTATCGCGGTAACCTAACATTTCTAAATTCATATCCAGAACTTCACATGCATCTATTAGTTCTTTTTTTCTAATTTCAGGTAATGTCTCGCGGTTTGCAAATATAGGAGATCCCATATTTCTTCCCATTTCTCCAAGTGTTCCACATAAGTACGTAACAGGCACACCTTCTTCCCGAAATTTTGCAATGGTCCCCGCAGCTCCAAATGATTCATCATCTGGATGTGGGTAAATAACAACAACGTGTTTTTCCATAGTTAACGTTCCTTCCTTCACTTAATAGCTAAATGGTGTTTCACTTATCTGTAGGGAAACCATTAAACGTCCTTCTCTATCATGACCGGCCATTAATAGTTTAGAATCTTCATGAATGGTCCAATCCGTTAGACCTTCCGCATAAATCCATCCCATTTCCATTTTAAGACCGACACGATATGACTTTCCATCTCCTACAATTTTCGCTTGGTTAAAGGAAACTTTCGCATTTCGTATATATGCACCAACATTATATGCTTTTTTATTAATATGGCTCGCGTATGCACCATTTGTTGTTTCCAAATGGACATATACTTCTTTATTTTTAAATCCATCAATTATTTTTTGAACTTTTTCCAATTCAATTGGTTTCATTTTTGTTCCTCCAATTCTTCCTCTATTAACTGTAACGGAAGAACAAAATACAGTCAAAAATTTGGTTTGTTTAAAATAGATTGTAGCCCGAAATACACTCCTCGTTCTTAAGGATCATATATTCGGGCTGCTTGGTGTTTCCACTTTTATTTCGTACTAATTTTCTCTTTTTCGGTAATTAGTTCTTCCATACGTTTTTGGTCTCTTTCTAGTACTGTTTTAAGGTACTGACCAGTATAGGAAATATCAGATGCCTCCGCAATTTCCTCTGGTGTTCCAGTTGCAATAATTTGCCCACCACGATCTCCACCTTCAGGGCCTAAGTCAATAATATGATCGGCACATTTAATAACATCTAGATTGTGTTCAATAATTAAGATGGAATCCCCGTTTTCTACGATACGTTGTAAAACAGATAGAAGTCGCTTAATATCATCAACATGTAAACCTGTTGTAGGTTCATCTAAAATATAGAAAGTTTTACCTGTTGATCGTTTATGGAGCTCACTCGCTAACTTCACACGTTGGGCTTCTCCGCCAGATAACGTAGTTGCAGGTTGTCCTAATTGAACATACCCCAATCCAACATCAACTAATGTTTGGAGTTTTCGTTTGATTTTAGGGATAGGAGCAAAAAATTCTAATGCTTCTTCAATTCGCATATCCAAAACGTCTGAAATACTTTTTCCTTTATATTGTACTTCTAATGTTTCACGATTGTATCGTTTTCCATGACAAACCTCACAAGGAACGTAAACATCTGGTAAGAAGTGCATCTCAATTTTAATAATTCCGTCTCCTCGACAAGCTTCACAACGCCCACCTTTAACATTAAAACTGAATCGGCCTTTTTTATAACCTCTTACTTTTGCTTCATTCGTTTGTGCATACACATCACGAATATCGTCAAAAACCCCCGTATATGTTGCCGGGTTGGAACGTGGTGTTCTTCCTATCGGTGACTGGTCAATATTAATCACTTTATCAAGATTATCTAATCCCTTGATTTCCTTATGTTCCCCGGCTTTTATATTGGCTCTGTTCAATTCCTTCGCTAGCGATTTATAAATAATTTCATTTACTAATGTACTCTTACCTGAACCTGAAACTCCAGTAACTACGGTCATTAATCCGATCGGTATTTTTACAGATACATTTTTCAAATTATTCTCTGACGCACCAATAACTTCAAGTTTTCGTTTATCTCCTTTTCTCCTGCTCGCAGGAAGTGGGATAAACTTTTCTCCTGATAAATATTTACCAGTAAGTGAATTTTCGTGTTTCATTACGTTTTCCGGTGTATCACTTGCTATGACTTGACCACCATATTCCCCAGCTCCAGGGCCTATATCGATTAACCAATCCGCAGCAAGCATGGTATCTTCATCATGCTCCACTACGATTAACGTATTATCTAAATCACGCATCTGTTTTAACGTACTTATAAGACGGTCGTTGTCTCTTTGATGTAATCCAATAGATGGTTCGTCTAGCACATATAACACTCCGGTTAATGCGGATCCAATTTGAGTAGCTAATCGAATACGTTGTGCTTCTCCACCAGATAAAGTACCTGCAGCACGAGACATTGTTAAATAATCCAATCCTACATTGACAAGGAACGATAAACGATTATTAATTTCTTTTAAAATCATTTTTGCAATTTGTTTTTCTTTCTCCGTGAAATCTACTTTCTTAAAGAATTCCATTGCTTCCATGATAGAATAATCGGTTATATTGCTAATATGTAACCCATTAATTAATACCGCTAATGCTTCTTGTTTCAATCGGTGTCCTTTACATTTAGGACATTTTTTTTCCGTCATATATTTCTGTAGTGTATCCCTTGTAAAGTCAGAGCTTGTTTCTTTGTAACGTCTCGCAATGTTGTTCATAACACCTTCAAAGTAAATATCGGTATCCCTAATGTTTCCAAATTCACCTTCATAGTAGAAATGAATTTTTTCATTTCCACTTCCATATATGACTTTATCCATTTGTTCCTTTGGCAAATCTTTCACTGGGGTATCCATGTCAATGTTATAATGCTTGCAAACACTTTTTAGTAATTGTGGATAGTATTGTGAACTAATAGGTTCCCAAGCAACAATCGCATTTTCATTTAGTGTTTTATTCCAATCAGGGATTACTAAATCGATGTCTACTTCTAGTTTTGTACCAAGTCCATCACAAGCAGCACACGCACCAAAAGGGCTATTGAATGAAAATAAACGTGGTTCTAATTCTCCAATGGAAAAACCACAAATAGGGCAGGCATGATTTTCACTAAAAGTTAATTCTTCTTCTCCAATCACATCGACAATGATTTTTCCTTCACCCAATTTCAATGCTGTTTCAATGGAATCACTCAATCTTCCTTCTATACCCGGTTTTACAACTACACGATCAATAACCACTTCAATCGAATGCTTTTTGTTTTTTTCCAGTGCTATGTCTTCTGTTACTTCACGCATTTCTTTGTCTACACGAATTCGGACATAGCCTTCTTTTTTCAACTTCTCTAGAACTTTTTTATGTTCACCTTTTTTTCCAGAAATAACTGGAGCAAGTATCTGCATTTTGGTTCGCTCTGGATACTCTATGATTCGATCAACCATTTGTTGAACAGTTTGTGATGCTATTTCGATTCCGTGCTTTGGGCATGTTGGGTGCCCCACTCTAGCAAATAAAAGACGTAAATAGTCATAAATCTCTGTAACTGTTCCAACCGTTGACCTTGGATTACGACTTGTAGTTTTTTGATCTATTGCAATTGCTGGGGATAAGCCTTCGATCGAATCGACATCTGGTTTTTCCATTTGACCTAAAAACTGTCTTGCATAGGCAGATAGGGATTCAACATATCGACGTTGACCTTCTGCATAGATTGTATCGAAAGCGAGCGAAGACTTTCCCGAACCAGATAATCCTGTAACCACTACAAGTTGATTTTTCGGGATATTAATATCAATGTTTTTTAAATTATTGGCCCTTGCTCCCTTTATTTGTATCGTTTTATTCGTAGACATATTTGAAATCACGCTCCCGCTTTCAGTTCAAAAATAATATCACGGAGTTCAGCAGCTTTTTCGAAATCAAGCGCTTTTGCTGCCTCTTTCATTTCCTTTTCCATTTGTTCAAGCACTTTTTCCTTTTCCTTCTTCGGTAACTTCTCTATTGCTTTAGACTTACTATCATATTTTTCAGTATCCTCTGCAGCCATTGTTGCACGGATCACATCACGTACTTCTTTCTTAATCGTTTTTGGTACGATGTTATGTTCCTCATTATATGCCATCTGTTTTTCCCGACGTCTTCCTGTTTCATCAATTGCTTTCTGCATCGAATCCGTTATTTTATCTGCATACATAATAACTTCTCCATTTGCATTACGTGCCGCCCGACCAATTGTTTGGATTAAAGATCGTTCAGAACGAAGGAATCCTTCTTTATCCGCATCTAAGATAGCAACTAACGAAACTTCTGGAATATCAAGTCCTTCACGAAGTAAGTTAATTCCAATAAGTACATCATATTTTCCTATTCGTAAATCACGTATGATCTCAATTCGCTCTAATGTCTTAATTTCTGAATGTAAGTAGGCAACCTTCATCCCGATTTCTTTCAAATAATCGGTTAAATCCTCAGACATCTTTTTCGTTAAAGTTGTTACAAGGACACGTTCATTTTTATCGATTCGTTGATTTATTTCTTTAATTAAATTATCAATTTGTCCTTCAATTGGACGTACTTCTATTTTCGGATCTAGTAATCCGGTCGGGCGAATTATTTGCTCCGTCATTTCTGGAGAATGTTCTAACTCATATGGCCCAGGTGTTGCAGAAACATAGACAAGTTGATGTGTTTTCTCTTCAAATTCCTCGAATTTTAAAGGACGGTTATCCAAAGCAGATGGTAAACGAAAACCGTGATCCACAAGTACTTGTTTTCTAGCTTGGTCCCCATTATACATTCCCCTTATTTGCGGCAACGTAACATGGGATTCATCAATAACAACTAGGAAATCCTCTGGAAAATAATCGAGCAACGTATATGGTGTCGCACCTGCTTCTCTTAAAGTCAAATGTCTAGAATAGTTTTCAATCCCTGAACAAAAACCCATTTCCCGCATCATTTCTAAATCATAATGGGTTCGTTGTTCTAGCCTCTGTGCTTCTAATAGTTTGTTGTCATCCCGTAATTCTTTCAATCTTTCTTCTAACTCTTTTTCGATATTAGCTATAGCCAATTTCATTTTTTCTTCTCTCGTAACGAAGTGGGAAGCAGGGAAAATAGCAATATGTTCTCTGTCACCAACTATTTCTCCTGTTAAAGCATCAACTTCTCTAATTCGGTCTATTTCATCCCCAAAGAACTCAACACGAATACAATGTTCCTCTCTAGATGCGGGAATAATTTCAACCGAATCCCCCCGAACTCGAAATGTTCCGCGCCCGAACTCAATATCATTTCTAGCGTATTGAATATCCACTAATTCTCGGAGCAATTGATCACGATCTTTTTCCATCCCCATACGAAGGGAAAGTACTTGACTACGATATTCTTCTGGTGAACCTAAACCATATATACAAGACACACTTGCTACTATTAATACATCATTTCTTTCAAAAAGAGAAGATGTGGCAGAGTGCCGTAATTTATCTATTTCATCATTAATACTTGCATCTTTTTCAATAAATGTATCTGTAGAAGGGACATATGCCTCAGGTTGATAATAATCATAATAGCTAACAAAATACTCCACTGCATTATTGGGGAAAAACTCCTTAAATTCACTATATAATTGCCCTGCAAGTGTTTTATTGTGAGCTATCACTAATGTTGGACGATTAATTTCTTTAATTACATTGGACATCGTAAATGTTTTACCAGTACCTGTTGCACCTAATAAAGTTTGGTGTCGTTGACCAGCCAACACTTTTTCCGTTATTTCTTTAATTGCATTTGGTTGGTCCCCTGCTGGTTTATACTTAGATACTAATTCAAACTTATTATTATCCAAAATGTCCGCCTCCGTTCTTCTTTCCCTATATTCTATCATATCTGCTTCATATTTTAACATAGCACGAACAAATATTCGATTCATAAGTATTAACGCTTTACTATTTTATCCATAATTTGCAGGGAAAATAAGGAGACAATGAGGACAGAGGTACTTTACGGGAATTTGGATCTGCCTCTCCCTTCTTTGTTTCCCTGAAGCTTGTGGTGAGGGTCTTACTTAAATGAGATAAATTAACATTTTAGCCAACGAGCCCCATGTATCAAAAAAAGACCCCTATCCACGATAGAAGTCTAATAGCATGAAGAGCTTTAGCAGGCTCTTAAGCTATTCATTAATTTACCTTTTTCATCTTTTCTTTGTGAGGTTTCTCAGAAAATAATAATCCCAATTCATGATGTTCCCCTTCATAATAGGCGCCCTGTACAAACCTTACTTCTTTGTTATCATCTAAAACATCTAATTTAAAGTAGGCTCCACTATTTTGTAAGGCTAGATAAAATTGATGAACATTATTTACCTTAATTCCGTTTACCTTTGCGATGATTTCTCCGACTAGAACTCCACTTCGTTCAGCGGGAGTACCAGGAATAACACTTACAATTTTAAGCCCAGCATTTTCTGGATGGAAATAAGGTAATCTTACTTTATCGCCGTATCTATAACGATAATGAATATATTCTTTTCCTAAAATGGCTACAATTAATGCAACAAAGGACAACCAATGTATGAAGATTCCACCTACTGCAATGGCAACAATCCCAAATCCTAGTAACATAATATATTTCGAAAGTTTCTCCGCGGCTTGTTTTGGCATGTGGCCTTTTGCAATATAGTCAAACCCAATAATAAAAGGAATAAGTACGGTGCCAAAACTTTGATCACCTAAAGAAACAACTGGCCAGTAAGGCTCAATAGGAACAATATTGCCAGTAGGAATTAGCATAAAAAATGGAATGACAGCCATTCTTTTTAATCGGTGCTGACCTACCCAAATTCCTCGTCTACTTAATGATAGGCTTGGAAAAGTTCGATTTCGTTTTATGCTTTTAATTAAAATCGCCTCTACAATTAAAAATAAACCTAATAAAATAGATAATACGGTAAAGTTTGTTTCCATTGTAAAGGACATACCGAATAACTCTAAGTCTTTCGATACGAATGGCAAAAATAAAAACAATAAGTAAGTAATACCTATCGTGTATATCGGTGAAAGCAGCGTAAAGCGCATTGTTATACTTAATAGAATAGTTAATATACATAGTAAAATGATAGTCTCATAGTTAATAACCATACCTGTCCCTAAAGTAATAACCGAAATGATTATACCAGAAACAATTGCAATCAAGTGCGTGCCTTTCCATTCAGAAAAAATATCAAAAACTTTAGAACCGAAATCAAGGCGTTCATCTTTAATGCGTTTATAGCCAGAAAAAACAACTAATAAAATAGACCAATATACAAGAGGATTTAAGAAGAACCTTCCAATTCCTTTTAACACTTCCATGAACCAATCTTCTATCAAGTTCATCACCTTCCAACAAGATGCATTTAAAAATATATTCGATTAAGGAGACTTCCATCCGTGGAGGGTTTCCTTCATCCCCACTAATGGTTAGTCGCACTTATCGGACCATTACGGACAGTTGATCTCCCACCTACTTCTTTGTTTCCCCAAAATCTTGAGGTAGGATAAATAAATGTATTTTCTGCATCATACTCTAATTGAAGTATAACAAAAAAATGAAATAAAATCCGTGGTTTCCCACGGATTTTATTTTCTAACATTATTTATATATTTCTTCTAATGCCTTTTTCAATTGTTGATCATCTTCACCATTTCGAATATGTTCTATTACTTTAGCTTCAATAAGACCTGCAGTATTCTCATCGACCTTTCCTGTTGCATCCAATTTATTGTCTGCTTGGAACTGTTTCACTGCTTTTTCCGTTTCCTTATTGAAGTAACCATCTGTACGACTTGTATCATAACCTAACCCACTCAACATTGTTTGCATATTTCCAATTGCTTCATTGGTTTGATCGTATTGTAAAGGTTTTTCAAGTGAAATTGGATTCGTATAATAATAATCAGGTTGACTTACATCGATAGTTGGTTCTACCCCAACTTCATTGATCCATTTACCTTTTGGAGACAGCCATTTGTTTGTAGTAAGTTTTAAAGAACTTCCATCTCCAAGAGGAATAGCTTGTTGAACCGTTCCTTTACCATAACTAGTATGACCAACTATATCATAACCTAATTCCTTCATCGCTACGGCCAATATTTCCGAAGCAGACGCACTACCTTCATCAATTAAGACACTAATTGGATAAGATTTTTTCTCATCAAGATTAGAGTAATATGGCTCTTTATTACCATTTGCATCCTCAATCTGAATATATGGGATATCTTTCGGTACGAATAAGGATAATATTTCCTCAATTACATTTAGGAGTCCTCCAGGATTACCTCTAACGTCAATGATTAAACCTTCTATCCCTTTATCTTCCAACGTATCCAATTGTTCTTTAAATTCGGTATATGTATGCTCAGAAAAATTCGTAATCTCGATTATACCTGTTTTCTTCCCATCGACCGTTTCTATTTTATTATATACTGTTTCAACCGGGATTTCATCACGAGTTATCGTCAAATCAAAAGGATCTTTAGCCCCAGCACGTCTTATTTCTAGTACTACTTTTGATCCTTTTTCTCCGCGAATTTTAGCTACAGCTTCATTTAGATTTAATCCTTCTAAGCTTTCCCCATCAACGGAAAGCACTTCATCATTCGGTCGCATTCCCGCTTTTTCTGCTGGGGAATCCTTTATAGGCGCTACAATCGTAACAACACCATTTACCATACTTACTTCTGCACCGATACCTTCAAAGGATGATTCAATTTGTTCATTGAACTGATCCATCATTTCAACATCTAAATAAGAGCTATGTGGATCCTCTAAAGTGGCAAGCATTCCCTCAATTGCTCCTTCGGTTAACTGCTTATCATCAATATCTTCAATATAATTATCTTGAATCAGCGCAAAAGCCTGTGCTACTTTTTCCATATCCTTAGGCAATTGATCGGACTGAGCTCCTTTTTTACCGAAAAGAACAGAATCCGTAATGGATGTTTGCCCCTTATCATCATCATTCGCTTGAGCCAACTTCACACCAGTGTAAGCACCAATACCACCTAAAAGTAAAGCCCCAACTAAAATGAGGATAATATGCGAATTTTTAAGTCTCATTTTTCCACCTCAATATTTTAGTTAACTTTTAACCATTGTATAACGAACAGCTTTTCATTTTCAAACCCCTTCTTATCTGCTAAAAAAAGCATAACACGTTATATTGCATTTTACTATTAGAAAAACTATAACAAAGTAATTTCATTTATTAACGATTGCATACACTACTGGGTCTTTAAATCAGTAAATAAAAAAGAAGACACTGCTCGTGATGAGCAATGTCTTCTTTTTTATTTAAGGTAGATAGTTCATTGGATCCTTAGCGTTAGCATCGCCATTCCATCCACCTTTATGAATTTCAAAATGTAAATGTGGACCAGTTGAATGGCCAGTATTACCAGAATTACCAATTACCTGTCCAGCACTAACAACATCTCCAGATGATACAGCCATAGAACTTAAATGAGCATATAACGTTGTATAAGTTTCACCATTAATAGAGTGCGCAATTAGGATTACATTTCCATATCCATTCATCCCAGGACCATGCTCTTTATTTGTTTGAATAACAACACCAGGTGCAGCTGCTTTAACTGGAGTTCCTACTGACACAGCAAAATCTATACCTCTGTGAAGTTTACCCCATCTATGACCATAAGTAGAACTGATCGTACCTGATGTTGGCCAAGAAAACGTTCCATTTCCACCACCACTTTGTGTGGTAACTTCCGGTGTAGACTGTGATGGACTGGATGTAGAACTTGATTTAGAATCTGAACTAGATGATGAAGTATTATTATTTTCACTAGCTTGCTTCTTAGCGGCTGCAGCAGCCTCTGCTTCTTTTCTAGCCTTTTCTTCTTGCTCTCTAGCAGCTTGTTCTAATTTACCTTTTTCACTTTCTGCTATTTCCTTCGCTTTAGCGGCAGCAGCAGCTTGATTTGCCAAAATTTGTTTTTCATCTTCTATAGATATCTTATATTCCTCAAGATGATTATGTTCCTCTTCCAATTTTTCCATAATCTTTTCTTTTTGTGCTATTTGCTTATCTAAATCTTGTTTTAAAGATTCTAATTCTTTCTTCTGGGCCTCTAAGTTTGCCTTTTCAGTTTCAATTTTTTCCTTTTTATCTTCCACTTCTATTTTTGCAGCTTCTAAAGTTGCTTTATCCTTCTTTTGTTGATCCATTATTTCTTTATCAGAATCCATTATTTTATTAACAGAAATTGATCTACTAATAAAGTCTCCGAAACTTTGTGAACCAAAAATCACTTCTATGTATGGCATCTCTCCACCATTTTGTTGAATGGAACGTAATCTGTCTTTTAGTAACTTATCTCTTTTTTCAATTCTTTCTTCTAAGTCTTTAATTTCTTTCTTTAGTTCTTCGATTCGATTTGTTAGATCTTCAATTTCTTTATTCGTTGCATCTATTTGTTTCTCTTTAGCATCTATCTTATTTCTTGTATCTGTTAATTTCTGATCAATATTATTTATATCGGATTGCGTCTTGTTTTGTTCGGCTTTATTATCATTTATTTTGTTTTCCGTCTCGTTTTGTTTTTCCTCTAATTTGTTCGTTTCATTTTGTTTAGTATTTTGTTCTTTCTCTAAATTCTCAATTTCCTTATTTAAATCTTCAATGGATTGTGCCGATGCTTGTTGAATCGGACTTAATGATATTACTAAGGTTCCGATTAACGCACATGATAATGCCTTCTTCATTTCAATCTTCCTTCCCCATAAAAATTAACCTTAATATGGAATTGTTAATGAAACATGATCTATGTATAATGCACTAAGCCTTATGTTCCCCTCTATTTAAATAGAGGGGATTGGCTTGAGATCTTAAAGTCTATCAAATCTTAAGGTATTTGCGAATACTCATAACACTTCCCCAAATACCAATAATGGCACCTATTGCTATAATTAGTAAGGAAAGTTGCCATGCAAATGGATTATACGGTAGTACCTCAACAAAGTTAAATGACACTTGATTTGCTACTGCATCTTCTACATAATGGTACCCCACCAAGATGAGTGCGATTGGTATAATCGAACCAAGCACACCATGAAGCATACCCTCAATAAAAAACGGCCAGCGAATAAACCAATTCGTTGCACCTACTAATTTCATAATTCCTATCTCTTTACTACGTGCCATAATAGTAATTTTAATCGTATTAGAAATAAGGAATATAGCTGTAAACACTAATGCAATAATGAGTACAACTCCAATGGTCCTTGCATACTTAGTAAACTTGAACAACTGTTCCACAACTTCTTGTCCAAAAACAACTTTCTCTACATGATCCAAATCTTTAATTTGATCTGCAATCATTTCCGTATCTTGTGGATTCTTTGCTCTAACAATAAAGGCATGGTTAAGTGGATTGTCCTGTTCTAATAATTTCCATGCTTCTCCTTCTTCTCCCATACCTTTAATGAGTTTATTTAACTCGTCGTCATTGGAAGAGAAGAAAACCGTATCCACTCCGTTAATTTCTTCGATTTGCTTTCCTAGACTTTGTACATCTTTTTCATTCGCTGTATGATCGATTAACGTTTGAATTTCAACATCATCTTCAATGTTCTTTGCCATTTCATTTAAGTTCAAGATTAGCGCAAGAAATACTGCAACTAGAATAAGGGTAGTAGTAACGGCACCAACTGAAGCCACCGTCATCCAGCCATTACGAAAGATGTTGCTACACCCTACTCGTATATGTCTTAAAAATGTTCTAAACTTCATATCCGTATTCTCCTTGTTGTTCGTCTCTAGCGATAATTCCATCCTCAATTGCAATAACCCGCTTTTTAAATTGGTTCACAATTGCTTTGCTATGGGTCGCCATAATCACAGTGGTACCACCCTCGTTAATGGACTCGAAAGTTTTCAAAATATCTAGTGACGTTTCGGGATCTAAATTTCCTGTAGGCTCATCGGCAATTACAATCTTTGGACGATTTACAATGGCACGAGCAATGGATACACGTTGTTGTTCACCACCTGATAATTCATCTGGTATCGATTTAGCTTTATTTTTTAGTCCAACAACATCTAAAACATCCATTACACGATTACGAATATTACGTGGAGATTCTTCTATTACCTCTAAGGCAAAAGCGATATTTTCATAGACTGTTAGTTTTGGAAGAAGTCTAAAGTCTTGGTATACTACGCCGATATTTCTTCGTAAATAAGGTATTTTCCTCTCCTTTAATTCCGAGAGATTAATATCATTTATAAAAATTTGGCCACTCGATGGTTTTTCTTCTCTAAAAATTAATTTAACGAATGTTGACTTCCCAGCTCCACTCGGGCCAACAACATATACAAATTCACCTTGATCTATTTTAACATTTACACCACTAAGTGCTGTTACCCCATTTGCATAGGTTTTATATACATCTTTCATTAAGATCATTTTAAAATCACCTTTATAATTTTTTGATTTTCAAATAATGTCGAAAAATATTTTTATTAGACACTCTTTTTCAACAAGTCTTTTACATTATATCATTTTTCGACGAAAAGTTTAGGTATAAAATTATTACATTTGTATTTCATTTGTAAGTAGTTGGTAATAATTGTCAGTTTATGTCTCTATGATAGGATTTTTAAAGAGAAGAAAAAAGCTTATCTACACGACAAGCTTTTTTATGATAATTTATTTTTTTTCTGCTAACCAATTTGCCAAGTTATCTAAATCATCACCTGTAACTTGTTTCTGTGGCGGCATTTGTCCTTTACCGTTTTGAACGATATCTTTAATTTCATCAGCAGAGTATTTAGATCCAACATTTGTTAAATCTGGACCAGCTCCACCAGATAAATCAGCACCATGACACATTGCACAGTTGTTCGCAAACACTTCTTCAGCTGCCGCAGTGTCAACTGCTTCGCCAGCTCCGTTTGTATCCCCTTTATCTTGTTCTTCAGCAGCATTATCATTTGCAGGTGGCTCGTTGTCATTGTTATCATTGCCTGCTCCACCACAAGCTGCAAGTGTTAATACTGTACCGAAAATAATGGCTAATAACCATTTTTTCATCATGTCTTCATCCTCCTATCAATATAAAGTACTTCACTGGTTATTATACCCGTATCCATTTTTTTTAAAAGTACTCAACCATAATACTTTTCTAGAATTTTTGTTGTAATCCAGCATCACCAAGGCTTTTGGATAATTATGGCAAATTTATGAAATAATGGAAGGGGAGGAAAATGATATCCTCCTACTGAAAAAAGCTAATTCAACGGCCAATACCTTGACTTTTGAATTAACTTTTATCCACCATTAATTTATCTGTAATCTTAAATAAGCATCAATAAATGGATCTATCTCCCCGTCCATTACTGCTTGAGTGTTTCCAATTTCTGTATTGGTTCTGTGGTCTTTTACCATAGAATATGGGTGGAATACGTAAGAGCGAATTTGGCTTCCCCAACCGATTTCTTTTTGTTCCCCACGAATCGACGCAAGTTCTTCTTGTTGTTTTTCAATTTCTAATTGATACAACTTGGATTTTAACATTTTCATCGCTGCTTCACGGTTTTTAATTTGTGACCGTTCATTTTGGCACGTAACAATGGTATTGGTAGGAATGTGTGTAATACGAACAGCTGAATCGGTCGTATTAACATGCTGACCACCTGCACCGCTTGCACGATACGTGTCAATTTTTATTTCTTCTGGTTTAATTTCAATGTCAACATCATCATCCATTTCTGGAGTCACATCACAAGAAACGAATGAAGTATGTCTTCTTCCTGATGAATCAAATGGAGAAATACGTACCAAACGATGTACGCCTTTTTCTGTTTTCAAATATCCATAGGCATTATGTCCTTTAATGAGCAATGTTACACTTTTAACCCCAGCTTCTTCACCCGGTAAATAATCCAATGTCTCCACTTTATATCCTTTATCTTCTGCCCAACGCTGATACATTCTTAAAAGCATACTAGCCCAGTCTTGTGATTCTGTACCACCAGCACCTGGATGGAGTTCTAAGATGGCATTATTCGCATCATATGGTTCATTAAGTAAAAGTTGTAATTCAAAGTCATTAATATCATTTAAAAAAGTTGTCATTTCTTCATTTAGTTCATCAAAAAGTTCTTGATCTTTTTCTTCTTTAACTAACTCGTACGATACTTCCATATCCTCATATCGTTCTTCTATTTCCTCAAAACTGCTAATGTAGTTTTTCAAGTTATTGGATTCATTGATCACCTTTTGCGCAGCGTTTTGATCATCCCAGAAATCCGGTTCTGTCATCATTTGTTCCAACTCTTTAACTCTTTCCCTTTTCCAATCTAAGTCAAAGAGACCCCCTAAAATCTTCAATTCTTGAAGCTATTTTGTCTAATTCATGTCTAATTTCAATTAATTCCATCTCATTCACCTCTTGTTAAATTTAAGTAGGAAAGCACTCCTTTAATGGAAAGGGAGTGCTTTCTACAATTATTCATTTTTACCGTGGCAGTTTTTATACTTCTTACCACTTCCACAAGGACAAGGGTCATTACGACCAACATTAACCTTTTTCACGTATGGTTTTCTTACTTTTTTCTTTTCTTCGCTTCCACCTGAAACAGCTTGGGTATTTTTTACTACCTCTTCACGTTGGAGGTTTTCACGTATTTGAGCTTTTAGAATATATTTGACAGCTTCCTCTTCAATACTTGCTACCATATCTTCAAACATATGGAATCCTTCGAGTTGATACTCACGTAAAGGATCGTTTTGTCCGTAAGCTCGTAAATGGATACCTTGACGAAGTTGATCCATTTGGTCAATATGATCCATCCATTTTGTATCAACTGTACGTAATACAATCACTTTTTGGAACTCTTGGAATTGATCTGGTGGTAACTCTTCAGATTTTTGATTGTATTTTTCTTTCGCTTTTTCTAATAAAATTTCTGAGATTTCGTCACTTTCTTTTCCTTTTAGGTCATTAATAGAAACATCTTCTGGATCCATTAAGTTACCATGAGCATAATCGACAATCGCTTGTAAGTCCCAATTATCTTCATCATTATCTTGAGTATGCGTAGATACAATACGGTCAATGGTAGATTTCATCATATTCTCAATAATTTCACGCATATTCTCTGTTGTATCAATTATCTCAAAACGTTGTTTATAGATAATTTCACGTTGTTCCCTTAATACGTCATCATAAGAAAGAACTTGTTTACGGGCATCAAAGTTATTACCTTCCACTCGTTTTTGTGCAGATTCCACAGCACGTGATACCATTTTACTTTCGATTGGTTGAGAGTCGTCCATTCCTAAACGTTCCATCATGCTCTTCAAATTGTCCGAACCGAAACGTCGCATTAATTCATCTTCCATAGAAAGATAAAATTGAGTCACCCCAGGATCACCTTGACGTCCAGAACGACCACGTAACTGGTTATCAATTCGGCGAGATTCATGACGTTCTGTACCAATAACAGCAAGACCGCCTAATTCCAAGACACCTTCACCTAGTTTAATATCCGTACCACGACCAGCCATATTTGTTGCAATAGTAACTGCTCCTTTTTGACCAGCATGCTCAATGATTTCCGCTTCTTTAAAGTGGTTTTTAGCATTTAAAACATCATGTTTAATTCCAGCTTTTTTCAAGTAATTCGAAATTAATTCAGATGTCTCTACCGCAACCGTACCTACTAAAACGGGCTGTCCTTCTTTATGTCTTGCCTTAATGTCCTCAACCACAGCACGGAATTTTCCATCCATTGATTTATAAATAAGGTCCGGTCTGTCATCACGGATAATAGGTTTATTCGTTGGTATCGCAATTACATCCATGTTATAAATATTTCTAAATTCTTCTTCTTCCGTTTTCGCCGTACCAGTCATCCCCGCTAGTTTATTATACATTCGGAAGAAATTCTGGAAAGTGATAGAAGCTAGTGTCATACTTTCATTTTGGATTTGTAAGCCTTCTTTTGCTTCAATCGCTTGGTGCAATCCATCACTATAACGACGACCTTTCATTAATCGGCCAGTAAAGGAATCAATAATGACTACTTCCCCTTCTTGCACCATATAATCCACATCACGATGCATGGAAACATGTGCCTTTAAAGCCTGATTAATGTGGTGAATTAGAGAAACATTTTTTAAATCAAATAAATTCTCAATATGGAAGAATCCCTCAGCTTTATTAATACCCTCTTCCGTTAATTGAACACCTTTTGTCTTCTCATCATACGTATAGTCGTCCTCTTTGAGAGTAACGACAAAGCTATTAGCTTGTTGGTATAAAGTTGCTGACTTTTTAGCCGAACCTGAAATAATTAATGGTGTTCTTGCTTCATCGATTAAAATGGAGTCGACCTCATCGATTATGGCAAAATTAAGTTTCCGTTGAACCATTTGATTTTTATAAAGCACCATATTATCACGTAGGTAATCAAATCCAAATTCGTTATTTGTACCATACGTAATATCACATTCATATGCTTCACGTTTTTCCTCTTTAGATAACCCGTTTGTATTTAATCCAACAGTTAAGCCGAGAAATTCAAAAAGCTCTCCCATTTGTTTCGAGTCACGATCAGCTAAATAATCGTTCACTGTAATAATATGGACACCTTTACCTTCCAGTGCATTTAAATACGCTGGCAAAGTAGAGGCAAGTGTTTTACCTTCCCCTGTTTTCATTTCCGCAATATTACCTTCATGGATGGCTATACCACCAATTAATTGCACAGGAAACGGCCGCATGTTTAATACTCGTTTAGCTGCCTCTCGAACAACAGCGAAAGCTTCCACAAGCAAATCATCCAAGCTTTCGCCATTTTGAAAACGTTCCTTAAATTCCGTCGTTTTTTCTTTTAGTTCATCATCTGATAATTTTTCAATTTGGGGTTCTAGAGCTTCTATTTGATCAACTTTTTTTTGAATTCGATTCAGTTGTTTTTTATTTCCATCACCAAAAATTTTTGTGAGAAATCCTGCCATATATATACGCTCCCTTAGAAAACTCAGCATTCGACAGATCTTTAGTCGAATGCCTTAGTTGCACTTATGCAAATTTTTACGGTGGGGCGAGTAATCGGAACCCCAGGAGGAAAAATTTCCCCATCCGTAGATAAAATCATACTACATCTATTGATTAATAATAACATTTTAGGCTGACCAATGACAACTTTGTGCACATGGAATGAATTGGACAGAAAAATTAAGAAAGAGAGTAATCCGGGGATAGATTACTCTCTTAAGAGGTCATATTTCGCGGAATTTATGGAGAAAATAGGGGAAACTTTCGGGGGAGTTATTTGATAAGTAGTCTCCTTGCTGCAGTATTATTCTGGTTCATTGTTAATTCCGTCATTTTTTTATTAGTGGCAGCCACAATTTTAAGTAATTGGCTGATTGTTTGTTCATGCTGGTGAACCTTCTTTTGTAACTCAAGTAAAACTAATTTATCACGCTCATTCACATCACCACCTCCTAGTTCCGTTGACTTATTTTTACCACATATAGTATCTAAAGTACTAATTGAAGAAATGCAGTTTTGGCTCGATAAAATAAGCATTTTTCTTCAATATTTTCTATAAATTTGCATGATTTTTAAAAACGGAACCCAACGATTAACCATTTTTAAATTTCAGTTAACCATTCGACATTTTTCGCCACGCATATTAAAAACCGTAACATGCTTAAAAAGTAAAAAATCAGTCCAATTTATATGTGCAAATTGGACTGATAAACTTCAATTAAATCTTACTATCACTTTTTTTATCCCTTATTTTAATTAAATAATGTGCATTAATTAGGGATGCGATGGGAATGACCAGAGCTATCCCAATCCCAGCACAAAAAATCGTAATCATCTCAGCACTAAATATTTTTGAATTAACAATATCACCAAAGGAGTAGGATAAATCCTTATACCAAATAAGTAAAGCCATATAACCACCGATAAAAGCGAAAAATAATGTGTTGGTATTGGAACCCAAAATATCCTTCCCAATAGATAATCCAGATGTGAACAATTCCTTTTTCTTAATGGACGGATGTTGGTTAAAAATTTCTTGCATAGGAGATGTTATAGAAATGGCTATATCTGTAACGGCGCCAATGGTACTCATAATAATCACCGCAGCAGAAATTTTAACAAAATCTAACCCAGGATAAAGAGAGAAGATGACACTAATTTCATCCATTTCTTCTTCCCCAAAGCCTTGAATCATGGCCTTCTTTGTTACGATATAAATAAAGAATAATAAAATAGTCACCGTAATAAGGGTAGAAATAAAGGCTGTTACTGTTTTACTATTTACTTCATTAATATAAAAAAGATTGATACAACTTATTACCGTACAAGCAATTAAAGTGATAATAATTGGATCAGCATTTGGATCCATCATAAAAAACACGGATACTAGGATAACCCCAAAATTTAAAAATAAAGAAAGAAAAGATCTTGCTCCTTTTTTTCCACCAATCCATATCATCAATGCAAATAAAATAATTGCCAATAATACTAGTACATTCATGAATTTTCCCTCTTTCGCTTAATAAAGAAAATAGATGTATATAGGCCTATTGGAATGGTTAAAACAATTCCAATGCCACCAGCTAGAGCACGGGCCAGCTCCAATGAAAGATTGATAGAAAGAGTAAAGCCTAGTGGCGAATAATTTTTTAAATATAAAATAAGCATTGGAATGGATCCACTTATATAGGCAAAAAATAAAATATTGGTCATCGTCCCCATAATATCTTTTCCAATTTCCATTCCAGATGCCTTAAGTGCTTTAACCGATATATCGTTGTTTTTGTTATATAATTCAAACGTAGCAGACGATAGTGAAATGGCAACATCCATTACGGCTCCTAAAGAACCAATAAATAACCCTGCTAAAAATATTAGTCGATATGGTCTTGTCAAATATTGCATTTCTTCATAGTAAAGCCCATTCTCAGAAGCTATCCAGATAGCAAAATACGTAATTAAAAGGGAGCTAAATGTTCCTAATAAAGTCGCAATAATAGCTGTATACGTTTTTTCATTAAATCCATTAACAAGTAGTAAAGAAATAATGGTGAATAAAATAACCATTATCCCGCATATCCATAATAAATTCATATCCGTCCTTACGTAAATATCCAATGCATAGGACAATAAAAGGATATTCACCGCTAAACTGATACTGGCAAATAGCCCTTGTTTTTTCCCAACGATAAGTAAAGTAAAGATAAAAATCCATGCCACAATTACAATATATTTATCACGTTTTACATCTGTAATGTTTCCAGTTAATTGCGGGTTTTCTATTGTATTTTTTTCAAATGAAACAAATACCTCATTACCTTTCTGATAAGGTTGATCATTGGCTCTAGACAGTGAATACTTATTTGTTAAATGGATAAGCTGTCCTTTTTCCTCACCATTTTTTATTTCAGCTATAATTTGCTGGGTAAAGATCCGATCATTGTTATCATGTATATCCGTTATATCAGTTGAATCTTCTAGGTCTGTTTGGATGACTTTTGCTATCGGACGTTCATAAAATCCATAGTTGTGATATACAAAGATAATAGAAGTAATAAAGCAAATAAAGATGAATGTGTAAATTAATGGCTTTTTCTTAAATTTGTAAATGATAATACCCACTCCAAACCTTTAACATAAGTGTGACGTTAAAATGCAAGTCCATTCATAGTTTCCAATAATAAATAGATAACAAAACTCCGATGCGGTATTATAACAATGGATAGAATAGCAGTTATAATATTAGTGGTCAAGGGCGTTTATCTTTTAGGCAGGAAATCATCATTTGCTATGCAAGTTGACTTAATATATATTTACATCATAAAAAGGACAACCCCTTATATAAAGAGTTGTCCTTTTAAAATTATTCTATTAATCTTTCATTTTAAACAGTCGGTTCAATTAAACCGTATTTTCCATCTTTACGACGATATACCACATTGGATTCACCAGAACTGTCATTAGTGAATACAAAGAACTCATGACCTAGCATATCCATTTGTAGAATCGCTTCCTCTGGATTCATAGGTTTTAAATTAAATCGTTTGGTACGAACAATTTCAAAATCGTCGTCATCTTCCGTTTCATTATTCATTATTTGTTTTTCCATTTCGGCAAAGGCGTACTTAGGAGCTCCGTTTTGTCGAGATTTGCGATTTACTTTTGTTTTATACTTACGGATCTGTCTTTCTAGTTTATCTACTACTAAATCAATAGCAGCATATAAATCAAGTTGTTGAACCTCAGCACGTAGTAGCAAATTCGTCATAGGTATAGTTACCTCTATACGTTGCTCGTCATTATAGACACTTAAATTAACATGTACCTCGGATGTAAGCGGGGAATCGAAGTATCTTTCCAATTTACTAATTTTCTTCTCTACATATTCCCGTATTGCCCCTGTTACTTCAATATTTTCACCACGAATGTTAAATTTCATGTAAGTGTCCTCCTTTCCTTATACTTAAACTATACTATATTTCGACGTATTTTTCCTGCTTAATGGTGAAGAATCTTTAGAAAAAATTTAAATATTAATTAAATGTTTACTAATTCTTCACATATTAATGATTTATACGTTCTATATTTATTAGAATGGTTAAGAAACATTCCTGTTATTTTTTCTTATCCAAATACATACCGTCCATAACATGTACATTATGATAGGGATTTGTATAGTTCTTATTCGATTTCTTTTGTCTATTCATTTGCTTTATTTCCGTCTTTAATGTAGAAAATAATTGATCCATTAAATGTTGAACCTCTTGATTTAAAAGCACAAGTTTTTTTCCCAACAAGTCCTCTTGCTCTGAAAAAGGTGGAGTTAGTTGTTCTAGGAACGGCTCTCTTTGAAGTAATAAATTATTTAATTGTTCAATTGTCGCTTCTCTTTCATTGGAGGAAATATCTTTATCTAAAATTTGCTTCATTTCTACGGTTATATCAAAAACTGTTTGTAGTTGGTTCATATTATATTTGGGCACCTTGCTTCACGTAGTTTTGTTTCCTTGTTTCGATGAGTACTTGTTTCCATGTGTCCCTAAATTCTGTTACAAAACCTAAAACTTCTTCTAAAATAACCGGATCGTTTTTCACATTAGCTTCTTTTAATTGAAAATGCATATATTCATAGAGTGGCATGATTTGCTTCGATATCTCCGCTTTAGGATCTAAGGTAATCATTAATTCTTGAATGATATTTTGTGCCTTTTGGATGTTTGTATTTTTTGCTTCAAAATTATTACTTCCAATATCTTTCATTGCTTGTTTAATAAACTTCATACATCCATTATATAGCATGAGGGTTAATTCCCCACTAGACGCTGTATTAACAGTATTATTTTGATATGTACTGTATGCTTTATTAGTTGTCATAATTGATTACACTCCTCTTAAAGGGCTATAACTTTAAATTATTGGAAAAAGTTGTTCATTAACATTGCGGATTGATTATTCATCGTTGAAATTGCTTTTTCCATTGCTGTGAATTGGCGCCAATAGCGGGTCTCTATCTGTTGCAAGCGATTTTGGAAGTCATTCATTCTGCTATCGATATCCTTTATTCGCTTTCCTAATGTATAGTTTGATAACGTGTCTGAACTTCTTCCAGCCCGTTCATTGATCTTTGTTTTCATGGTTTCCAAACTATCATCCAGATGGTCCATGATCCCCTTCTTGTCTCCACTCCCAGCAAAAAGTTTATAAACACTATCTGGATCCTTTTGTAATGCTTCTTTCAGCTTTTCCTCATTTATTTCTATTTTTCCACCATCTAAATAGTCTTTCGTAGTAGTTATTCCGATTTGACTAATGACATTATATTCGCCACCTGTATCAACAGACTGGTACCAATTTTGACGTAAATTCGTTAAGGCTGATGTAATGATAGAATCTCCACGAAGTATTCCACTTTTTGCTTTTTCTTCCCAAAGTTCTATTTCTCTTTCCTCTAATTCCTTCTTCTGTTCCTCTGTAAGTGGTGGAAAATCACGATATTTTTCTTCCCGTTGCGTTTTATTCATTAGGTCGATTAGTTCATTGTATTTTTCAACAAACTCTTTAATATGATCTACTGTAGCATCGATATCGTTAGTTAACGTAACAGTTGCTGGAACTCCATCAGTTGTATTCTTAAATTCAAAATTAATCCCGTTTAAAGTATAGTTATTTTCCTTCGTTTCTATTTCATAGGCATCATTGTATTTAAATTTGGCATTTGTTCCGCCTTTTTCATTAGCACGACTCATTCTAAAAATACTTTTAAATACCGAATCTGCTGAACTATCAAATTCGATTTCGTTGCCCTGTTCATTCAAATTATATTTTCCCGTTCTAGTCGTTTCCATGATAACTTTATTTGTATTCTCGTCATAGAACATTCGAATATTATTATCGTCATCGTTGATTCGTTTAATAACGTCTTTTAATGTGTCACCTTGTTTGATTTCATAATCGAAATTAACCGCTTTTCCATTCTTATCAAATGTAGTTAAGGTGAAACTCTGAGTATCTGTATAACCCATTTCCGAAAACAAGTTTGCCTCTGGATCCACTTTAATATCAGCACTCACATTAATAGCAGAAGTCGCTAATTGCGTTACCTCTATCTTATACGTCCCTTCTGGTGCATTCGCGCCGCCAGTAGCTGTTACGGCATTTTCCATCGATGAATGCACTGATTTCGTTTTAAAAGTTTTTGACAGTTGCATGTCAAATGCCATATCATCAATCTTTTGTCTCAATGTATTAATCTCGCGAAACTTATCCCGTTGCCATTCTATTTTCTTCTTATCTTGTTCCATCTTATCAAGAGGGATTTTCTCGGCTTTCATTAAGTCATTAATGATTGATTCCGTATCCATTCCAGTGGCTAACCCACTTATTCTCATATTCATACACTCCTTATACCCTTTTATCAATCAAAAATCCCATAAAATCAGCCATATCTGCATACAAATCTAATAATTTTCTAGGTGGGATTTCTCTAATTATTTCATTTGTTTCTGAATTCACGACAGTTACATAATACCGTTCAAGTTTTTCATGAAATTCAAATTTAATATTTCTTTGCTCTGGTATCAAAAAGTCATTTAGAGCGTTTACTGTTTTTTCTACTTCCGTTTTAACTACTTTAGGATCCATATTTCCTATAGGATTTACCTTTTCTCCCAATGTGATCTTATCCGACATCGTTGAAATTCTACTATATGGAACTTCTAATGTTTGCGTAATTGGCATTAATTTGTCCATTACCATTTTCATTTCTCCCCATAAATGTTTGATCAACATTAATATCGGATATTTCTAACTAAATTTAAACCATTCCCTTAATTTTTATTCGAATCCTTTAATATCCTTAATACATCCAGGGAGATATTAGCCGCTTCATTGTTTTGCTCCTTAATATCCAAGTAAATTTCTTTCCGATGTATTTCCACCGATTTGGGTGCTTCAATGCCTAACTTTACTTGGTCACCCTCGATTCCAAGTACTTTGATTTCTATATCATCACCAATTTGGATAGACTCATTTTTCTTCCTTGTTAAAATAAGCATTATTTCTCCCCTTCCAAAACAAGACTTGGGTTAATTGATGCTTTAGATGGATAATCTTCATGATTTAAAATGTATTGTTTACCGAGCATTTGGTTGGAATTAATCACAATAGGAGCTTTTAAATTGATGGTACTTGAGTGAAACGGGTCCTTTAACGTAACAATGGAGAGTATCACTACTTCGTTTTCACTTTTAATTTGAAGGGTTTCAATCGTATTATCGTCTAAATCAAAACTATAATCCTTATAAAGCAGAAAAGGGTTGATAACGAAAAATGCAGTAAAGTTGGATTGAACCGACTGCAAAATTTGAAACACTGGATTATCCGGTACATCTAATAGAACAAATTGTTTTTCATCAGGAAAACCTGGAATACCGTTAGCAAAATAAATTTGTTTTTGCTCCTCTATTGCGATTTCACCTAAATACTTTGTTTGTAATTTCATTTTTTCTTTTCACCTCTTTAAACTGTAATGTTTATTAGAAAACTTGGCGTTCGCCTAGCTTTTGGGCGAATGCCTTAGTTGCACTTATGCAGGATAAGAAAGTTTATGCTTTCTTATCTGCCAAAATCTATTTGTAGTTCCTCTTTTTGTTTTAATGATGTTTCAACTGACCCTTTTTCATAATGAATGACTGGCTTATTAGGGGTGCTTTCGATCTTTGGTTTCTTAACTTTTACATCTACTTGTACTTCTGCAGGTTGATAGTTCATTTTTACGGAAAATGGGGAAGGAATAAAAGTAATTCCCAATTGTTTCATCGGTTCAAACGCATTATTTACCGCCTGGGATATTAATGGGTTTCCTCCATTTTCAATCCGCATTAATTCCGCTCCCTCACTCGCACGTCTTCCAGTACCCTCCAATGATTGATTACGGCCTTCTGCGGCAAAATCTTGATTCAATTGTGTAATAGTTTTAAAATTCATTTCAGCCCATGCTTGAGACTGGTCTATATCAAGCTTTGCAGGCATTGTTTGAATCGATAGTTCGGCAGGAGGCTGTTGGATGGAAAGATCTGCTTTTGGTTGTTGTATTTCTAGTGTCGCGTCTTTAATATGTAATTGAATTTGTGCATGTTGTGATTGTAAACGAATTTGGGGAAACTGCATCATAATCCTCTCCTGATTCAGAAAGTTAAATAAAGGCCCTTCCCTTTAAATGAAGGTAGGACCTTATCAATAAGTAAGAATGTATAAAAAGTTAGCTTATTAAAGCTTATCATCAGAAAGGCCACGTCCAGCTCCAGCGCCCAGCGACTAGCGAGACTTCCTTCACCTCCGTGCGATAAGTCAACATCGCCTCACTCCGTTCGTCGTGTTTCCTTTATCTCCTGCGGCTCAGTCCAGTCCGTACGTCGCTAAACGGGCGCTTGCGCTTTTGTTCTTATCTTAAAAAGTCAAGTAACGTTGGTTGAATAATTCGCGCTCCAGCTGAAAGTGCAGCACGATGTAAACTCTCTTGAGTTATTAATTCGGTAATCGTTTGGGGGTAGTCCACATCTTCATTTTCGGACATCGTTTTCGTAGCAATTGTTTCTTGTTCACTTAAACGATTTTCAACTAATTCCAAACGATTCATTCGAGCCCCTAAATCTGCTCTAGAATTAATAATTTTATCGATACCTTTATCGATTTCTTCGATACTATTATTAATTCCATCATTATCATTACTATTCAAATGATTAACAAACGTATCTAATGTCGTAACCAATCCTTCAAAAACCTCTTGACCGTTTACGCTAGCAGTTAATGACGTTCCTTTAGAAACTTCTATTTCAACTGGAACATACTCATCGAAGTTCGCACCATTATCTTTCACTAGTGGTGCTTCTGTATGGGCACCGTTAAAAATATATTTATCATTTACTTGCGTATTCGCAATTTCAACTAAATGTTCCTTTAATTGCGCCACTTCTTGCGCAATACTTTTGCGTTCATTTTCATCATACGTTCCATTACTTGCTTGAACCGCTAATTCTCTCACACGTTGCATCGCTTTGGTTGCTTTATCAAGAGCAGCATCCGAATTATCGTACCAATTATGTAATTCATTGGTATTCCGTTGATATTGCTTTACTTGAAGAACTTCAGAACGATACCCCATCCCCTTCATGGCAACGACAGGGTCATCAGAAGGTCTAGTAATCTTTTTCCCCGTACTTAACTGATTCATGTACTGATCCATTTTGGAATAGCTGTTTGATAAATTACGAAGCATATTATTCGAAATCATTCCCTGTGTAACACGCATGTATTATTCACCTACCTTCCTACTAATCCCATACGATTAATTACTTGATCGAGTAGTTCATCTGTTGCCGTCATACTTCTAGCAGCTGCATTATAAGCATGTTGAAACTGAAGCATATTCGTAAGTTCTTCATCCAATGATACGGCACTAACTGACATACGTTGATTTTCCACCTGTGATTTCAAGATGGTAGTATTTTCCGTCATTCTTTTTGCATGTTCAGCTATAACCCCAAGATCACCAATAACAGATTCATAGAAATCCATCATCGAAGAATCATCTAAATTTGTTAACGGTTCATGCAATAAATCAGCTAAATCCAATGCATTTTGCCCATTACCTGATTCACTTCCTGCATTAATTTTTGTCGGATCATCTAAAACAACTTTTATAGCCCCCGCTGCTCCATTTTGATCAGTAATGTTGCCATCAAAGCCGAAAAAATCATCCCCATGTAGATTATTAAATGCTTCAACAAATTCAAAAGCCATCGCATCTAGTTTGGAAAGAAAGACTGGGTAATCTCCTTCTACTGTTTGCCCATCTAATGTATAGCCTTGTGATTCAATCAGTCCGCTTAGAGAACCTTTTGAAGATAAAAGCTTATCCATTGAAAGGGTAGTGTCTCCAACTTTTATTTGTGAGACTACATCCAATTTATTTACTTCGGAATAAATACCTGTTTCCGAAAAGGTATTTACGGTATTCGTTTTCCCATCAATTAAAGTGGCAATCTCATTTCCTGTGTCATCAACAATGGATACAGTTGCTACCCCATCTCCATTATTTTGTTTATCATACGTCACTTCGATCGGAATAATTTTGGATAGTTCATCTAATAATACGTCTCGTTTATCATATAAATCATTAGCAGCATATCCATGCGTTTCCAAATTTCTTACTTCTTGGTTGATTTTATTGACTTCCTCAAGCATGGTATTTGCATTTTTTAGGGTAACTTCGAGTTGATTTTTTAAATCACCACGAATTTTATTTAAAGAATCGGAAAGATAATTAAATGTACCTGCAAGTGATTTTCCACGCTGAAGAACAACAGACCTTGCACCAGCATTTTCCGGATTAACCGCTAAATCTTGTAAAGACTGCCAAAATTGATTCATTGACGCTGACAATCCTGTATCAGACGGCTCATTTAACATATTTTCCATCCGGGCTAGTGCTTCATTCCTTGTTTCATAATAACCAAATTTGCTGTTTTCCCCACGGAATTGGACGTCTAAAAATTGGTTTCTTACTCGTTGAATGGAACCCGCCTTTACCCCTGTACCAATTTGTCCGGGTAACTCTTGACGATTTCTAGATGCGTTAGGGGATGGCTTATTTGTTTCAAAGTTAACACGTTGTCTCGTGTATCCTTCCGTATTGGCATTTGCAATATTATGCCCGGTTGTATGAAGTGCAGATTGTTGTGTAAATATGGCTTGTTTCGCCATTTCTAATCCACGAAATGTACTCATTGTCTTCTCCTCTTTACCTCGTGTTATACTTGTGAATCAAAAATCGATCGATTATATGATTTCTTTTCCTGTTTTTGTTTTCCGTAATTCAAATTGGAAATGGACGGATTTAATAAATCTAAAGATAGTTGCACAAATTCTAATGATTGATTGATTAATGTTTGATTTAATGATTCTTGTTGTTTTAATTTCATTATATAATTAGTTAATTGTTCCGATACGTTAGTAATCTCTACTTTTTCCGTTTCATTTTCAAGATGTTCCAATATCGTTGTGATCGTTGCATCCTTTGTTGGAAGTCCTTGTGCAGTCAACCATTCTTCCACTTCTTGCTGCCTTTTTCCTTCCATTTGTTCTAAGAGACGGATTTGCTTCCGTTCTTTCACTAACAATTGTTGCAACTTATCTATCGTACCTGCTTTTACTAATTCTGTTTTTTGTTCAGAGATAGCAAGTAATCCTTTATGAATTTCTAGTAGTTTACCTAACGATTGAATGATAGGTTTTACGGACATAATAAGTCCTCCTTTTACATATAACCCTTACTTATTTGACCAAAATTCAATCATTTTTTTTGCTACTTTTTCAGAATCCACCTTATATTCACCAGATTGAACTAAATTCTTGATTGATTGAACATATTCCGCCCGTTTTTCATTTGGTCTTTCACTTTCTTGTAATTGTTTCGCTTCTTTCGATATTTCAATTTGATCTTGTTTATTGATTTCTCGTTTAACTTCCGCTTGTTTCTTTACAATATTTTTATAGGGGTTAAAATTTGGCTGATTCGAACCATTTATTCTCAAAATTCTTCACCCTTTCTCCCATAAACTTCTCTACTTTATATTATCGGCACATTTCAATAAAAATAAAGACTTATTTTCTATTTTGCTTATCCATTGTATAATACGTATTCGCAACAGAATTCATCTTTTTGTTCCTTTCTACTTTCCTTTCCAGTTCTTCTTCTCTTTTTAAATCTTTTACAATGGATTCTTGGCAATCCTTGCAGAGCTTACCTGACGTTATACCGATTCCACAAATTTCACATGGATAAGATAAATTGGGAAACTTTGATAATAATAAACGTTTTTCTCTTATAAATTTTGTGATATAGCTTTCTTGTACTCCTGTAGCATTTATTATATCAATCATTGTGGCCTTACGATTTTTCTGATCACGTAAAAATGTATTTACCGTTTGAAAAGCTTTCTCTTCTTCATGATAACAATCTTGACAAATATCCCGGAGTGCCTTGACAAAGATGGCTCCACAGCGGGAACAATTAGCTAATTCTGCCATCTTATACCCTCTTTTCTCGTATAATTACCCTCGTACCAATGTTAATGCGTAAACATTTGGACAGCCATGTTTCTTTAATAGTCGAGCCGCATGGCGCAAGGTTGTTCCTGTTGTATATATATCATCGACCAATAGGACAGGTTTGTTAATAGATTCCGTTATAAAAAAAGGATTTTTCGATATTATTCTCTCCATACGGGACTTTTTTGACTGCTTTTCTCCATGCAATCTTGTTAAAATTTCTTTTGTTTCTATCTTTAAAAAATCGGCTATCATTTTCGCTTGATTAAAACCTCTTTCAAGCAATCGTTCTTCGCTTAATGGAATAGGAACGACAAACCCGTTCTTTTTTAGAAATGAAAAATTTTCTTTAAATGCTTCCATCAAATAATTTTCAAAAATATATCCTAAATAATAATCACCACGATACTTCCATTTTGCAATAACCTCTTTCATAAATGGATTATAGGTGAAAATAGAATAATTGAATTGAAGGGATTCATTCTTCTCTTTTTCTTCCCACCACATACAATCCGCGCATCTTTTTTCTGTTGTATTTCTACTACATCGATCACACCGATTCCCATTTATCCATTCTAAACCTAGCTTACACTCGGAACATAAGATCTCTTCCTTTTCCAGCATAATTAAATTCGCCCAACTTAATGAAAGAATAATTTCCGTATCACACCAAGCGCAATTCATGTTTCAAATCCTCCACGTTTATTCATTTTTTTAATAGAGGCAATTGCTCTTTCCATTGCCTCTGTCTTCCCATCATGAAAGAAAATCACTTCCCCGATTGGGTCGTCTGCACTCCTCCCTGCTCGTCCAGCAATTTGCACTAAAGCAGCTTCATCAAAAACAGAATGGCCAGCATCCACTATTGCAACATCCACAGAGGGAAATGTTACTCCCCTTTCTAATATGGTCGTTGTAATCATGACAGTTATTTTTTTCTGTCTAAACTGAATTACTTTCTCTTCCCGATCTACGTCTTCTGCATGAACGGATGTGAGCATCGCTTCTGATGAGATTACTTTTTCTTTTTTTAAAATACTAGCAAGTGAATCTTTCATTTTCTCAGCTAGTTTAATGGTAGGAACAAAGATTAAGAGTTGTCGTTTGGAGTTTTCTCTTTTAGGAAGCCAGTTATAGAATGCCTTCGGTAACCGATATTCATCTAAATCTTTTTTAAGAGAAAAACAAATTTTTGTTTTAGGAACCGGTAAAGGATGTCCATGGAACCGGACAGGCACAAATGTATGCGGGAGCGTTTTTTTAGCTATTCGCTTTTGGTGGTCTTTTCTTGGAGTTGCTGTTAAATAAATCATGGTGCTATCTTGTTTCTTCGCACGATTTGCGGAATAGGGAAGGGAAGGATCAGCATGGAAAGGGAAGGCATCGATTTCATCAACAATGACAACATCGAATGCATGTTGAAAGCGAAGTAACTGATGGGTTGTTGCAATGATTAACTGTGCAGTTGCATCCTTCGTTTCACTCCCACCATATAATGCTTGAACAGGAACTTCTTCAAATGCTTTCTGTAATCGAGGATAAAGCTCACGAACGACGTCAGCTCTCGGGGTAGCAATACAAATACGTTTTCCTTGTTGGAGTGTTTCGGTAATTGCAGGGAAAATCATTTCTGTTTTTCCTGCTCCGCAAACCGCCCAGATCAAATATTCCTTTTCCCCACTGCGAATCGCTTGAACCATATGATTGGACGCCTGTAGTTGACCTTGTGTTAATGTTCCATCCCATGTACATGGTTGTTTATATGTAGACCAGTTTGGTGGTTCTCCACCCCATGTATACAAAGGCTCACATTCCATCACGCGTCCCATTTGAATACATTTTCTACAATATAAATGTGTCTTATTACATATGGAGCACGGGATTTTTGCAAATAAGGATTTCTTTTCATTCCCACATCGCATGCATTGGTGAGCAAGTAACTTCTTGATGATGGATTTCTGAGGAATTAAATATTGATTATCGAGGAACTGTTGAAATGTAGGTTCATTAAGTGGAATTTCTCTTCGTAATAAAATTCTACCGGAAAAGATCCTAGATAGATTTTCTAATTGTGTGGGAGTTATTGTTTCCACTATAGTATTCACTCACTTTCCTTTAAAAATTTAGTACTCGTATTAGGCTGGACGTTTGACTTTGTTGCCTTTATGCAGGAAGAAAGTTTTATACTTTCTTTCCTGTCAAAAAAGGTAACACTAAAATCAGCTAACCCAATGGATTTATTTCACATACCACCCAATACCAATTGCACCTTCTCCTAAATGAGTTCCTATAACAGGTCCAAAATAACTAATGATGGTATCCATGTTTGGGTATTTTTCTAAAAAAGAGTCCCTAAGGTTTTTAGCTGACTGTTCATCGTTTCCGTGAATAAAGGCAACTTTTAATTCTTTTCCTTTTGCCGCATCTTCTTCAAGTAAACCCATGATTCGATTAATTGCCCTTTTACGAGTCCGGATTTTTTCAAATGGGACGATGACCTTATTTTCAAAGTGTAGAATTGGTTTGATTTGTAAAAGGCCACCTACTACAGCTTGAGCACTGCTTAATCGTCCACCTCGTTGTAAGTTCGTTAAATCATCCACCATAAAATAAGCACGTAACGTTTGTTTCATTACATCTAAACGAGTGATGATTTCTTCAGCGGTTTTACCGGCTTTTGCCATCTCAGCAGCCTCTAGTACATAGAAACCTTGTGCAATCGCACTGATTTCCGAATCGTATGCATAAACATCGATTCCCTTTACCATTTCTCCTGCACTAATTACCGATTGGTATGTACCACTTATTCCGCTAGAAAGATGTATAGAAACAACTGCATCATAATCTTTTGCCAATTCTTCCAACTTAGCAGTCACATATCCGATTGATGGTTGCGATGTAGTTGGTAAATCGTCTACTTCTTTTAGTTTTTTATAAAATTCATCTGTTGAAATATCGATTTCCTCTTGATATGTTTCTTCTCCGAAAACAACGCTGAGTGGTACCATATGTATATTCTCTTGTTTGCGGAGGTCAGTTGGTATGTATGCTGTACTATCAGTCATGACAGCTACCTTCATAATAATCTTCTCCTTATTTAGAATTAAGATTCTTGAGCAATATTTTACATGAATCCATGAAAAAAAGCATTCATATACTAGGTTTTCACAATAAAAAATACCCTAATACAATGTACTAGGGTATCCTTTTATTAGATAACCTCTACCCAACCCTTTCGGATAGCTGAGACTACTGCCTGTGTACGGTCATTACAATTCATTTTTTGTAAAATATTACTTACATGGTTTTTAACTGTTTTTTCACTTATATATAGTGTTTCCGCAACCGCTCGATTACTTTTTCCATCAGCTAGTAATTGTAATACTTGGCACTCACGTTTTGTTAATAGATGAAGCGGTTTACGATATTCAATACCTCTATCACTCACAGAAGGATTGTTTTCTTTTGCAAGTCTACGATACTCTTTCACTAGATTATGAGTTACTTTCGGATGTAAGTAAGAACCACCCTCACTAACGACTTTGATCGCTTCGATTAAGGTATCTGCATCCATTTCTTTTAATAGATAACCTTGGGCACCTGTTTTCAAAGCATGCGTAACATAATTTTCATCATCGTGAATGGATAAAATAATTACTTTGGAATTTGGAAAATAACGAACTAAATCAGCTGTAGCTTCTACACCATTTATATTTGGCATGTTAATATCCATTAAAACAATATCAGGATTAGTTTCTTTCACTAATTTTGCTGCCTCTGAACCATCACTACCTTCTGCAACTACTTCAAAACTAGGTTCAAAGTCTAAAATACGTTTAACGCCTTCACGAAATAATTTATGATCATCTATAAGTACAATTCGAATCATTTTTTCCTCGCTCATCTTATTTTCCTCCATATATATCTATTACGTTTTTTGCTCTGTCTCTTATCATAGCACGGAATCGTTATACGGAACTCTAATAGTAATAACGGTCCCTTTCCCAATCTCTGATTGGATAGATAATTCACCTTGAAGGTTTTCTACTCTTTCCTTCATTCCAATTAATCCAAAGGACTGTTCTTTTTTTAGTTCTGTATTAAAACCTTTACCATCATCTTTAACTATTAAAGTTAAATAATTTGTACCTATTTCCAATTTTACTTGGATAACGGATGCTTCCGCATGTTTAATCGCATTTTGTAATGCTTCTTGCATCAATCGGAAAAATGCTATTTCATATTTGGGGTTTAGGCGTTTTTCCGTGCCCATCATAACAAAATCAATTTGTATGTTGTTGTATTCACCTGCGTTAGAAAGGTATTTTTTAATGGTCGGAACCAGTCCTAAATCATCTAACGCCATTGGTCTTAAATCATAAATAATTCTTCTTACCTCAACAAGCGAGGAGCGAATCATTCCGCGAATACTTTTGATTTCATTCATTGCTTTGGAAACATCACCTTGGAGATAAATCTTTTCGATTAACTCCGAACGTAGTAAGATATTCGCTAAACTTTGTGCAGGACCGTCATGAATTTCACGAGAAATTTTCCGACGTTCTTCTTCCTGCGCCTCAATAATTTTTAGGCCGAATTTTTGTTTTTCCTTTGCATCTTCAATTACTTCGTTTACTTGTTTAAAATCTTCTTGTAAATAATTAAGAACTACTGTGATTTTACTAGCTAAACGTTCTGCTCTTTCCATCGTACTAGCTAATTGTACTAGTCTTCTTTCAATATCATCACGCTTTTCCCGAAGATCCTTTTCCTCTTTACGAATAATCGTTAATTTCGTCTGCATTCCATGAGTAATCTCATAAACCTTACGAATTTCATCCTCAGAATATCGGTCAAAGAGTTTACTTACTTCTGCTAAACGCTGTTTGGAAAAACGAAATTTCACCTCTAGTTGGTCGCCATTTTCAATGTATTGAATTACCTTTTTTTTTATCTCTTTCAATTCTAATTGAAGGCGTTCGTATTCGGAACGAGCCCATTCACTAATATCAAAAATTTCATCTTTACTATAAATGACAACATCAATCATCTCATCAATGATATGATCTAATGCATTGTCTCCGAATTTCTTTGACATCCGTTCCCACCAACCTATACTATAATTATACGTATATACCCACTGTTTTGATAGGGTTAACTATAAAATTCTAGGAATTACTACCCCTACATGTTAAGATTATTAATCATATAGGAGGATTTATTATCTATGTTATCTACCTATTATACCGTAAAACCTGAAGGAAATGACCAAATAATCATACAAAAATCACGGTTTATTGGATATGTGCGTCGAGTGAAAACTGAAGAAGAGGCACAAGCCTTTATTCAGGAAATAAAGAAAAAACATTACGACGCTACCCATAATTGTTCTGCTTATATCATTGGGGAACATGATGAAATTCAAAAAGCAAATGATGATGGAGAACCGAGCGGAACTGCAGGAGTACCGATACTTGAAGTGTTAAAAAAACAAGGATTAAAAGATACTGCGGTTGTCGTGACAAGATATTTCGGTGGAATTAAACTTGGGGCTGGTGGGTTAATTCGTGCATACGGAAGTACAACTTCACAAGCCATTAAAACAACAGGAATTGTAAAAAGACAATTAATGAAAGGTTTTTCTATCACAGTAGACTATGGTTTACTAGGCAAACTAGAAAATGTTCTTCGTAATTCCGAACATATCCTAGAAACGATTCATTACTTAGAAAATGTAGAATTTATCGTTTTTGTGGAAGATGGGCAAGAAACAAAATTCACAGAATGGATCGTTGATTTAACAAACGACCAAGCTAAAATAGTAGAGCTAGACCCAAAATATATCGAAATTGAAGTAGAATCGACATCGGAATAAGCCTTAGATAATGAAGGCATGGAAGGTCTTTTATTCACTTTAAAAAAAGAAAAGCTCACTAGCGAGCTTTTCTTTTTTACATTTGTGTATTTCCGCTTAATTGTTGATTATTTGTTAACTCTTTTACTATTTTTTGAATCAACTCTTCGGCTGATTTAATTTGTTGATTTTCGGTTTCAACTATTAATTTCTTCAGCATCCGCTTATATAATTCTTGTTCCCCCATGGAATGGTTCCCGCCTTTTGTTCAAATTTATCGCTAAAACCAGATGAATAGACATATTTCATTTTACATTGTGTCGATATTTATTATTTTTTAAGAAAAAATAACGTACATAGGGTATCTTACTATATATCTACAATTTATTCTATAGTTTTCTCATTATTTTCAATAAATTGTTTCCGCTATCAGGAAATTTGGCATTCACAAATCTTTAATTAACTTAGTTAGACCTATGCAGATAAGCATTATGCTTTCCTTTTCTGCCCAAAAATAATAAAACAAATTACAGCAACAAATGCTCCAAATACATCGATAAATACATCCCCAATATATGGCGTGCGATTTGGCGTAATAACCTGGTGGATTTCATCTACCATAGCATATGCAGAAGTTAATAAAAATGAAATTAAAATAGCTTGTTTTTTTTGAATATGGGTGGCCTTTTTAAGAGCAATATAAAAAAGGCACGTTAACAAGAAGAAAACAGTAAAATGTGCCCCCTTACGAATAAAAAATTCAATAAAACCTGCAATACCTAATGTTTCCACACTTACAACAGATTGATGATACGTAAAAGAAATTCCTGAAAGGACGGGTTCTAAAAAGGATAAATCTATATAGTTTCCTAAAAATGGCCTCATATCTTGTTTTTCATAAGGAGTAGAAGAAGAATAAAAAATAATTCCCATCCATCCTAGTGTCAAAATCCAGTACCAGTATTTTTTTCGCATGTGTCACCTTCCTTGTTTCTATAGATTTTTCCCAAACTAAAAAACCGTTAAAGCAGAGTGCCAAACGGTCCACTAATCATATTTTATTCTTTCTCCATTTACTGAATTCAAGGTATTCTCTAAATTCCTCTTTGGTTACTCCTGAATCCATTGCTTCACGAACAATATCTAACCATTCATTATCTAAAGTATCATACTCTATGCTTTGTTTTGTTTCATTATTTAACAATTCATTTACGGTTACACCTAACACTTCGCTAATTTTCTCTATAAATTGGATGGACGGATTGGATTGTAGGTTCCGCTCAATGGAACTTAGATAAGACTTAGCAACTCCAGCTCGCTCGGCTAATTCGGAAATTGACATTTTTTTCTCTTTACGCAATTGTTTAATTTTTTCACCGATCAAGTCTTCTCACCTACTTTCATTGGGGATTATACCATAAAACAGGTGAGTTGTTCTATTACTTAGTGAATTTTATTTGTCCTTGTTGTAGTAAGAATGCTCGTATTTCTTCTTTCGTTATCCCCATATCCTTTGCCTGTTTAATCAATTGAACCCAACCACTATCAAGCGTCACACTTTTTATTAACTCGCTCATCTTGTTTCCCCCATTTTAAATCAGGTAATCCAGCCGTCATAGCATAAAAAGCGTTAGACCTGTGACTTTGCGCCCTTACCTTTCAATAAGTTTGCCTTTTTTTCTGACGTTCATTTTTATCTGAGACTATTATACTATTTCCTAGTGCCTTTTGGTGTGACTAGTTTTGTCGAAAAACTTCTAGTTTTGTATTACAGATATAATCATATTTTATCTAAGTCTTTACGTTTTTTTATTGTATAAGACTAGTAAACCAGTTATGCTACCAACAGTAATAAGTAGCACACCGATTACTAAAAAAGTAAACATATTCGTAGCAGTATTCGGTAAAATACTCTCCCCGCTTCCATCATCACTATCAATTACCCCTGTTACTGTCTCTAAATCACTTCCTTTATCTGCTTCACCTTCAGCTGTGTAATAAATAGTGAACTTAGCATCAAGGCCTTGAAAGTCATTTCCAAGGTGTTCCGGAAAACGAAGGACATATTCTAATTTTTCACCTTCATTCGGTGAAAGAGCGCGTGGGGAAAATCCCGTGAAATCGGATAATTTCCCGTTATATAGTTCTTCATTACTACTCCAAACCTCTAGTAATAATTCGTTATAAAGCTTTAATGATTTACTATCTGGTTTTACTGAAGTAGTATATTTAAAACTAATTTCACCATTATTCTTTATTGTAGCCGTTCGCGGTGCCCAATCCCCTGGTTTCATGTTACCTACATCAAATAACTCTTTTTGTGGTAGTACTTCGATGGACAAATTTTCCTCAGCTGAAACAGTAGCCAGGCCCATAAAGGTAAAAATTAGTATATTTGTTAAAAAGATGGCCAATGCTTTTTCCTGGATTTTCATATACATCTTCCCCATTAAGTATTAGGAATTCGTTACATTAGTTTGAGGTTTCTTTTGATCATCTAATTCCCTTAATGCTCTCCAAATTATAAAAATAGAATAACCTAACATTAGAAATCCAGGTATAATCAAGAAGGCAATGCTACCATTCGGTGACTGTGCAAAGGTTGAAATATATCCAAGATATGGTATAGTGAATCCGTTATAAACCGCAACTACATTCTCTGCTAATACTGGATTTGAATCTGGGGCATTGTTATTATCCCCTTTTGTCGTATACATAACATTCTCCCCGCTCGTCTGTATATCAATAATCCTATGTGTCACTAGCTTATCCTCTGATTCCATAAATGTAATGACATCACCTTTTGTTAGATTATTACGTTCTTCACCTTCAATCGGTTTTACTGCAATGATGGACCCTGTTTGTATTCCAGGCTCCATGGAACCAGACAAAACCGTTTTTAATTGATACCCTGAAATTTCCGGTTCCCCTCCTGAGGCCTTGTTTATAACTACTAATGCTGCAACAGCTATGAGTACTACCATTAGCACAATAGATATTATTCGATTCACCCATTTAAATATTGTTTTCTTTTTCATTATTCAACACCTTCCTTGTTTTCCTGTTCTTGACTAGACTCTACTTCGGGTTTAGTTTCTATCTTTTTTTGTTGCTGTTCTTGTGCAGGTTCCTGATCTTCTATAGTTTTTTGTTCAATAGGTTTGTCTGTGGTTTGATTGAGTTGACTGCTTTTCTCTGTTTTTTCTTCTTTCACTTGTTCTTCATGGTGTTTAGGTTTAGCGGATTCCGTTTGAATGCTTTTCGCTTTATTCTCTGTCTTATTCTGCTCATCTTTATTTTCAATTACTTCTTCATCAGCTTCTTTATTAGCATTATTTTCTTCTATTTCCTGTTCTGGGTTAGTCGTTGTTTTATGATTTGGATTACATTCAACAATAAATTTCTTACTCTCAACTTTTTTATCTTTTTCGTTCACGATAAAGACATATCTGCCAGTCTTATTTGCTTCATAACTAACTTTTTCAGATTCGCTATTTTTTAGTGCATTAATTCGTCCCTCGCCTACTTTTTCACCTTTTACAGGATTTCCGTTTTCAACGTAAAAAACATCATATATAACATCTTCCGTCATATCTCCGGGTCCTATATTTCTTACAACGGTGTCAATCATACACGATCTATGTGGATTTCCACTTCTCTCAAATTCAAGCTCATATTGTCCCCTCAACCAATCCGCTGCTTCAATACTTCCTTTTGGCTCAACCTTACTAGAAAAAACAGCTGAAGTTGTTGAAGTGAAATAAGTTGTAGAGAAAAGAAATAAATACCAGATCAGAGCAATTTTTGCTATAAACCAAAAACCCTGATTTTTTGATTTTAATTTTCGAAAACGACTTATTCTCACTAACAATCTCCGCCTTTTTATTGAAATCCATTTTGTGCCTTTTGCTATTTATTTGTAGTTCTAAAAATATTAAAGAAATAACATGCTTAGGGCTACAAATAAAATAGTCCCCTATAATTTACAACTTTTATTTTTCGTTCATGACCTGCATTGCCTCAAAAGTCCAATCCAGATTCATCGTATTTCCTTGATAATCATTTTGACTTTGCTCCGTCTGTATAAATTTAAATTCTACAAACACTTCGACATTCTGGCTCTCTTTTGGAAAATTATTTAATAGAACTATTGCATTTTCTACTCCTTTTAAATCATCTAATGTTACCTTTTTATTAGAAGTAATTTTCTCTTCTCCATTAACTTTTAACGAAACAACTTCTATTTGACTTCCAAAATCTTTCTTACCGTCAACTGTATGATTGGAAATTAAAGTCACCTTTCCGATATCTAAAGTTCCGTTATTAGACAGGTCAAATTTATAATGAAAGACATCACCGGGCTGTTTATTTTTGAACTCAAACAGAACACCGTCACTTACATTTGTCACACCTAAATCTAATGTTCCAGATATAATTTCATTCTTTGTATCTTCACTATCATTAAAATATGCAACAGTGCCTCCACTAAGCAATGCCATTCCAACCAACCCTATTGCCATCCCCATCAAGATATTTTTCTTAAAACTCATAGGATCCCCTCCTAAGTGTTAGATATGTATATGGGAAGACGAGATTAAACTCGTCTTCCAGATGGAATTATTATTTTCTTTCACCCGCTGTTTGTTTAGCATCAAATATCCATTTAAGTTGCAATGAATCTCCTTGAAATTGATTTTGGTCGCCATCATCTACAAATTCAAATTGCACTTTTAATGTGTCTTTAGAACCAGCCTTTAGCCCACTATTTTCACCAAAAACAGACCAAATTTTCTTTTGAACAGCATCAGGGGCCGTACCTTTCAAATCATGTAATGTTGTGCTATAAATAATGTCATTCGGTTTTATTGCTCCACTCTTATCTATATTTCGTAAAAAGTTAACTCTAATGTGTTTACCAAAATCTTCTGCATTATCACCTTTTGCATCCGTTACGGTATAATCTGTTGATAATAAAACCTTTGATATATCTAATGAACCATCATTCTTTAATTCAAAAGTTCGGTTCATCCAATCCCCTGGTTTAATATTTTTTACATCAATAACGACTTCAGGATTTAAATTTAAATCCAACGTACCGGCTGCAAATGTATTGTTGGATTCTGCCGTATCACTAAAATAAGCAAATACTCCTCCACCGACTAAAGATAATCCTAATGCTGCTGTTGCTACACCCATTCCAATTTTCTTTTTAAGACTCATTTTCTATTCCCCCAATAATATAATTTTTAATAAAAAAGCCCCTTAGTTTTCCTTCATCCGCCGCTGATGGTTAGTCGCACTTATGGCAGTTGATCTCCTTCCCCACCACCTTGTGGTTCAGACAGACCTGAAATGATTTAGAACGTTCATTGGTAGAGATAATTATTTAACTCAGAAAAATCTGGTCATTCCCCCTTCACTTATGTATAGATTTTTATATACCGTTCTCTTTAAAAACCAAAATTGTTTGTTATTAAGAACAGCACATTTGCAGTATAGGTCATTATGCTTAGAAAGGAAAGTTCTAAAATTTCCTGTTTTTGCGTTATAAAGAACACTTTTCTTTAGTTTCCATCATTTATCTCTTACTTTCTTATCATTTTGAATATATTTAAATATAAAATATCACTATAAAGAACAAATATGTAGTTAACTTCACATCTTCCATGTTTTTCAAATCCTATATATAATCTCATGTTTGACACTAAAAATCGCCAAAAACACTGCTAAATCAATGTTTATGGCGATTTTTTTAAGGCATAAA
>NZ_JAHHXM010000070.1 GCF_019037185.1 Oceanobacillus caeni
TTCCACAGTAGCTCAGTGGTAGAGCAATCGGCTGTTAACCGATCGGTCGTAGGTTCGAATCCTACCTGTGGAGCCATGGAGAGCTGTCCGAGTTTGGCCGAAGGAGCACGATTGGAAATCGTGTATACCGCTACCGCGGTATCAAGGGTTCGAATCCCTTGCTCTCCGCCAGTACATAGTTGGCCCGTTGGTCAAGCGGTTAAGACACCGCCCTTTCACGGCGGTAACACGGGTTCGAATCCCGTACGGGTCACCATGATGGAGGATTAGCTCAGCTGGGAGAGCACCTGCCTTACAAGCAGGGGGTCACAGGTTCGAGCCCTGTATCCTCCACCATCAATTTCATAATTCAATAGTTTTTCATATCGCGGGGTGGAGCAGTCTGGTAGCTCGTCGGGCTCATAACCCGAAGGTCGTAGGTTCAAATCCTGCCCCCGCAACCAAATATTTTAAATGGTCCGGTAGTTCAGCTGGTTAGAATGCCTGCCTGTCACGCAGGAGGTCGCGGGTTCGAGTCCCGTCCGGACCGCCATTTTAAATGAATAGATTCCATTATGATGGCTCGGTAGCTCAGTCGGTAGAGCAACGGACTGAAAATCCGTGTGTCGGCGGTTCGATTCCGTCCCGAGCCACCATTGTTGGAGGGGTAGCGAAGTGGCTAAACGCGGCGGACTGTAAATCCGCTCCCTCTGGGTTCGGCAGTTCGAATCTGCCCCCCTCCACCATTTTTCATGTTATAATAGGGGTATAGTTTAACGGTAGAACTACGGTCTCCAAAACCGTCAATGTGGGTTCGATTCCTACTACCCCTGCCATATATGGCGGCCGTGGCGAAGGGGTTAACGCACCGGATTGTGGCTCCGGCACTCGTGGGTTCGATTCCCACCGGTCGCCCCATTAAAAACTGTTGGGCTATAGCCAAGCGGTAAGGCATCGGGTTTTGATCCCGTGTATCCTAGGTTCGAATCCTAGTAGCCCAGCCAATTGCGGAAGTAGTTCAGTGGTAGAACACCACCTTGCCAAGGTGGGGGTCGCGGGTTCGAATCCCGTCTTCCGCTCCAATAAAATCTGAATATAGTATAACGTATATTTTATACGGCGGTATAGCCAAGTGGTAAGGCAGAGGTCTGCAAAACCTTTATCACCGGTTCAAATCCGGTTACCGCCTCCATTTTTATTTTTGCCGGTGTGGCGGAATTGGCAGACGCGCGGGACTCAAAATCCCGTGTCCGTTAAGGACGTGTCGGTTCGACCCCGACCACCGGTATCTAATCCGAGAACGTAAGTGTTAAAATATTACTAGCGTAAAAACGAGACGGGATATAATTTCTTGTCTCTTTTTTGTATGATTAAATAAAACCTAAATCTTTTCTTCAGAGTGAATGTATTTACATATAATCGAAAGAAAAATTAGCCCTTGTAAGAATCGCTGTTTTTCAGTCTAACATAAATCGTTAATAACATATAACTATCATCTGAACATATGTGAAAGCGCCCGTAGTGGGGATAAAATAGTTAGGAAGAGGGCTATGTTGCTAAAAGACCAAGAGAATTCATTAAATAAGCGCTCTGGGTTGAGATAATTTGGGATGGATACCTTGGGATGGAGGCATTATCCAAGAACGATTTAACAATGCATATATTATGATCTAGGGGTAACAGAATGGGTAGTTATAGAAATACTAGAGCGATTTCTACCCATACTCAGAAATATATATGACAAATTATTAGAACAAAGATAAAAATATGTTTGAATTGATTCATAATGACATACGTTAGATAAGCATTGCCCTAGTGAAATTTGATAAAATTATTATTGAAAGTAGAGCAATGGGGAATTATAAAAGAGGATCTGATATAGATATTGCAGTAATAGGGAATGGTATTACTTCCGAAACCTTATATAAGTTGTCTGATTTATCGACGAGGAATCTCCTTTACCGTATTATGTTGACCTTTTTCATTATGAATCCATCTGATAAAGAAGTTAAAATAAGTTTATGAAGCTAACTCAGAAAATTAATGAAGGTTAAGGTGGTTAGCTTGTGACTTTTTGGATCTACGTCAAGTTTTTGGACACAAAAAGATTAAGTTTTTTTGCACAACAACCATTCATGGATTGTTCCACGT
>NZ_JAHHXM010000071.1 GCF_019037185.1 Oceanobacillus caeni
TTATCAAGAAATACATCGTTTAAAGAGTATAGGTTTCTCAAACACTAAGATTGCAAAGAAATTAAAGATTTCTAGAAACAGAGTAATTGAATATTTGAGTATGACACCGGAGGAGTTCGCTGAGTTTATTGCATCGCTACAAAATCGAACAAAGAAGCTGGATCCCTATCAAAATTACATATTGACGTGGTTAAAGGAACATCCGGATATGACAAGTTCTCAAATTCATGACTGGCTGCAGGATAGACTTGATGTACAGTCAGTGGCTGAGAATACGGTTCGAAATTATGTGAATGACTTAAGAGACAAATATCATATACCAAAAGAAACGATGGAACGAATGTATGGCGCAGTAGAAGAACTTCCAATGGGAAAACAAATGCAAGTAGATTTTGGAGAAACATTTGTCTATATGGATACAGGGCAAAGAAAGAAACTTTATGTAGCTGGGTTCATCTTATCTCATTCAAGATTCAAATATGTAGAATGGATAGATAGACCCCTTCGAACAGCTGATTTGATCAGGATGCAAGAAAGTGCATTTCGATATTTTGGGGGGATGACAGAAGAGATTGTATATGACCAGGATCGTTTATTGGCAGTTAGCGAGAATGCCGGAGATCTAATCCTGACGGAGTCTTTTACTAAATATCATGAAACAAGAAAGTTTAAGATATATCTGTGCAGAAAGAGTGATCCGGAGTCAAAGGGGAAAATTGAACAAGTAATAAAATATGTAAAGAATAATTTTGCGAAGCACCGCATCTACATAGACTTAGATTCATGGCAGCAGTCATCCTTAAAGTGGTTAAAAAGAACGGGAAACTATAAGATTCATCATAATACAAAGAAAAGACCTTTCGAAGCGCACGCCCTCGAAAAGCAGCATCTTCAAAAGGTCAATGGAAATTACATTTTTGAAAATATATCAACTATAAATATAACAAGAAAAATTCATAAAGACAACGTTATTCGTTTTGAAGGGAATCGGTATAGCGTTCCATTGGGAACATTTCAAAGTGGTAAAGAAAATATTGCTTATGTATTCGTATCTAGAGGAGATTTGAGCATCTCCCTGCATCCAGATGGTGGTCCGATTGCCACACATAAATTGTCTGAAGAAAAAGGTAAAGTCATTACAGATCCTAAGCATCGACAAAGGTCTCAAACAAAAAGAGATAAACTCGCAGAACAAGTTATGGACGAATTAGCTGAAACGGAAGTTTCAACCTGGCTTATTCAGACGTTACAAGAACATTACCCAAGACACACCATTGATCAATTCAAAGTAGTACTTAACGCAATCAAGCAACACCCTTGGCATATCAATGATGCCGTAAAAGAAATGAAAAGACTAGGGTTGACTAGTGCTAATGATTTAAGAGATATTGCAATTTCATTAGAGATGCAAAGCAGTAAACAATTGTCCAAAAAAGAATTGATCAATGAGAAATATAAAGACATCACAGCCCCTGAGCGCAGTCAGGATATCTATCTACAAGTACTTCAAGGAGGTAGATAAAATGACAGATTCCTATAATGAACTTCAACAAAAATGCAGGACACTAAGGTTAGCAGAAACGGCAAAGGAACTACCGAATATGCTTAGGGAGGCAGAATCCAAGAGTTGGACCTACTATGAATTTATTAATCAGGTACTCGGATATGAATTGAGTTGTCGCGAAGAGAAGAATCGTTCCAAGTTGATGAAATGGGCAGAGTTTCCTCAACCATTAACGCTAGACCAATTTAAATTAGAAGAGCAATCTGCGATTGGTGATAAGCAATTAAATGTATTAAAGGAACTTTCATGGATAGATGAAAATTTCACATTAATCATGATGGGACCCCCTGGAGTTGGAAAAACTCATCTATCAACCGGATTAGGTATCCACGCAGTTAACCAAGGGTATCAAGTTTCGTTCGTATCTATGGATCACTTACTTTATATACTAAAGACAAGAGAGTATATCAGTAAGTCAAGAACAAGATACAAACGAATTACTACA
>NZ_JAHHXM010000072.1 GCF_019037185.1 Oceanobacillus caeni
AAATCGCCAAAAACACTGCTAAATCAATGTTTATGGCGATTTTTTTAAGGCATAAAACTGCGTACTATTTTTCCCTTTTGGTTTGTTTAAAAATTTTTTTCATATTTTTTTGAGTAACTATTTCGTAGTCAGTTCTAAAGCCAAATGCATCATGTAATGCATCCGTAATTTCTGTTCGAGTATATACAGGTATGTATCCTTCTCCATCCAATTCTAGCATGTTCATATTTCTTAACGTACTAATTAATTCAGGACATGTAAATCTTTCATCCAACTTTTTTTCTAGAATGCGATAGATCAATAAGGACAAAAAGCATGTTAGAAAATGTGCCTTTATTCGGGTTTCTCTTTGCAAGTAAACTGGTCGAGCCTGGAATTCACTTTTTAGTATTCGGAATGTCTCCTCAATCTCCCATCGCCCATGATTTATCTTAATTATTTCCTCAATAGTTGATTCTAGATTGGTACATACGGCATAAAATCCATCATACATGGATTCGTTATCAATCTGTTTCTGATTCAGAGTTGCTTGCGTCTTATCCGCAATTTCACCATTGTCTGTTACATGTGTCGCTTTAATGAATCTCTTTGGGTCATTCTGATTATGTTTATTCAACGAGCTTGGATTTTCCATCTTTTTCTTCGCTCGTTCAACTTGTTTAGCTCGAATGGATGATTGATAACGCTGATAAACAGGGGAGTAGGTGACAATTAACTTTTGTTCTAGATCATTTTCCTTGATCCAACGCTCTTTGTAGTACGTTCTCTGGTCATTTTCGAGATTGCGAATGTCATTCAAATTTATCTTTTTATTACTTCCTGGTATTCGCCACCCTTCAGGATCCAGAGACCATTCCTTCAAAAATTTCTTCAGTTTTTTGATAGACTGCGTAGTTACAAAGGCGCGTTTTCCTCGAGTATTATATATCCGATTCTTATTTGAAGATAGACCGGCATCTGTACATACAACAAATTTTGAAAGGTTAAAGTCCTTTAAAATACGACGTTCCAACGGTTTCAAGGTTGTTTGTTCATTTCTATTTCCAGGTGTCATACTAAAAGCAAGTGGAAGGCCTGACCCATCCATGAACAGTCCCATTTGAACAATTGGGTTGGGGCGATTTTCTTTAGAAACTCCATATTGTTTTAAACCGTCTTCTTCTTCGATTTCAAAGAAAAAGTTTGTGCAGTCATAATATAGAATCTGTGTGTTTCTATCCACTACATTTAGACTGTTTTTATACACCATTTCCTCTATGTAATCTGATTGCTCGGCGAGGACACCAAGTGCCCGATAAATTTGATGTGACTGAAAATGTGCAGGTTCAAGTAAGTCTTTCGAATGTTCAAACGTTCCTTTTTTAGAGGTCGGATGTAGAATCCGTAAATAAAGAAGGCGCGAAAGTATTTCATTCAGATCATATTTGAATTCATACTCCTGAGATATCTTCTGGCAAATTTTATCCAGTTTTAACCCATGGTAAATAGATTGTAAAAAGAGGTAACCAGCATTAAATAGCGTCTGTTTATTCAATGGTATTTGCTTGGCAGGACTGTATTTGGTGACGATTTTATAGTTTCGTTCCTTTTCTTCCAGTGTTAACTTTTTAGCGTATTCTTTTGCCCAGGTATAGGGATCCACACCAGGATGCTTTTCTAAAATTTCTTTGTCATTTCCCAAGGCTTCAACAACTTTGGTTGTCCTTTTATTGCCCCGATAAATATCTTTAATTACAAAATAAGACTTGGAATTTTTAGAACGACTCACTTTAATACGCATAAAATTACCCCCAAAGCAGCTAATGTTAC
>NZ_JAHHXM010000073.1 GCF_019037185.1 Oceanobacillus caeni
TATCCTTAATTATTCATACTTCCATGTGCCTAAGTAAACAAGGTTCAAATTCTATATTTTTTCAAATTATAAATATAGTTAAGCCCAAAATAACCATAAATTTGAGGAACGCAACTTTAAATACCAAAAAATGGCCATTTTTGGGCAGACTACCCCCTTGGGCTTACCATACTTTTAAAAAAATAGGTATTTGTATGTTTTATTCCAGTTTTAGTGCTTGAATTCGTTGAAGAACCTTCCAAAAGAACTTTTGGTACACAAAACTAGAGGACAATTTAAAGTAAAGGGAACGCCCAGATTTTACCAACTTACTAGCGACTTTAATAATTCTTGTGCGAATGGTATCGATTTGCATTGTCTTTTGTCCTTCTGGAAAGCAAAGTGTTCGAAGCCAGTTTGTTAGGTTATACGCTAACAAACTTAACATCATCTTTGCTTCATTTACTTGGAAGGAGTGGCTGTTCATTTTATCCAAATAAAAGCCATTTTTTGCTTCATCAATAAAGGTTTCCATCGTACCTCTTTTTTGGTAGGTATGAACGATATCCTTTGGTGTAAATGCATCGACCAGATTTGTGACGAAGAATGAATGAGTGAAAAATAGTTCTCCTGCTGGTCGAACGGATTGAATGATTATTCTTCTTGATTTAAACCATGATTTTGCTTGATAGTCAATTTCCTCATAATAGTGCTCTGACTTTGTTGCATCTGATGGCGCTGTTGCAGGGTGTAATTCATCTGCCATTCGCTGTAAAACAGCGTTAGACTTTAAACGAATGACATAATAAACAGATTCACGTTCACATAAGTCATACAAGGCTGGGACGGCAAAACCACTATCTGCACGTAAGAACGGTATTGTTTCTGGAAATTCTTCATTGTAATGTGTGATAAGGGGTTCTACAAAGTCCACAACACCATTGGAAGTATAGACATTTCCAGGGCGCAACTGTGCCTTTAAAAAGTCACGGGTTATCCCGTCAAATGCAACTAATGGATGAAATCCAACTGTACCATAATGGGTATTGTAAGCCGCAGACTCTTGTTTGCCATAGGTATCAGCATGAGTGGAATCTAGGTCAATAATGAGTGCCTTTGACTTTCTGAATTCATGAACCTTATCCAAGAGTGCTTGATTGGCTTGATTTAATTGTTCAATGGATTCTTTATCAAACCGTGTATAAAACCGTGATAAACTTGGTTGAGAAGCTAAAGCATCCGTTTCAATAACTTTTGTGAACACAGGGTCTTGAGTCAATTGATCCGCATCGTCATCTTCCGCATATCCAGCAATGATTTGGTAAATCTTTTGGCGGAGTAGTTCTTCATTCGAATGGTAATGGTATTTTCTTTCGTCATTTAAGTGAAGGTATTCAGCAATAGTCTTTAAGAATCCAATTTTCCTATCAAATTCTTTAAAGATGAATTCACCCGTATCGGAGGAAAGGGAACCTCCATCATTTGACAATTTAATTTGACGATTGAAATCTAGTGTTAATTGCGGTAAAGTAGCCATTATAAGAATCCTTTCTGTGGTTATTTTGTGGTGATTTAACTTTAACAGAAATGGATTCTTTTTTCATTTATTTGATGCATGACTAAATTAGCTGGATTCCTTGGTAGATATGCATTTTTAGGCGCTCAAGGATTTTTTATGAATAATTAAGGT
>NZ_JAHHXM010000074.1 GCF_019037185.1 Oceanobacillus caeni
GGTTGTACAATAAATGACGTTGGTGGGAAAAACTCACCTACGTCATTTTTGTGTTTATAAATAGAAAACAAGTGAGATTCCCTGTAGAATTAAAGTCGCTGAAAACCATTCCTAGGAGGGAACTCACTTGTCTATATCAAATGATATTAGAAATATGTTAGATATTCAAGATAAAAATATTTATATGAGCGAAAATGCAGTAACGTATGGCAAACATAAAGGGAAGTCTTGTAAATTTATTAAGGCGAAATTAACATATGATGCAGATCAATGCCCAAATTGCCAGGTGGAGAAAGTAGGCTCTTCTATTTATAAAAACGGAACACAATTATCTCGTATTACCATTCCGACCATGGGAGTTTATCCAACATATTTATTATTAAGTAAGCAGCGTTTTATGTGTAAACATTGTGGTGTTAGTTTTACTGCACAAACAAATATCGTAAAGCGTCATTGTTTTATATCCTCAAATACAGAAGCCCAAATCATGATTAAATCAGCTGGAGCGCAGTCCGTTAAAGATATTTCCCAGGATTGTGGTGTATCTGAGGCAACTGTTCAGAGAATCATTAATAAAGAAGCAAATAAATATAAACCGCATTATAAAGCCCTACCTAAGCATCTATCGTTTGATGAATTTAAGTATGCCAAGGGCAAGATGGCTTTTGAATATATCGATGTTGAAACGGGTGACATCTTAGACATTTTAAATAGTCGTGATAACCGGTCTATTACAGATCACTTCATCACAAATTATAGCTTATCAGCTAGACAACGAGTAGAAACCGTGACAATCGATATGAACGCAGGTTATGTAAGTTTGATAAAAGAGATGTTTCCAAATGCAGATATTATTATTGATCGTTTTCACTTAGTTCAACTCATATCAAGAGCGATGAACAAAACGCGTGTTAAAATCATGAACCAACTCAGAACATCTAATGGGGAAGATCAGAAAAAGTATCGCCGCCTTAAACGTTATTGGAAGCTTTTACTGAAAAAAAGATCGAGTTTATCTTATACAGAATATAAATATTACGGCTTATTTGGCCAACGTCTTGAAAGTTCAATAGTGCAAGAAATGTTGGATTATAGTGAGGAACTTAAAGTCAATTATGGTATATATCAGGACCTGTTGGAGGCAATTGACGAAAAGGACTATCATGCATTAGAGAACACATTAAACAAAAAGTGTCCAACCCAGTCATCAACCTATTTAAGAACAAGCATTAAAACATTAAGAAAGCACTTGCCCTATACGAAAAACAGTTTTCAATATACGTATAACAATGGGCGAATTGAAGGTATTAACAATAAAATCAAGGTACTCAATCGGATTGCATATGGCTATCGGAATTTTAAGCATTACAAAAACCGAATAAGATTACATTTTAAACTGAAACCCGTAGTAAACAAATCACACTCTAGAGTAGCATAGCTTCCCTAGAGTGTGATAATCAAATACATATTAAAAGTCGACTAAAATACAGTACCAACGTCACTTGACGTAGAGCC
>NZ_JAHHXM010000075.1 GCF_019037185.1 Oceanobacillus caeni
ATATAATATTTTTAAATAATCGGGTCATAGGTTAAATCGTCTAAGAGCAAAACATCTCCTAATTCGTATTGTGCAACAGTTACTTGAAAGACCTTTTCGTGATCAAGCCTTCGTCGGCCACGGGATGATCGCTCAGGTTCCTTGAATACTTTAGAGATAAGGGTTGTGATGGAGTGAGAACAGAAATCCCGTATCCAACGCAACATTTCCAGCAAGGTCCCTTTATAGCCAATTTTGTTTTTCATTAAAAGGGTTAAACAGAAAGAAATCATTGCCAAATAGATTTGATTATATACCGCATTTTCGCTTTTTCCATATAGTTTTTTAATAACCATATGCTGCTTGACCCATTTGAAAAATAATTCTATCTGCCAGCGGTTGCGGTAGAGATCACTCATTTCCTGTGCACTGACTTTAGCATCATTACACACAATTCGAATCTGATTTCCTTTACTGTCTACAGTTTCAACGAGTTGCAGCGGGTTCTTCATCTTTCCGATCTTTACTACCGCATGACGGGTGATCGGTGAAGAGGAATCAATCGGTAATTCCTCGATGACATGTACGACCGTGTTCGTTTTAATTCGTGTGACAAATCGAATACCTTCTGCACAGTAGGTATCAAACTTTTTAAAATTGAAATAGCCTCGGTCAAATACATGAAGAACGTTTTTATCTAATACGATTAATGAATCTAGCTGTGTTTCATCTGCAGGTCTTGCAGGTGTGAGAATGACTTCATTTGGGTAAGAAATGCCCTCGCAAAAAGTAATGGAAGTATGCATTTTCACACCCGATTTTGTATCTCGAAAATCTGCCCATTCATATTGACTAAGGCACATCGAAATCGTTGATGAATCAATCAGATGAAGCTTTCCAAGTGCTTTGCCTGCCGTTTTTGGTCCAAGTATATGGTGAAGTTTTTGAATTAAATGATGTAGGATAACCTGGAAAATCTCGGATGGTATATCCCCATTTTTTCGGGAAAGCTGTGATTTACTAATGCTTTCTATGCCAACTAATCTTTGGACAGTTTTCTTGCGTTTTATCGTGTCACTTATCCGCTGAAGGTTATCTAGTTGCTTCAACTGCGCATAAATAAATGTATTCATAAATGTAAGTACATCAAGCTTTTTGACATATTTATCAATTTGAGCGTGATCAAGCATTTTTTGTATTACTTTCGAATCTAATGGATGAATGTATTCCTTGAATACAGTTTTTATGGTATGATTGTCCATGTGAGCTCCTTATAGTTAGGGATTTGGACAGGACTACCATACCCTAATTATAAGGTTTTTTTATGGATTTTTATAGTGAAAATTCCTATTATTAATAATATTGACACAAAAGGTTTCGCTTGACTTTTTCCTGAAAACTTTATGCAACACTAGTG
>NZ_JAHHXM010000076.1 GCF_019037185.1 Oceanobacillus caeni
GAGACGGAGATCCGAGATCAGATGGAGGAAGAAGGAGTGGGCCTTACTTCTCCGGAACCAACTGAAAAGGAATATAAAAAGAAATACGAGTTAGCTATGAAATTATTGGGTGAAAAGGAATTAGAAGTTGCCGTATTAAAAGATGCATTAAAAAAAAACGAACCTTAGATGATTTCATTCAGGTGGCAGATAAATGGATTTCTAGAGGGTTCTTCACCAAACGAATTCTGGATATATTAGAAATTAACCGGTCTACCTATTATGCAAGGAAAAAAGAAAATAAGGTACGAGAAATAGTTAAAAGGGGTAGACCGATTCAAGGATATTCCATGCATAAAGATGGAAACAAGATTCCAGATGAACAAATAGAAGAATATTTGATGGAGTTTTTCTTTGATGACAATATGGGTGCATTAGGATATAGAAAGTGGACTGCATTACTTAGGGATGAAAAGAATTTAGTCATCAATCCAAAAAAAGTTTATCGTTTGTGTAAAGAATTAGATATTTTAAAAGAAAGAATTACGAAGCAGCCTAAACATCCTAGAAGGCTGGCTAGAAATCGCATAGTAACAGGGCCAAATCAACTATGGCAAGTAGATATTAAGTATGGAAATATTGTCAATACATCTTATTTTGTTTTTGTGTGTTGTGCCATTGATGTTTTTGATCGAAAAATAGTTGGATTTTATAGAGGAACTACCTGTCGAACAAAACATATCACATCCATGATTAATAAAGCTTTAATTAAAAGAAAGGTCCATTTTAAAGATGGTGAATTTGATGATAAACTTATCATTCGAACCGATAATGGTCCACAGTTTGTGAGTGAAAAGTTTGGAGACTTTTGTCAGTATCAAAAAATTCATCATGAACGAATACCTAATAAAACGCCCAATATGAATGCCTATATTGAATCCTTTCATAGTCAATTACAAAGAGAATGTTTTAATAGGCATACCTTTCACTTTTATGAAGAAGCATATTATTACATTGATGATTATATTCATTTTTATAATAACAAGCGACCGCATGGAAGCTTGAATAATCAAACACCAGAGAAATTCAACCAACTTGCGTCAGAAGCCAAAATTCCGAATATGGAAATAAGTCTTTAAGAAAGGCGGGTCCAGAATTTAAGGGTAAAACGGATTGAACTTTACTTGGAGAAGGTGGGTGTGATAGCCTGTTTGGGAATCGAAATGTTTATACCCTTTCGACCTTCGAAAACGAATCATACCCACCAGAGGCTCCAAGTCAAGTGAAATCCATCTAATATGCGTAGAGTAAAGGAATTTCCAATATACTTTAGGAATTCTAAGAAAAACAAAGAAATATCCAGTTAGTGTCCGGAATAAGGGGGCCTAGCCG
>NZ_JAHHXM010000077.1 GCF_019037185.1 Oceanobacillus caeni
TATGAAGCGTTAAAAGATACAAGAGGTATGAAAAGCATAGGTAAACAGAAACGAAAAGAAGAGGAAACCAAAGATGAGCTTATCGAACGACAAGCATTACAAATCGAATATTTAAAAAAGCTTTTGGAGCTGGAAAGGATGTGAGAAAGCAGAAAGAGGTACAATTTGCCTTTATAGAAGCAAATGAGAAAGATTATCCTGTTACGATGTTAGTGCAACTGACTGATGTATCACGATCTGGTTATTACAAATGGAAAAAACGTGGAGGGGGTAGTGTGCAGGCACAAAAGGACGAAGAATTATACAACTATATCATCCAATTACATCATAAACACCGTGGTACATTGGGAAGAAAAAGAATGAAAATGGCATTAAAGGAGGAATATGACATTGAGGTTGGAGAGATGCGTGTCTCTAAAATCATGCGGAAATATGGTATTCGTTGTAAGATCCGCCAAAGGCGCTTTGTTAAGCGTAACGAGATAAATAAAAAAGTACCGAATATATTAAATCGAAACTTTCAAGCAAAGAAACCCGGAATGAAGTTTGCGATTGATATTACCTATTTACCAGTGATAGAGGGGCCAAACAAGAATCTTTATTTGTGTGCGATTAAAGATTTATTTCATGACGAGATTGTGGCGTATTCTATTAGTCAACGTCAGGATATAGAGCTTGTATACGAAGCGTTAGATCGTTTAAAAGAAAAAAAGTTTGTGAAAGGTGCCATTTTACATAGTGATCAAGGCACACAGTTCACAAACGCTGGTTATCAAATGCGTGTCAAAGAGATGGGCCTCACCCCATCCATGTCCCGCAGAGGCAACTGCTGGGACAACGCATGCATTGAAAACTTCTTTAGTCATTACAAGTGTGAAATAGAATGTTTTTTTGAAAACACAGAGACTGTATTCGAAGTTCAAAATGCGGCAAACCAATATATCCATTACTTTAATCATAATCGAATCAACACAAAATTACAAACGAGTCCTGTAAAATATATCAAGCGTTACGCAAGCTAAAAATGCACCGCAGGGAACCACAGCGGAGCTGCTTGCCCTTGCCTGGCATGCCTCTTCTTAGTGATTCGGTGTGTTGGGGATAGGGGCCCCCGACCAGCGAGAACTTAGAAGAGATGGTTCGTGGTACGCTCTGTGTGCGAATAGGGAGCTTTAATAGCTTTATTTTTCCCGATTCGCCACTTTATTCACCACCACGAACCCAAATGCCTGGCAAGGGTGGCGTATATGATCATAGCTCAAACTATCGGAAACAAAGGTATTGTGAAAAGTTTTTTGAGACACTTTGGTACTGTCTACTTGACAGAAGCAGGTGTA
>NZ_JAHHXM010000078.1 GCF_019037185.1 Oceanobacillus caeni
GTTGTCGTGAATCTTTTGGCTTTTCTATGTATTTAAAATGTCGAATCCCATAAGCATCTTTTTTCAGTATGGCTTCCATTCCCGCCGAAAAACGATATAGAAACATCTTAATTTGATCCTTTGCCTTTATGCCCTTTGCCCGTTCAATCACACTATGAAAAAATCCATTTTGCTTTTCTATTTTCAGTGTCATAAACGTAACCATGATGGACAAGAGTAAAAACATTCTCTTCAGTCTGGGCAAGGTACGAACTCGAATATTCTCTAATTCAAATTCTTGCTTTTGCACGCGAAACATTTCTTCGATACGCCATCTAGTAATATAGGCTTTTAAAACAGAAATTACCTCTGCTTTTTTCTGGATTCGCTTATTTGTAAGCAGCACCATCGGCTCTTTGCCATATCCATACACAACAATCATCGTGAACTTTTTTCCCTTAAGCGAGGGGATTTCTACAGTAAGATGAGAGACTTTCAAATCATAGACGGTTCCCTTTATTTCAGAACGAAAATTGATTTTCCCTTTTCTTCTGATTGCCAAATCATGTACGGAGAACTTTTTATTCTGATACAATAAATTTCGATTTTTCTTCAACCGAATGATAAAGTTATTCTCCTGCTTGAGGATTTTTTTCATGACTTCTATATTGTCATACCCACGGTCCATGACGAAGGTTGCTTTCTTCTCGCCTAAAAGCTGATCTACGTAATCCAAGCCCTTGTATGTTTCATCATTCTCGCTGATAAATCCCTTTTCAGCAGATGAGTATAAATGAGAATAAACTGAAATCGGATGCTTTGTCCTCGGAGCCACGGCAATCATATTGGTTGTCCAGTATCCATTGCCAATTTTCCCTGTCGAACCATCTCTCACTTGCCCAAGAGCTTCCATTTTACAGGCGGTGGGTTTCACAATCTCAGAGTTATCTACCAGAATCAGATTATCTTCTTCTTGCAGGAAAGGTTTTATTAGTTCTTCATAGTTCTCCAACAGCTCGGTTGTTTCATGAAACTCATCCATACGATTGGAAAGTCGCTTGACGGTTTGTATCGTATCGATGGGCTCTTCTAGAGTGCGTGCAATGTTGGAAAGCAAAACAGATTTGCTTTTTGCCATGCCAAATAAAATATCTAGGATAAAGTTTTTATTGGGTTTTTGCATTCCTTCTGTCAATTTTGAAGAAAAATCATAAATGGAACGTTTAGTAGTGTAAATTGCCTGGCTAAATGTGTT
>NZ_JAHHXM010000079.1 GCF_019037185.1 Oceanobacillus caeni
GATTCGGACACAACCTTTCGTTAGTTTAATATTAATGACTTAACCAAGTTGTGTCCATAAATCTATACTACATCTAATATATTTATACTCAAACTGATTCAATTAGAATAAATTACTATAGATTTAACTATAGTGCAATTAAAGATTATATTAATCTAATTATCAGTCAGTATCTATACATATTAATAACTTCATTACCAATATTGATATTAGGGCTTATTATAAATAAAGGTAACGTTAATCTTTATGATACTCTAATTATTTTTGGTCAATTACTTTTAATAATTATACTATCAACTTTGATTGGAATTCTATTCCCGGCAAAAAAGGACAATCCATTCTCACCTTTTATTGGATTTTTAATAATCGTAATAATTTCAGGATTTATATCATTAATATTACAGTTCCTAAATTTTTCAAAACTGTACAATAGCATATTAATGATGATTTTATATATTTTCGTTATATACATAAGTTGTTTGGGATTAAAAACACTAAAGGAGGAGTTTTTACATGAAGATAGTTAATATTATCATTGGAACTCTAGTGTCAGCTGTGATAAGTACGGTAATAATCTTAGTAATTAGTTTGATCAAGCTGATGTTTACTCATGATGAAGTTGGATATACAACCTCATTTTTCAATTCGTTATTTGTAAAAGTCGAGGAAAATGCCGACGGCTGGGATTTATATACAACTTTAGGGGTGAATACCGATAATTTAACACCTATTATTTTAACGATTATCTTTTTTTGGTTTTTCTATTTAATTTTAACTAAGGTCTATATGGATAGTAAAAAGAAAAGAGAAAATGTAAAGTAAAAGATTATGGTAGATAAAAAAGTAAATATTAATGCTATCACATTTATTGACGTTATTAAGTACGTTCTAATTTATATGAAATGGTGCAATTATTTCTTTATCCTTTTCTTTATTGTTTCATTATTATTACTTTATATAAAAGTTAACATTATTTTATACACGTTAACCTATCTTTTAGGTGGAATATTATCAATTAGTATACATGAGCATATGCATATATTATTTATAAAAAAAATTACAAATAACAGTCATAGATGTAGTATAGATTTATGGACACAACTTGGTTAAGTCATTAATATTAAACTAACGAAAGGTTGTGTCCGAATCA
>NZ_JAHHXM010000007.1:0-297 GCF_019037185.1 Oceanobacillus caeni
GAGCTTTAATAGCTTTATTTTTCCCGATTCGCCACTTTATTCACCACCACGAACCCAAATGCCTGGCAAGGGTGGCGGATATGATAAGAGCTCAAATATTTGGTAAGACAATGTATTAGGCAAAAATTTAGAGACACTTCAGTACTGTCTACTTGACAGAACCAGGTGCATACTCTCACGGACATTTGATGCATCTTCCATTGACGTTTTGGCCGTGATATCGCCTCTCACGGACATTTGATGCATCTTCCATTGACGTTTTGGCCGTGATATCGCCTCTCACGGACATTTGATGCG
>NZ_JAHHXM010000007.1:303-136876 GCF_019037185.1 Oceanobacillus caeni
GATATCGCCTCTCACGGACATTTGATGCATCTTCCATTGACGTTTTGGCCGTGATATCGCCTCTCACGGACATTTGATGCGTCTTCCATCGGCGTTTTGGCCGTGATATCGCCTCTCACGGACATTTGATGCATCTTCCATTGACGTTTTGGCCGTGATATCGCCTCTCACGGACATTTGATGGGGCTTCCATTGATGTTTTGGCCATGATATCACCTCTCATGGACGTATCCCGGTTTTCCTGAATGAATTTTGTCCGTGAGATAAGCTTTCCAAAGGGGCTTCTTTAGATTAAATTTTTATTTGCATAAAAAATATCAGGTTGAGAATAAATATTAATTCTCAACCTGATATTGCGTCATTTTCTATACATTTTTTCAAATGCTGAATCGTCCTGGGAACTCGTTACCGCAAAAAGAGCTGCGTCTTCTTGAATCAATCCGGAATACCCAAAGCAATTTTTGCATAACGGGACATCATATGTTTGTTCCAAGCTGGTTCCCAAACAATGTCAACTTTTAGCTCTTTTATTTCAGGTATGTCTGCTAAAACGAATTTCACATCACGTTCGATATGCGCAGAAAGCGGACATCCCATTGAAGTTAAAGTCATTACGACCGTACACAATCCTTCTTCATCCAAATCAACGTCATAGACTAGTCCTAAGTTAACAATATCTATCCCTAGCTCAGGGTCAATAACGTTCTCTAATGCACCCATAATATTTTCTTTAAGTGCTTCATCCATCCATTTCAACCTCCCTTTAATGCCTTTCCTATATTTAAACATATTTTTCATACTATTTAAATGATGTAAATCACTTTAACCACATTATACGTATTTTTCAAACCATTTCACAGTTTCCAGCTTTGCCATGCGACTAACTTTATGATCTCGATTTTTTTCTTTTATATAACGAATATGTTCTTTAATCTTATACTGCTCTTTCACTTCATTATAAAAGCTAAAAGAATGGTCAAATGGAACAACCGAATCCTTTTCACCATGCCAAAATAACAATGGTCGATCATTCAAGGTATCCTTCCTTAATGATAAATCGATTTCCTTTAATTGATCATATAATTGAGCAATCATTTCATCAAAATTAGGTATCGTTATTTGATCTTGAACACTTTTAATTAATTCCCTTGCAAATATTGATGGCTTGGGAGATCCCATTAATACAGCGGCTGCTTTAATCCACGGGAATTGAGTTAGCGCTGCAGATGTTGTTATTCCTCCCATGCTCGTACCAGCCAATCCAATTCTTTCATCTAATAAAATTTGTCTATCCTTTAACTCATGACGAATGGTATCGATATCTTTTAAATTTTGCAGAACAATTTCCCAAAATGCTAAGGTTCGTTTTACCGGGTCTATATCAAATTCTCTTTCACCATGATGTAAACTATCTGGTAAAATAACCCGTAAACCTCTCTCGGCAAGTAAATAAGCTAAATCCAGATTATGTTCTTTTGCACTTGTAAATCCGTGACTATATATTACTGTCGGCAATTTTTCTTTTTCCTTTGAAGCTTCAACTACGATTAAACTAGGTATCTTTTTTATTTCTTCTTTAAACACACCAATCATTACGACGCGACTCTCCTTGAACTATAATAATTATATTTTAAGCTTGTTGGACCCCTTCTTGCAAATTTTGTAAATACATTACACCTTTACACATTGCCTTTTCCACTATAAACTTGGCAGAAAGGTCTTTCTTACTAAATAAGTATAACCAGGGCATTTACAACCTAATAGCGAATGCCAAGTTTTCTAAATGGGGTGAATGGAATGTTAGATAAGTACTTAATTGCGTTAGATTTAGATGGAACGTTGTTAACGGAAAGTAAAGAAATAGATCCTCGAACGAAACAAACCTTGCTTAAAGCAATGAACGAAGGACATATCGTTGTTATCGCTACAGGGAGACCACATCGGTCAAGTATAAATTATTACCATGAACTTGGTTTAAATACACCTATGGTAAATTTCAATGGTGCACTCCTTCATCATCCAACTGAAGAAAAGTGGGATATACTACATAATCCAATGTCGTTGAGAACAGCCAAAAAGATTATAGAAGCAAGTTATGATTTAAATGTACGAAATATTCTAGCTGAGGTAATGGATAATGTATACCTAGAACAATTTGATGAAGAAGTAATAGAACTCTTTCAAGGACCTAAAAACAATCCTCCGTTTACGATTGGCAATTTAAAAAACAAATTAACGGAAGATCCAACTTCTCTTCTTATTTTTCCAAACGAAAAAGAGGTTCATACATTGCGTAATCATTTAACAGAATTTCACGCTGAACTCATCGAGCATCGTAATGGGGGTGCACCATATCATGTTGTAGAAATTGTAAAAAAGGGAATGAACAAAGCAGTTGGACTCCATAAAATTGCGAAATACTACAATATTTCCAAAGAAAATATCATTGCCTTCGGGGATGAAGATAATGATTTAGAAATGATTGATTATGTAGGTGTAGGTGTTGCAATGGGAAACGCTATTAAAGAATTAAAACAAGTTGCAAACCATATAACAAATACCAATGAACAAAATGGTATTGGTACGTTTCTTGAAGAGTATTTAAAGTTAGATTAGACAAATGCGCACTAATTCCCGATTATTACCAAGCTTAATTTCGTTCAGGCGAACCATACTATAATTGAACGTAAAAAACGTTCACTTTTTGTTTTACTTCTTGAGCATCATTCAGGGGTTAAATTTAACCCCTGATGTTTCCATTCTAATTTCTGAAGGAGGAATTCAGGTATGGGAAAAGGAAGTAAATCACGTCGATTTGTACAACATGGTTCTGATTCCGTTAAAAAACATGCCGAGCGTTTCCCCTATCGTTCTACATTAGCTGAACGTGAAAGAGAAGTGAATGGACAAGAGAATCTTTAGAAGTACCTTTAGGAGGGTTTTCATTGCAAAACAACTTATTTCAACAAGCTAAAGACGCAGTAAATAACCTCATTAATGGTAATGCTAGTGAAGCTGATAAACAAGCAGCCGAAAGCGCAATTCAGTCTGCATACGAGGATGCATCTCCGCAAGAGAAGGAACATCTACAACAGCTTGAGCAACAGTTGAAGCAATCAAACCAACTAAAATAATTCATGTAACAAGTATAGACATCCCCTTTCATCAGGAAGGGGATGTTACTTTCATCCTTAAAAATAATTTGGTAATATAAAGACAAGTAGGTTTACGAGGAGGAATGACAAATATGGCAATTCATGTTGAAGGTACACCAAATCCAAACGCAATGAAATTCACAACAGATAAAATTATTTTTGAAGGTACAAATAGTATTTCTGTTATGCCTGGAAGCACAAGTGAGCACGACATTCTTAACGATTTAATGAAAGTGGAAGGCGTTGACAACGTCTTTGGATATCAAAACTTTATTACCATCAATAAACAATTTGATGCGGAATGGGAAGACTTAACCCCTCGTGTTAAAGAGGTAATGGAAAGATACGGTTATTAATACATAAGAAAGGCGCAAGTACCCGTTTGGGTGGGATAAATGGACCAAAAATAAATAATTATTTTTGGTCTCTATTTTATTTCAATCGGTATGTAATTAGGATTCATTGCTTTTCCATTTTCACTTTTTCCATAAATAACAAAAATTGGAGCATCATCCGCTTCCATTACTTTTTTAGGTAATGTGACTTCAATTTCAAAAGGTTTCCATTCCTGACCATTAAGTTGGATAGGTTTCTCTTCTTGTAGAACTTCCTCCCCTAGTTCAACTCGATAGAATATTTCTTCACTCGATGTTTTTACATCAGCAACCAATTTAGCCGTAAGATCTTCAACCTGGACATCCACATTTCGAATATCTATCGTACTCGGTGAATCGGAATTTGAATTCAATTCATCTGTGTTGCTACAACCGACAAGAAGAACAGCAAATAGCATCAAAAGCATGATTCGTTTCATTTTTCACTCTCCCCTCTCATATTCTTTTAAATGTCATCATCATTGTAAGCTTTTTTCCAAAATTTAACCACCTTCGTGATGTAAGGGATATACCATATAAAATTTTATTTTTGACTAAATATGGATATCGCTATAAACTGAAATAAAGAAAGATTTTTTATTAGGAGTGATTGAATGGCAATTCAAATACTTACCGATTCCAGTTGTGATTTAACGCTAGAGCAGTTTTCGGAATTAGACATACAAATTGCACCGTTAACAGTTCATCTAGATGGACAAGATTACGAAGACGGTGTAACGATTCAAGCAAAAACTGTTTATGATGCCATGAGACAAGGAAAAGCACCAAAAACCTCCCAGATCTCTCCACAAACGTTTAAAGAAATATTCACTTCCCATGCAAAAGAAAATAAACCATTAGTATACATAGCTTTCTCTTCCCAACTTTCAGGAACCTATCAAACCGCGAAAATGATGGAACAGGAAGTAAAGGAAGAGTATCCTGATGCACCAATACATGTTATCGATACGAAATGTGCATCCCTTGGGCAGGGTTTAGTTGTATTACATGCAGCAAAACTCGCAAAACAAGGAGCTTCAGTAGATGAGGTTGTAAACGCAGTAAAATATCAATCGGAACACATGGAACATATATTTACCGTGGATGATTTAGAATATCTAAAACGTGGTGGCCGTATTAGTAAGGCTCAAGCTTTTGTTGGTACTTTATTAAAGGTAAAACCTTTACTACACGTAGATGACGGAAAGTTGGTTCCACTAGAAAAAATTCGAGGTTCAAAAAAAGTTTTAAGTCGAATGCTAGAACTAATGGAGGAACGAGGGCTCGATCTCACGAATCAAACCATTGGTATAAGTCACGGTGACGACCTAGAAAGAGCCGAACAACTTTCCAAGATGATTCAAGATAAATTTAATGTTAGTGAAAATCAAATTGTAATTGAAATGGTTGGTTCTGTCATAGGAGCACATTCTGGTCCAGGAACGATAGCCCTATTCTTTTCCAATAAACCAAAACCGAATTAAAACAACATCCTAACCCCATGGAAAAACTTTAAGATTAAAAGCATGAAATCTATTTTTTTAACATATATTCAATTAAATATAGATATAAAGTCATACACTTAATGAGGGGGAATCTACATTGCATATTTTCGATTTAGTAGACAGATATATGTCCGTTCGAAATCACATGCCAGATTCAGTTAACGACTTACTCGACTTTTATCAACATAAGTACATTATGGGGGAAATTGACATAAAAGATTATCGACACATATTTGCATACTTGCATAAACAAGGTGCCATATCAGCATTTGATTACGAAAGATCAGTAACCTATTAATACGGAAGCGACTAAAGTCCTTTTTTAAAAAGGGCTTTTTTTCTATTATGCTTTCTTCATGATTGGATTTTCCCACGATGGGTACATTAATGATGAAGGAGGAGATGTGGATGAGTATGGAGCATCATAACGGAAAAATAACTCCACCAAAACAAGTTCAAGGGAAACAACCAGGAATCGAATCGGAGATGATTCCAAATCCAGAATTTATCCGCCATGATTATGAAGGTAGTAATAAATTAAAAAACAAAGTAGCTATTATTACCGGTGGGGATAGTGGTATCGGCCGAGCCGTGAGCGTACATTTTGCTAAAGAAGGTGCGGATGTTGCGATTATTTACTTAAATGAACATGACGATGCCAATAAAACGAAAGAACTCGTGGAACAGGAAGGCAGAAAATGTTTACTCCTAAGCGGGGATATTGGTAATGAAGCTTTTTGTTCAGAAGCAGTAAAAAAGACATTTGATACGTTTCATCAAATTGACATATTAGTAAATAATGCTGCAGAACAACATCCTCAACCAAGTTTTTTAGATATAACAAGTGAACAATTAGAAAAAACATTCCGAACGAATATATTCAGTATGTTTTACTTAACGAAAGCAGTCATTCCCCATCTAAAAAAAGGAAGTTCTATCATTAATACTTCCTCGATTACTAGTTACAAAGGAAATGTGGATTTGATTGATTATTCGGCAACAAAAGGAGCAATTACTTCATTTACTAGATCATTATCCGGTGCTTTGGCTGACCAAGGAATTCGGGTTAATGCTGTTGCTCCGGGTCCGATTTGGACTCCACTAATTCCCGCTTCTTTTAATAAAAAGAAAGTGGATTCATTTGGAGCCGATACTCCGATGAAACGACCTGGTCAACCGAAAGAAGTAGCACCCGCTTATGTTTATTTAGCTAGCGATGACAGTAGCTACGTAACGGGGCAAATGATTCATGTAAATGGCGGAACGATTGTGAATGGGTAAGATAACTTTTGGTTAGTTATTAAGAAGACTTCCATCAGTGGGGGGTTCCTTCTCCCCCACTGATGGTTAGTCACACTTATCAGACCTTTATGGGCAGTTGATATTCTTTTCACATCTCTTAATCCTTATTTTCTAAAAACCCCGTATATGGTACCCATTCTTCTTGTGTTCTACCAGGAATACTTGTATGATCTTGACTTCCACCTTCTGCGGCCATTGCATCTGCTTTTGTTACATGAACCGTTCCACGTGGATGGTTCGGTGGTGCATAGATGGAATAAAGTTTTAGCGGGATAGTTCCTGTATTCGTTACATTATGCCATGTTCCAGCGGGTACCATAATTGCAAAATCATCAGCAACTCTTCTTTCAAAATCAAGGTTATCTTTTCTCTTACCCATTTGAACAATCCCCTGTCCTTGTTCGATACGTAAGAATTGATCAACTTCAGGATGTATTTCTAAACCAATATCATCCCCTACATTAATACTCATCACCGTAACCTGTAAATGTGGTCCGGTCCATAAAGCCGTGCGATACGTATTATTTTGCTTAGATGCCTCATTAATATTAACAACAAAAGGATTAGGACCGTAATCTCTTAATAAAATATTATTATTTTGTCTAACTGTTTCAAATCTATTTTCATATAACTCGGCTGGTTTTTCCCAGTATTCAGAGTGCCTTGTATAGTTATTCATTGGTGGTGCATTTACATAATAAGGATATTGATAATATGGATTATTGTAAGGAAAAAAATACATTCTACTCCATCCTCTCACATTTTATAATTGGGTAGCTAAAACAACTAATATAAATATTATGCAATCGTATTTATTATGAATAGGCACAAACCTACCCTGAATAAATTTCTCAAACGTTTCACTTAAAAATTGATGCAACATTTTAGATAAACACCTATATATTATAGGGATTAAACATCTCAAAATTAGGAGAAGAGGACATGAACGAAGAACTTCAGAGGTTATTTAACAATTTGATTCAATTGGAAATAGCAAATTGCAGCATCTTCCATTAAATTATATTGGTATAAAGTGATATAATGGCTGATCAGAATGTTGGTCTTTTTGATTTTGTATTGTCATATTAATAGCCGAAATCACAGATCCAGCAGCTTGAATCCATGCTCCCGTATCATCTAGTAAACTTACATCTACATTTTCCACCTCTTCTTTAATTCCTGATATTCCTTGAATGCCATTGCCGATAGACTGTAAGAAATCTCCCTGAAATCCGAACACATCGTTTTCTTCAATTGCTGGTATTAATCCAATTCCTGCTCCCATGGCTTGAATAAAATTACCTTGAATCTCAAGATTGATGTTTTCTACATATAAACCTGTTACTACAAAAAGATTTCCAATGGTTTGGACTTCGTTGGCTAATTTAACTAATTCCTCTGATGTATAATCAGAAATAATCGAACTTCCAATAGCTTGCAGTATATTTCCGACTTTCGCAATTACCTTACCATCATCTTCACTAAAAGGAGGGTCTATAGCATTGATTACTGTTCCTACTGCTTGAATCCACGCCCCGATAACCGTATGGTGACTCAAATGACTCTCACCTCACTAATCATTTATCTACTCTTATACCGTGTATTCACTGCAGTATCATATGAAAACTATACCTATATGATTATCATTTTTCGTAAACATTTTTTAAATAGGTCATAGCCTATTGAAAATCATCAATAATAGCCTTAAATAAAATGTAGACGCTAAATCCTTTTTACAGGATAGCGTCCTAAAACTTTTCCAGATTTTTTTACGAAATGGCCATTCTATTTTAATCTGTCACTTCACTAAGAATAATGGTACTAAGACTAACACATAGTACTAATGTTAATGCAATAAGTCCAATCATTCTTTGCACCTCCTATCCTATTTAAGGAAAATATCCTTTTACTCTTCTGCTTCACGTTTTTTTTGTTTTCTACTTAAGTAAATAACCCCAACAATGAATAATAGCAATGTCCCAAAAATAAAACTGATGAATCCCCAGTTTAATCCTTTGTCTGGTTGCAAATGAAAAACTTCTACAGATTCTCTAGGTAATCCGATACGATAGTCGCCATTATCATCAGCGCGTACTAAATTATCTTCCAAATAACCTCTCAATTGCATTCCGGGCTCTATACCAGATACAGTAATATCCTGTGATGTACTACTGTTGTTAATTGCTATATATAAGGTGTCTCCTTCATATGACCTACGAAAAACACTCATAGCATTACTTGTATCAACTAATTCAAAATCCCCGTATTGTAACGCGCGAAATTGGGATCGTAAGGATGATATTTTATGGAAGAACTCTTGTAAATCAGAATCTCCACTATTAAATTGAACAAGATTTTGAGCGGCAACCGCATCTTCGCCATACATCGGAATCTCGGATCCTTGGAAAATCATTGGAACTCCTGGCGTTGTATACATATATGTCAATGCCAGTTTCCAAGCCGTCAATGAGTTTCGGCCATTTTCTGAGAACTCTTGTGTGAACCTTTTCGAATACATATCATCCATATAAAGTATTGGTAGTTGATTTCCGCTTTCTTCCCAAACATTATAGATAGCGGAAACCTCCTTGTCTTCTTTAGAAAAGGTTTCTCTCATCGTTTGATTTAACGCTGTATTTTCAATCACTTGTATACCAGTGCTATCTAATATTTTTTGACTGTTCTCATTCGTTTCAAGAATATCTCCTATTAAATAAAAATTAGAATGAATAGATTTAATATGTTCTGTTAACTTTTGTAAAAAAGAAACTGGCATTTGATCAACTGCATGAATGTTAAAACCATCAATTTCAGTTTCTGCCATCCAGAAGTCTGCAACATCCATTAAATATTGTTGAACTTCTTCATTTTGTAAATTTAATTGCACGGTATTATTGATCCATTCAGGTCCAGATAATTCTTGTTCCTTTACCCAATCAGCTTTTTCAGTATCTTGAACGATTGGATTCGTTAGTGCGATGAATTGTGTTACAAATTCAATGACAACCTTCATCCCTCTCTTATGCGCTTCCTTTACAAGCAATTGAAAGTCTTCCATTGTTCCAAACTGTTCTTCCAATTGATAGAAGTCTTCAATCCAGTAACCATGGTAACCTTTATCAGCGTTTGCCATAATAGGTGAAAGAGAGAGAGTTGTAATCCCAAGTTCCTGAAGATCATCTAATTTTGTAATAATCCCCTGGAAATCCCCTCCATGATATGCATATGGATCATTAACATCAACATTACTATCCATGCTATGGTCGCCATTATTATATCTGTCAATTAGGATGTGATAAATAACCTCTTCTTGAATCTGTCGTTCATCTGCATATAATAAAGTGTTTTCATTACTTAGCAAGAAAACACCAGCTATTAAAAATAGCATTCGTATTTTTTTCATTCAACTATCCCCCAAAATATGTATTCACCCTTTTATTATTAACCAACTAATCTATTAGTCAACCAGATTTCGAATATTGTTGAAAATCATTCATAATGTGGAACATCATTTAAAGACGTTCCACTAAATAAAAAAACTGCCGTTTAGACAGTTTTTAATCCTTCATATGATAACTACATCGGTAATCTTACAAAACCTAAAATCAACACAATGACTAACGCGATAACAAATTGGATCCAGAAGCTTCTGACTGGTTTTCCTTTAGATTTTTTCACTAAAATCATTTCCATTGCAGCAATTAACCATATACCAGCTAATGATTTTGTAATGGCTTCAGCAAATAATGGCATTTGTATACTTTGGAAATATACTCCAAGTAAGTCCCCACCAGTGTATAAAATAAATAAGTAATCAAGACGTAAAATCATGTGAACGATTTTCGCAGGTTTTTCTTTTCCTTGATTAAGGAAGACAAGTGCAATGATAAAAAGAATAAAACCTAGTACCCACGAAGTAATATGCATATGTGTCATCTATTATGTATCCTCCCTTTCAACTTTCATTCTAACGATATCATACCATAATCTGGTACAACGGTCATTTTTTGTTCTTTTTAGCATTAGAAAACGAAGGCGCTCGACAAACCTTTGCCGAAAGAATGCTTTCTTATCTGCGCAAAAATGGTTGTCGCTTCCAATACGTAAGGCTTCTCCATACCCATTCTAATGGGCCGAATCGGAAACGGCTAAACCACCACTTGCTAAAGATAATTTGACCTATATAAATGATAACAACCATTACTACTCCAGTAAAAGGGCCAATTTTGCCATATAGCCCAAACCCTACTCCGTAAAACAATAGAAAACTAATAATAGACTGAAATATATAATTTGATAATGCCATTCTCCCAACATATGTAAATGGTTTCATTATTTTTCTTCCTAGGTCCGTTCTAAACAAAAGAGTAACTGAAAAAATATAAAATAAAGCAGAAAACATTCCACCAATATTATCTTGAATATAAGAAAACCATATTGGATTTCCGAATAAATAGGCACCCATTTTTAAACCTATAAAGAGTAAAAGGGAAATAACCCACCATTTGATTAACAGAGATTTATATTTTCCAGGTTCATGGAGCCAACGTTTCTCCCCTATAAACATACCAAATAAAAATAGCGGAAGGAGTACTAGTATTAAAAATATTAGAGTAACAGGATTATTTGCAAACAACCAATCCTCATAATTCTGTAACCAAACCAATCCTATATCATTGCTTAGATAATTTTGGTATGACTGTTCAATCATCACAACATCTACATAATCTAAGTAATCTTTGGTTAAATAAAATAAAAAGGAAAGAAAACTTACACTTCCGACCATCATAGTTATTCCAATTGCCAGTTTTGTATTTGACTTTGTATGTAGGAATAAAGGCGACAGTATTCCAACTAAAGCGTAAGATAATAAAATATCCCCATGCCAAAGTAGAAAAGCATGCATCGCACCAAAACAAAATAAAATTAATAATCTCCTTAATAAAATGAGATTGGGATTATTTCCCCTTGCCATTATCCGCTCTCTCATCATTTGTAACCCAAATCCAAATAAAAGGGAAAATAACGTGTAAAAACTACCCTGGAAGAAAATATCAATAAAAATTAGCGCAGCTTGATCTATATTTGATGTCCATGCTTCTTCCGCCCCGCCATACATAAAGTATGGTGCACTAAAAGCCCCAATATTCACAATAAATATTCCAAATATCGCTAATCCCCTTGCCGCGTCAATCCATTCTAATCGATTCGATTCCTGTAATGGCGTTGCATTATTTTTCATCATCCAATCCCTTCCCCTTTCATATCTGATTTAGCAAATTCTTTTACTTGCACACACTATTCAATTATAGCACCCTCTTTTTAAAGTAAAACTAAATCCTCTCACCTATTCCACTTTTTATTCTATTCATACGCACATTCTTAAAATCAAGCATAAACTGTGATAAAGGAGGATGTTATATGCCTGCAATCGTTGGAGCTATTAAAGTAGTCAGTGTTTCCAATTCGAGTGTATTTCATGTTGGAGACGTATATTCCATTTTGCCACAAAGTAGTGCGAAAACGTATGCCGGTGGAGGATCCTTTAATACGGGAAATGGAATTAGAATTCATTTAGGAAATTCAAATACACACGTTAATGACCGAGATCATATAGATCAACCGAAAGTTCTATGAGGTGACAACGATGGACATGACCATTCATCAAGCAATCCATATTCATTTTTTAAAAATCGGTGCTATCACTAATTCTTCCGTTGTACAAATTGGTAGCACTGGCTGTATTCAAGCTCAATCAGATATTCATAATACTGGGGGTTATACTGAAACTGCTGAAGTTGCTGAAGCGCAAACAGAGGCTCCACTTGTTCCTTTAGCTCCAAATGCTTAATCACAACTTCTAATCATTCGCATAAAATAATCTAGGCATTTGTCGGAGAACTAAATTACGACCTTGTATTGGAGGCAATGCAATGTATGGTCAAGATTGGAACCAGTACGTTTATGAATTACAAAGACATATACAGAACTTGGAAATTCGGATGAAAAATTTAGAAGACCAAGTACACCAACTAAACGCGAACAAAGAATCAAAAGACAGGGTTAATATTGAAAAAGTCGAGTACAAATTTGATCAATTAAAAATTGAAACATTATCAGGTAGTCTTCATATTGGACTTTCACCCGAAAACTTAGAACAAATGGAAGACTTTGCACTTGGTCAAACCAATCAACAGACTGCTCAAAGTTTGCCTTTATTTAATCAAAAACTTTGTACTGATCTTAGCGATTGGCTGCACCAATCCGGACCAAACATGATTAATGATCTAGCTAATACTCATGAACGGACCATTGATAGCTCGCATCAATCCTTATTACTCCAAGATATTCAAAAGCAGCTGCCAAATCGAATTTCCTATTATAAGGAACAAGCCGAAAAAGATAATAATATTTCTGAGGAACAAGAGTTTGAAAGTTTTATAAAGTCTAAGGTAATGGAAGAAATCCAACATTCCTTAGCTAACTATATTAAAAAATATAAAGGTTAACTTATTCAGTGGGCTTTTTCCACCCCCCATTGATATGGTTGAACTCATCAGAACCCTACTAGCTGTTTTCCCCATTCACAAAACTTAATTTAAACGATGATTCTTGAAGTGGGGGATTACAAGCCGGTAAAGTCGTGACAAAGGAGAATATTAAATGATAATGGAAGTTCATAATTACGGGTTACATGTTGCCAATGTTCAAATTGATGCAATTGCTGCTTCTTCTGTCTTTTTAATCGGAGATAATGATTCAATCGTTTTATCATCTTTTTTTGATACACCTCCTGAGAGTTATTCTATACTCAATTTGGTACCACTAGGAGCCTAACTAGGGGGGGATTTATTTGGTAAAACGTACATCCAACGTTCAATTAATAAATACAGTCTCTGCTATAAATGCCTCTTTCATTAATATTGGAGATACACATGAAGCCTGTCCGGAAACAAGAGCCATAGCCTTACAAAAAGAAGGTGAGACGTTTCAAGGTGAATTAGAGTTTGAAGATTATTCCATCTTTAGTCAAAAAAAAAATTTACCTAAAACCAAACCTAAAGTTATAAAACATACGATCAACCATCAACCTAATATTTATGTACAAAATGTTAACGTCATTGCTCTTTCCTCTTCATCTATCATGCAAGTAGGAAATTTAAATCATATTTCAGCGGAGTCTAGAATATTGCATATTCGCTATGTTATTGCTGAAGATTAATTCTTAACAATATATAACTAGTGTCATATACTATAAATAAATTTCATAACCCAAAAGTAGGTGTTAGCATGCCATCAATTGTTGGCCCAATAAGAATAAACAGTGTCGATGGAGGCGTCATTAATTTCGGTGATACATTTTATTTATCACCAAAAAGCTCCTCTAAAACAAATGCAGGTTCTGGCGGATTTAATACGGGGGATTTTATTAATACTAACTCAGGAATTAGTAATACTGGAACAAACGATCCCGATATAGCTGATCAAACTCAAACCGCCAATGCCTAATTTTTCAAAAAACAAAAAACCTTACAGGTCCATAAAGAAGACTAACCATCCTTAGGGGTTCCTTCATCCCCACGGATGGTTAGTCGCATTTATCGAACCTTTTATGGGCAGTTGATCTCCCACCTACCTTCTTGAGTTAGGAGTCTTACTGCTCATTTAGGTATGATAAACTCTGTAGAGTGTTAAAGTTTTCTGGTACTTCAACAACAAGTTGTTTAGAAAAGAAATACAAGTATGTTTTCTTCACTGGTTGTTTCGATATTTCCTCTATAGCATGGCGATAGAGATTCATTTGGGTTTCATATTTTTTGATTAACTTATTTTTTAATCTATCTGTTAATTCCTCATTGATCGCATCTGTCTTATAATCTAGTACCATCCATCCATCTTCAAAAGGGATAAGGCAATCAATTACCCCTTGAATAAGTACCCTTTCATTCCCACCAGTCCAATGTGCATATACTTCATTTGCCGGAAGGGTTAAACTGAAAGGTACTTCCCTATGGACCGATGTCGCTTGTTCCAACATAGTAGCGGCTATTTCTGTATTATAAAAATTCTTGATTGCAGGAATATCAATAATATCCGCTTCTTGTCTCGTCAAAATTTCCTTTTCAACAAAAACTTCTAGTTGTTCTTCAATTTCCACTTGATTAAGTGGCTTAGTTAGTGGAAGATGTTGCATCACGGTATGCATTGCAGTCCCTTTTTCTGCAGCCGTAATAACTTTTTGTTCTTGCATAAAATTCGGTCGTTTCACAATCGGCGGCTTAAATTCTTTCACCAATTGATCTGCACTGTACTCATCTTTGATTTCCCGCTGTCTTTTAATTTCCGTTACAGACTGCTTTGCTCGGGAATATGCTGCTTGTTCATGTGGATAAGTATAGGACAATCTATTTTCTACTACTTCTTTCCACTGTTCATCTTGAGTGCCTATTGTTTTCCATCCGATTACTTTCTCTTTTAAAACCTGGTCAAACTCAGTTGATGTTTCATCCAGATTTGTGTAATCACTTGCATGAACAACCGATATATCCCATTTAGATGGATCCATTTGAATGTCTTTTAAAACGACATCCTTCACGTCACCTGAACGTAAGGAGCCCCCATCTTGGTGTCGCATTAAAGCTGGGCCTACCCAATCCAGATAAGAAACAGCGGCCATGCGGAAATACGCTGGTAAAACCCACTCGGAATGGTCAACCATCCTCTGCCATTTTTCTAACTTTTTCTTAAATGAAGCAACATTTCCAATCATAACAAGCTTTTCTTTTGCACGTGTTAACGCAACATAAAGGACGCGCATTTCTTCTGCTAATAGCTCTCGTTTCTGCTCTCCTTGTACAGCGTGATAAAACAATGTTGGATACATAATTCTTTTTACAGGATCAATATATTTACTCGCAAACCCCAAGTCTTTATGCAGTAAATACTTCTGATTTAAATCCTGCATATTAAATTGCTTGTCCATTGCACCAAGAATAACGACGGGAAATTCTAATCCTTTACTTTTATGGATGGTCATAATGCGTACAACATCTTCCTGTTCACTTAGTGCACGTGCTACTCCAAGATCGTCTCCGCGTTCCTCCATTCTTTCAATAAAACGTAAGAAACGGAATAATCCACGAAATGATGTTCTTTCATAACCTCTTGCACGATCATATAACGCACGTAAATTCGCTTGACGCTGACGTCCACCAGGCATCCCGCCTACAAAATCATAGTAACCAGTTTCTTGATAAATATCCCAAATTAATTCTGACAATGCGCCTTGTCTTGACGCAAGGCGAAATTGATTTAATTGTTTTAGAAAATGAGAAATCTTTTCAGCTGTCTCATCCGAATTTTGCTGTCTATATATTTTTAAGGCATCATAGTATGGATTATATTTATCAACTAAGCGAATTTTGGCTAGTTCATTTTCTGTTAAGCCAACAATTGGTGACTTTAGAACAGATGCAAGCGGAATATCTTGTCTAGGATTATCGATGGTTTTAAGTAAACTAATCATAATTTTCACTTCCATCGCTTCGAAATATCCTGAAGATAGTTCCGCATATACCGGGATTCCTTGATTTTTCAATTCATCAACAATCGTTGGTGCCCATGTCATGGAACGAAGCAATATAACAATGTCTCGATACTGAATATCACGCTGAATCCCCATGCCTTTATCATAAACTTGTAACGGTTTATTTTCACCTTCATGACCTAACCATGACTTTATTTTTTTAGCATAGGCACGCGCCTCGATTTGTGCCTTTTCTAAATCCTGAAAGCTTTCTTCACCTTCTTCTACCTCATCCTTTTCGTCCTCTGAATCGCGATCAATAATAATCAATTCCGGATTAGGCTTGGGAAAGTCGTACTCATCATACATTTTATTTCCATAGATGAGTTCCGCCTTTTCATCGTAGTCAATATCCCCCAGTGTTTCGTCAAGGATTTGACGGAAGATATAGTTCGCACCTATTAAAACTTGCTCTCTACTACGGAAATTCCTAGCTAAGTCAATGCGGATTCCAACAGAATCATCATTAGTAAATTGCTTATATTTCTTAATAAAGAGGGACGGTTCTGCATGACGGAACCGATAAATACTCTGTTTGACATCCCCAACCATGAACCTGTTCCCTTTTCCTTTTTGATCACTAACAAGGGAAAGAATCGTTTCTTGCACAAGGTTCGTATCCTGATACTCATCTACCAAAACCTCGCTAAACTGGCGTTGAAACTGGACAGCTACACTTGAAGGAATAAGCTTCTCAGAAGTTGAATGGTCGTCTAACAATAACCGTAAACAGTAATGTTCCAAATCAGAAAAGTCAACCAATGCTTTTTCTCTTTTTTGTTCGGTAAATTTAGCATCAAATTGTTTTACTAATGTTGTTAATTGTTTAATAACTGGAGCAAGTTCCCGCATATCCTCTATGTGCCCAGCAAGATTTCGGTTAAACCATTTGTCTGCCATCTTCTTCCAGCGCTTTTTGTAACTATCTCTTAAATTTTTTACTTGCTCCTTTTTCATTTCATCACAATCTTGTTTTTTCCTAGACAGAGCTTTAAATGTATGTTCTTGAATGAAATTTTGCAAATCGTCCCAGTTCTCTATATGCTGTTTGGCTGCCTCTGATAAAGCAAGATCATTGTCAATGGTTTCCGCATATTGATATGGCCCATCACTTTCCCTTGTGATTTCTAGTGCTAAATACATTTCCTGTTCCATAGCGAAAAATTGGTTCTTCACTTCTTTTTTCATTAGGTCTAACCAATTTAAATCTTCCTCTTGAAAGATTTCTGGTATTGCATAACGGTTAGCTAGACTGTCTAACCATTCGTATGGCCAAGGGTTTTGAATAGCAAAGGTATGTAAATCTAAAATTACCTTTTCCAAATCTACATCACTTCGATCACTAGAAAAACGATCGACAACAGCAAAGAATTTTTTTTGTTCTTCTCCTTCCATTCCATACCATTCTTCAAATAACTCATCCATCACATCTTGTTTGATTAAATCTGCCTCCATATCATCGGCGATACGAAAAGCCGGATCAATATCTAATAAATAGGCGTATTTACGTATTACTTCCAAACAAAAGGAATGCAACGTGGAGATGGATGCACGCTGTAATAAAGATAGCTGCTTTTTCAAATGAATCGAATTCGGATTTTGTTCTAGAGCTTCTTCTAAAGCTAAACCTACTCGACTCCGCATCTCTGCTGCAGCTGCATTCGTAAATGTCACAACAAGCAATGAATCAATATCAACAGGGTTATTTCGATTTAGAAGCTTTTGAATGATTCTTTCAACTAATACGGCTGTTTTTCCGGAACCAGCCGCTGCTGCTACAAGGATATCGGCACCATCTGTATAAATTGCTTCTTCTTGTTCTTTTGTCCAACTAACCATCGTTTTCCACCTCCACCCTTATTTTTTCTAAAACTTCTTTATCTTTCATACTCTTCAATTTACGGTAATTATTTTCTTCTAATATCGGATCAAATTGGCATACAGAATGAAAAGGGCAATAGGTGCATGCAATTTGATTTTTATTTTCATATGGATTTAAATGAACTTTGCCAGAAGTAATGTCCAAACCAGCACGCTCCATCAAATGATGAATATGGGATTGTAACTGATCAAATGTTTCTTTTCCAGCAATACTAGAATTGCTTTTAAATTCTCCATTCTTTTTAAGTCCTGCTGGTACAATATGACTCATATTTACTGAATCAATCGAAGTATCCATCTTCTTTACAATCTCTTCATCAGAAAGTAATAAGCCTTTCATTTTATACTTCTTGAAAATTTCCTCATCAATTTTCTCTGAATCTAATTTCACATCTTTTGAAATCATGGGATTGTGTACATGAAAATACAGTACCCCAGCAGGAGTTGCTTTTTGCTTCAACCATCGTTCTGAATGTGTAAGAACTACATCTAAATAAGTGAGCATTTGTAATGCCAATCCATAATATACTTCAATTAAGTCGAGTCCTCTTGAACTAGATTTATAATCAATGATTCGTAAGTATAAGTCATCTATGTTCGTAGCTTTATCTACTCGATCGATTCGACCCCGCAGCAATAATTTATATCCATTAGGAAGATTCATCGTTAATGGTGGAAGGTCTTCATCAACACCAAAACCTAATTCTAAACCAACCGGGGAAAAATGACTAAGACGGGCTTGCTCACTTAAAATGTAAGTTGCTCTCGCAATAATTTCCTCAAGCTTTTGACTAATATATTTATGTCTATTAGAACTGTGTAAGATTTGATGTTGCAATATCGGGGCTAGATTCCCCACTGCCCTTTTGGCATACGTATTTGCATCCGTCTGATTAATAGTAGAGTAATCCTTACCTTCTTTTTGAATCCATTCCGTAATTATTTTAATAGCCTCATGGAAAAGCATTCCAATATCTGGAGCATCTAACTTGTATGTTTGCCGCTCATCTAGTTTTAAACTATATTTTGCAAAATGCTGATAAGAGCACCTGAAATAGGATTCGAATCTACTTACACTTGCATGAATTTCTTTCGGGTATAATTGTTTAACTGTCTCCTCGTCTAAATCTTTCGGTTCATTTTGATAATAGAGACTTTGTAAAACTTTATAGGTTGTACTATTTTTCGATTGGTTTTTCACATACCAATTGAAAACCTCCCACCAAATTGGTTGAATCAGATAACCTTTTTGGTGACGTGATAGTTGGGCAGTAAGAGCTGACCTTGTTTTCACAGGTGAGGTTACAAAGCGTTCGGCTTCAAATAAATCATCTGGATCCTGGAGCAATAACCGATCCTTACATGTTGGAAATAAATCCTCTAATCGTTTCAATAATTGAGAAGGCATTTTTCCTTTTCCTTCTTCGTCACTTAAAGGATAGCTAACCCAAAGACGATCTTTCGCGGCCGTGAATGCCAAATACATATAAAACCAATCATCAAGGAGTTGACGTTTACTACTGTCTGCCAGTTGGATTCCTTGTGAAGCTAACATTTCCCTCTCCTCTTCACTAATCATTCCATCTGCTGGCGGCTTCATTGGCCATACTCCATCATTTACTCCTAATAGGAAAGAGCATTTAATCCCACTCATCCGAGAACGGTCAATCGTACCGACAATGACATGATCAATGCTTGGCGGAACATGGGAGAATGTCAATGTCTCAAACCCAGCATCAAGGGCTGAGCTAAATATGGACAATGTCATTTCTTCTTCTCCAGCCATTTCTACCATTTCATCGAATAATTGAACAACAGCATTCCATACTTGTTCCTGCTCTCTACCCTTTTCTAGTAAACCTTCCTCATCATAATACGTTCGCATTTTTTCCAAACGTAATGGTACCCCTAATCTTTCTAACAACAAATAAATCGTTTCGCAAAACTCCACCACTGTCTTTGCTTGACGGATATCTTCATCAAATGGCTTCAAAGCGTGAATAACTTGGGCGCGATAGCGATTAATTCTTGTTTGTATTTCTTTTTCGTGGTTTGTTTGTGCAGCTTGATCAAACCCTCGGAATCGCTGAAACTTCCATTCTTTTTCGCTAAACCAACGATCTCTAGAACGGATACCATATTCTAGTACATAATTTTCTAATTCATCTATTGCATCATTAGTCAGCGGATACTCTTGGTCTGACTTCGGAATAAATCCTGTTTTTAAAACACGGAAAATAGCATCATATCTCCAATTCCCCTCCACAATATCTAATGCCGAACGTATAAATTCAATTAAGGAATGATTTAACATCGTACGTTTTTCATCAATAAACACGGGGATTCCATGATCGGCAAATATGGTATGAATTAAATCATGATAAACATTGGATTGTCTCATGAATATTGCAATATCCTGAAAACGGTAATTTTCTTCTCTTACTAAACGAAGAACTTCCTGTGCTGCCCCTTCTACTTCTGCTCGAGGGTGAACTGCTTCTGCAATCTGTATATTGGCATTGCCTGCAAAACTTGGAGCAGGTCTCGTGTCAAAGTAATTTTCCAAATGGGCAAAATAAGGTCGATCTTTAAATTTCCCGTTTTCCGGCTCCATTCGAACTACTTCATCAATTGAGATATGATTCTCTGCAGCTATTTGATTTAATACATGATACGTTTCCGTCGTTTGGTAAAACAAATCCATTTCATTACCCGTTTTTTCCGGATTATCTAGTGTTAATGTAATAGTGACCGAACTACAATTTCTCATTAGCTCTTCCACAACAGTTAACTCTTTTGGAGTAAAACTATGAAAACCGTCTATATAGATTTCTGCACCTCGTAATAACGATGATTCCTTTATCTTTTCCGCCAAAATTTGCAGTTGATCTTCACTATCTACGTAATGATCTTTTAATGTAAACACCAATTTTTCATAAACATATAATAAATCTTCTAATTTATTTGTCAGTGCTACTTCCCCAGGTTCTTTATGGACAAATTGATTCATATGTTCAATCTGCGCTCTTAAAACTTCTGGAGTGACTTGATATCGTTTAAATTCAGTAATCATTTGTTCTAACTGGTTTAAAAATCCTTGCTTTTCCATCGCTTTATGAAAAGTGAACCATTCGCCTTGCTTTTCTTCGATGATTTTTCGGAGCATCATTTGAATACCAACGGAACTGATAAACTGTTTGGTTGCTCCTCCCGTTTCTTGCAAAATGCGCCAAGCAAGTCTTGAAAAACTTACCACTTGAGCTCGAATGCTTCCTGTTAATTCTTTATCATGAAATAAAGCATATTCCTGTTGAAAAGTCATCTGATCTGGAACGATGTATAGAAGTGGTTTTCCCAATGGATTTTCTAATTGTTTTTCTTTTATTTCATCCATGACTCTTCCACTTTTCCCTGTTCCTGACCTACCTATAATAAATCGGAGTCCCATATTTCTCCTCCATTCGTTAATAAAACTTGGCATCCACTTTTAGGCTGTGCGGATGCTTTAGTTGCATTTAGGTATATCTTTACGGTGCTATATATAATAAAGCTCCTACCTTTTCTATTTTACCAAAGATAGAAGCTCTATTATAGTTTATAATTCTGTCAGTTATTTCTTGCCGCCCGTTTTTCCAGCCGCTTTTCGACGACCTTTCCAATAATCCAGAACAAGACAATAATGATTAAGACAATAATGGTCTTCATCGGTTTTTCCGCAAACTCCATGATGCTTGAACCGACATAAGATATAGAAAAAATCATAACAGATTTCCCAAGAAGAACCGCTAATGCAAATTGTTGAATGCTAATTTTCGATAATCCAGCTACAACATTAATAATAGAGGATGGAGAAAACGGGAAGGCAAGTAAAACAAATAATGGTCCAAAACCGTGCTTGTCTACCCATGATGTAACCGCAGTTACTTGTTTATTCTTCCTTATTTTCTTTACCCATTTTCTATTTCTTACTTGCCTTATAATAATAAAAACAACCACTGCACCAGAACTAGCACCAAGCCAGGATAATAGAAAACCCTCAAATAACCCATATGCTGCAGCATTTGTTAAGACAAATACAATCAATGGTAAAAAAGGTAAAAATGCTTCGATAAAGGGAAGAACAAAGCCGGGAACTGGACCTAATCCTTCATATTGATCCAGTAATTGCATAATAAAATCTTCGGTTCCTTCTTTTTGGAGCACCGTTTGCCAATTGGAAAAGCTAATGTTCATTAACATCAAATTAATACTCCTCATTATGTAAATGTTCTATCTTTCCGAGTGTATTTATTCTCATTCTATCCTAAATGAAGGTACCTGCATACTTTCTAAGTTGAATTAAGCTACTTTCTTTCATTTTACTAAAAAATATTAATTTATGTTGTATTTTAGTTTGATTTTATCATATAATAGGAATAAACACAGAACACTTGTTCTTTAATGGAGGAGTTCATATGCGATATCTTCATGATGATGAACTACAAGTTGCAACAAGATTCTTATTTCTATCCATGGCAATCGTCGTATTGAATCAAGATATGAACCATATTAAAGATGGTAAGTTTAAAATTAATGAGCCCTATCTTGACCTTATAGAGAGAATGGCATTGCTCGCGAGAAAAGAACGTAGAAAACTTCGTAAAATCATGCAAGACAAAAAAATGCAAATCATCCATTTAAATAAAAATGACTCATTTTCTTCTTTTCTTTTCCTTTGCCAAGGAAGAGAAGAAAAAAGAAATTATTTTAACCCTGCTATTCGTAAGAAAGTGGAAGAAGTTATTCGAAGTTTAATGGAAAAGGCTCTGCTATCATTTCAGGACCCTGCTGTTGTAAATAATTAAGACGCTTATCAAGTAGAAAACGAAACTGTGCCGTTCGTTGTACTTGATTCAGCATCGTTCTGATGGATACATCTAATATTAACTTTTTTCCATTTTTAAATAGAATTTTAGTTTTGCGTTCTGTCACCTTACTAATTTTGTCAATATGGGAATGGGAAATCCAAGAACATTTGGGGTTTTTAGGTGATGTTGTAGGAAAAAAATACATGCCGCTAGAAGGATCGATGGATATTGGAATTTTACTAGTAAAGCCAGAAATGTTCCTGGCTCCATCTTGCCTGCCTCTTAGACTCGATCCGAAATATTTGCAGGCAAAATTGATAATTTGATAAGGGGTAACATCAACAATATATTCTTCATCTTCTTCCATGATTCTAGTAATAATTCCATTATGATCATTCTGTTCCGCGACAATTGCCAATGTAAGAGGGCTTATTTCAAAAATTGAGGTATCTTGTTCTTCTAACATAATAACCTTCCTTTCCATTAGAAAACGAAAAGAAAGTAGCTTACTACTAATTTAACAAATTTTGTCTAAAAATGGTAGTAAAAAATTAGAAAACTTGACATTTTCAAGAACAAAGGCGTAAGCGCCCGTTTAGTGACGTATAGACTGGACTGAGCCGTAGGAGATAAAGGAAACACGGAGAGCGTAAGCGAGCCGATGTTGACTTATCGTACGGAGGTGAAGGAAGTCTACTAGTCACTGGGCGCTGGAGCCGGACGTGGCCTCTTCTGAATAATCATCCACATGCAGCAAATTTTATAACTTCCTAACAACTAAAAAACAGCCCACAAAACGTGAGCTGTTTTAATTTTTAATATAATAAGCTTAAAAAATCTTCCTTAGAGATTTTACCCAAATAATGTGGAACGTCTACTTCTTCTAATGCATTCTCAATTGCTTGACGTTCGTGACGAATTCCTATTAATTTTTCTTCTAATTCCTTTATGTCCCCGATTCCAAAGAAGTCTCCATAAATTTTGCAGTTTTTAATTATCCCTTTTTGGACATCAAGACGAACGTCTACTAATCCTGCAGGGAATTTATGAGATTCTTGAACATTATAAGATGGGGATTTTCCATAATTCCATTCCCATTTTTGATATCTATTTTTAGAAATTTCATGAATTCTTTCCCAATCTTCTTCTGTGAGTTCATACTGAGGCACATCTTTCACATCATCTACTTCAAAAACATTTTTTAAGATTATTTCTTTAAATTCTTCCATTGAAATTTTTTCATCTAAGAATTCCGAAATAGTTGCAACTCGACTGCGAATGGATTTAATACCTTTGGATTCAATTTTTTCCTTTTTCACTTTTAACGCTTTCGTTAATTCTTCTACTTCAGAATCTAGCATTAATGTTCCATGACTAAACATCCGTCCTCTAGTTGAGAACATAGCATTACCAGATATTTTTCGTCCATTGACTGCAACATCGTTTCGCCCTTGTAGTTCTGCTGGAACACCCATATCATTTAACACTTTTATAATCGGTTTTAGGAATTTAGCAAAGTTTTGAAAACTTTCTCCATCATCTTTCGTAATAAAGCTAAAGTTTATATTCTGCTCATCATGGTAAACTGCCCCACCGCCAGATAAACGACGAACCACTTTAATACCTTTTTCATCAATATAATCTGTGTTTATTTCTTCAATCGTATTTTGGTTTCTACCAATAATAATAGACGGTTGATTAATATAGAAAAGTAAATATGTATCCTTTTCCCCAAAGTTTTCAAGGATATATTCCTCGATAGCCAAATTAATCATTGGATCTGTAATACCTTTGTTGTCGATAAACTTCATAACCTATCATCTCCTATAAGAGGTTGTTCAAAAAAGTCCGGTGAAAATGACACTTCGCATTTCTTCGTTGGCTTGCTTTTCCGTTCCTCACGTATTAATTGCATACGTTCCGGTACTCAAAGCTACGCCGCCTCGAACTGCTTGGTCCTTTTCATCCTCCTTTTTGAACACACACTATAATTATCCTACTTCATTATTTTAACAAATTGAATCACAATTCAAAGAAAAATGCCCTAAATTACCTATTCCAAATTAACCCTTCTTTTGCCAGTTGAACTTCTCCGGGAAAATGTTGCTTTGCTTCTTTAATTAATTTTTCCCTCTCCCCATATTGAGGCAAATGAGATAATAATAGTTGTTTGACATTAGCCATTGCAGCAATTCGACCAGCTTCCTCGCTATTCATATGACCGGCGTTCGAACCGTCAATACCCGCATAATAGTTACAGTCCGTTATAAGCAAGTCTGCACCTTCAGCGAAAGCCCCCCATTCTTCTTGATAACTAGAATCAGCGGTGTATACTACAACAGATTCACCATCTGTAATTCTCATTCCAAAACATGGCACAGGATGTTTGGTTCTTAAGAATGTGATCGTAAAAGGACCAATTTGCAATGCTTCATCAGGACTGTAAGCCATTCCCTTTGTATATGTATGGGATAGGGCTTGAAAACCATCGCTATCTTCTGCATGTCCATAAATAGGCAAAACTGTATCATTCCCTGTTACATAATACTCAATTAATTTTGCATATTGCAATACACCAATATCAGCGACATGATCATGATGATAATGGGAAACAATCACAGCATCAAGGTCTGCGATATGCTTATATTTTTGCAATTTCGATAAGGAACCACTACCAACATCCATTAATAGTGAATACCCATCCTTCTCCAACAAATAAGCAGAAGTTGCACCATCTACGGCTGGATAACCGCCCCAAAAGCCAATTACAGTAAGCTTCATCAAAACACTCCTTCATTTTTTTAAAAATGTTATAAAACAGCATTGACACTTTTAACCCTGTTGTAATACAATAATAGTACAATAACAAAAGGGGGAAATAAAAACATGATGAACGTAATTGAGTTTTTCAAAAACCTACCTAAAAAACAATGTAAGCAGTGTGGTGGAGACATCCACGAAAAGGCAGATTGCTATGGTAATATCTGTGACGAATGTGACCACCCAGCAAGATAATCCAATATCGCTCTTTTTTTATACCACTGCTGTTATACAACATAATAAAAAAGCAACACCTAACATACAACACAATCTAAGTATTTACTAAGGGGGAAAGTTATCATGATGAATATAATCGAATTCTTTAAAAATCTTCCTAAAAAGCAATGCCACGTTTGCGGAGGGGAAATCCACGAAAAAGCCGATTGTTATGGTAATATTTGTGACGAATGCGATCATCCGGCTAGATAATAAATATTAAGTATTTTTCTCGTTATAACAGAATCACGATATATTTATTCCACCTCAAGCTTTCGGGGAACAAAAAGATAGGTGGGAGATCAACTGCCCGTAAAGGTTCGCCATCAGTGGAGGATGATGGAACTTCCCCACTGATGGAAGTCTTCTTTATCAATCTCATCTTCCTAATGATTCAAAATGGATACAGCTGCATTGCAGTTGTATTTTTTATTTAAGAAAACTTGTATTAGCCATTAGGTTGATAAGTGCTATTGTAGCTAAATTGCCTTTTAAAATAGCGTTGATTAAAATAATCAACGCCACTAGTTACGCTAAGTTATTTAAAACTTCATGTGCAATGTTTTCTCCACTTGCAATACAATCAGGAATTCCTGAACCATCATACGAACTACCAATTAAATAAACTCCTGGTAATTGTTCCGCTATATTTTCTTTCACTTTCTTTATTCTGTCCAAGTGGCCTACTGTATATTGTGGACGGGAATCTTTCCACCGAGTGACAATAGTAAATTCAGGTTTTCCCTTAATTTTCATCACTTGTTTTAAATCATTTATTACTAACTCCGTTATTTCTTCATCTGATAAATCCACAATCTCTTGATCAGTCGGTTTTCCAACGTAACAACGTAGTAATACTTTGCCTTTTGGTGTTGTTGTTGGCCATTTTTTATTAGTCCATGTACATGCCGTAATTCGGTATTTATTACTGTTACGGGCAACTTGAAAACCTGTTCCTTCTACCTTGTTCTTAATAGCTTTTTCATCAAATGCCATAACTACATTCGCTGAGGATGTAAGTGGAATCTCTTGTAACGTCTTAAAGAATTCAAATTGGCTAAATATTTTAGGTACAACATCATGCTGTGTTGCCATAATAACAGTATCCGCTTTTATTACGTCACCATTACTTAATAATATATGGTAACCGTGTTCTTTCTTTTCAATATGATCTACCGATTTTTGCATGGAAATAGATTCTTTATCTATTTCTTCTACTAAACGGTGAATTAAAGTCTCCAAACCATTCTCAAATGAAAAAAATGCCCCTTTTTGCTTTTTATTTTTCTTTTTGGTACTAGGCATTGTTTTTTGTAGACCTTTCATCACACTTCCGTATTTTTGTTCTAATTGATAAAACAGAGGGTAAGTGGCATTAATACTCATTTCGTCAATATCTCCGGAATGAATACCAGATAAAAGTGGAGAGATTTGCATATCCACAGTCTCATTTCCAAAACGAGCACGTAAAAATTTGCCTAATGATTGGTCTCCATCATTATTACTTTTTGGTAAAACAAGATCATTTAGTGCCCTAATCTTACCTTTCCAGGAAAGGAGACTGGATGACATCAAAGCACCTTTGTCTTTAGGTACACCCATATACGTTCCTTTTGGTAAAGGATGTAATTTATTCTGTGCTAAAATATAGGACTGTCCAGTTGCATTATGTATCATTTCATCTTCTAGACCAAGTTCCTTCACAAGCTTAATTGCGGAAGGTTTTCTTTCTAGTAAAGAATCCGGTCCTTTTTCAATTGTAAATCCATCGCGTTTTATTGTTTGTATTTTTCCACCTAGACGCTCACTTGCCTCGATTAATTTAAATGTATAAGGAAGAGACTTTGATTGGATTAACTTTTTTAAATAGTAGGCAGCGGAAAGACCTGTAATTCCGCCACCTACAATGACTATATTTTTCTTTTCCATTATGCTTCACTCTTCGTAGTATTTAATACAACATTAGCAAGTGTCTCAATGAACAATGGATGGACATTCGGCATTTCTGGACGATAATAATTCGCATTTAGTTCGTCGCAAACTACTTTGCATTCATAATCATTATCATATAAAACTTCCAAATGATCCGCTACAAATCCAACTGGTGCGTAAACAAAGGAACGATATCCTTTTTGTTCAAATAAATCACGAGTTAGATCTTGTACGTCTGGTCCTAGCCAAGGATCGGGAGTATTTCCTTCACTTTGCCAACCTAATTCATAATTTTCGATTCCAGCTTCTTTCGCTATAAGATCAGCAGTCTCTTTTAACTGGTTCGGATATGGGTCTCCATTTTGTAAAATTTTCTCTGGTAAGCTATGTGCAGAAACAATTAATACAGCTTTATTACGTTCTTCGTCACTCATTTTATTAAAGATAGTTTTGACACCATCTGCCCAGAATTTAATAAAGCCTTCTTCGGTATACCAGCTCTGTACAGATTTAATAGAAATTCCGTGTTTTTCACATTCGCTTTGCGCACGATCATTATAAGATTTCACACTAAATGTAGAATAATGAGGTGCTAATACAAGGGAAACAGCCTCCGTAATTCCGTCTTTTGCCATTTCTTTCACGGTATCTTCAATAAATGGATGAATATGTTTCAAGCCAATATAAGCCTTAAATTCATATTCATCTTGAATAGAATTTAATTGTTCTTCTAGTGCTTTCGTTTGGTCTTTTGTAATTTTAGCTAATGGAGAAGTCCCGCCAATTGCTTTATAACGATCTTTTAAATCTTGCAATGCCTCAGGTTCTGGCTTTCTACCATGACGGATATGTGTATAATATGGTTCGATATCCTCTTCTTTATATGGAGTTCCATATGCCATTACTAGTAGTCCAATTTGTTTCTTACTCATTTGTTCGCGTCCTTTCGTGTCTATTTCCTTGAGTATTCATGAATTAAAGCTGTCAATTTCTTCAATGTTTCAGGTTTAATTTCTGGAGTCACTCCATGTCCTAAATTAAAGACGTGATTTCCATACTCTTTACCTTCGTCTAAAATAGCTTTTGTCCTATTTTCTATTGTTTCCCATTCTGTAAGTAAAATCATAGGATCAAGATTTCCTTGTAGAACCTTCGTAACGCCCATTTCTCGCGCTTCTTTAATAGAAGTTCTCCAATCCAACCCGATAACATCAACCGGTAAGTCATTCCACTCTAATAATAAATGACGAGCACCAACACCAAAATAAATTAACGGTACATCTTGGTTACGTAATTCCGAAAAAATTCTTGTCATCACAGGCTTAATGAATACACGGTAATCTGGTGCATTAAGTGCCCCTACCCATGAGTCAAAAATTTGAATTGCCTTTGCACCAGCTTCAACTTGTGCTTCCACATAGGAAATAATCATATCAGCTAATTTATCCATTAAAGCAAACCATGTGGATGGTTCACGATACATTAATGCCTTTGTCTTATTATAGTTTTTTGAAGGACCTCCCTCAATCATATAACTAGCAAGCGTAAATGGCGCACCACTAAACCCAATCAAAGGTACTTCTAATTGTTCTTCCGTTAACAATTTGATCGTATCTAATACATATGGAACGTCACGGGATGGATTGATTTCACCTAGGCTTTCCACATCTTGGAAGTTGTTTATCGGATTATCAATAACAGGTCCAACGCCCGCTTTTATTTCCACTTCAATACCAATGTAAGGAAGTGGTGTCATGATATCTTTATATAAGATAGCAGCATCAACCCCATAATTTTCTACTGGTAAACGCGTTACATATGCGCATAATTCTGGTTGATGAGTGATTTCAAATAAAGAATACTTTTTCTTTAGTTCTCGATATTCTGGTTGTGATCTACCTGCTTGTCTCATAAACCAGCCAGGAGTATAATCCGTTTCTTCCCCGTTATATGCTTTAATAATAGTATCATTGATTTTTTTCGACATTTTTTTCATCCTTTAACCGTTTCTTCTATCCCTACTATAAAGATTTGCGTAACAAAAGTGTAGTAAAATCCACTTTTGTCACTAATTTGACTCAATTACACGATGATATGAAAACATTTTACCATGATAAAGAAGACTTTCATCGGCGGGGTTTTTCTTCATCCCCTACTGACGGCCGCACCTATCGGACTTTTACAGGCAGTTGATCTCTCAACTACCTTCTTTGTTCCCTAGAAGGCTTGAGGTAGGATAAATTTACCGTATCAGACCTTACGCCTTCCAATTTTGTAAGTGGATCATAAGGAACAACATAATAGTTATTGGAATGGAATAAATTAAAATTTATATAAAATTCATCCTTTCCTGTAACTTCTCCAACCCGTTCATCGATTCCATCTTTTTCACGATAGATACGATAAACTACACGTTTATCCTTAGACCCATTCCATGAAATTTTTCCTCTGACGAAAGAAACTCCTCCGAATTCGAGTTCAGCGCGAATATTCTCAATTTCAGGTAATACAATTGGTTCAGGTAAGTCTTTCACATTACTAGGTTTGATGAAGTCCTTGGATAATGAATGTTCTTTATCCATTTCCGTTAGTATCGATTTAGTAAGAGCAGTAGGATAAGTACTGCCACCTGTAAGATAATGATTTTCATCCGATTGATCATACCCCATCCATAATACACTTACATATTCTGGTGTATATCCTACAAACCATGCATCTTTTGTTTGTCCTTCGACGTGAGGATGTTCCGTGGTTCCCGTTTTTCCTGCTAAGGCCTTCTTATATTCCCCTGCACTTCCTGTCCCCTTCTTCACTGTAGTAGATAAAATTTTTGTCATATCCCATGCGACCTGAGGACTGAAAACCTTAGTTTTTCGGGATTCTGCCTCATAAACCACTTTATCATATCGATCATAAATCCGATCAATCGTATATGATTTCACCATTTTTCCCTCATTAGCAAAGGCACTATACCCTTCCATCAACTGAATTGGGGTAACTCCACGAGTTAATCCACCTAAAGCAATTGCAAGTCCTTTATCATCATTATCTAGTTGTATTCCCATTTTTTCTAAATACGTTTTAGAATAGTCTACCCCTATTTCATTCAATAACCACACAGCAGAAGTGTTTTTGGATTGAACGATTGCTTCATAAACCGTAGTTATATTCGCGTACGTATCATCTGCATTTGAAACCTCGTAATCATGAATATCCATTTGTTGATCGGGAATAAGTGTAAATGCTGAATATGCATCTTCTTTCATCATAGCAGGACCATATACTGCTAAAGGTTTGAATGTCGAACCTGGTTGTCTCTTCACTAACACGCGATCTAAATTACCAAACTGATAATTTCTTCCCCCTAAAGTCGCGACAATTTTCCCGCTTTTCGCCTCCATCATGACAAATGTTCCTTCCACCTCATCATTGTTTCCCGGGAAATAATCACTATCTTGGAACTTTTTGTAAGCAACCTTCTGTATATTATTGTCTAAATTAACAACAATCCGGTAACCTCCCCTCTCTAAATCATCCAAGGACAATTTATATTTTTCTTCAGCTTCTTTTACTACTAGATCCATATAAGAATCATTCCATGGTTTTTCTTTTTCCTTTTGCAAATTTAGATCAAGGGCTGTACTTTGTTCTTTTAATCTTACTTCATGAGAAATCTTTCCTGCATCTTCCATGGACTGTAAAACGATATTTCTTCGTTTCAAGGCCTTATCGGGATAATCGATTGGGGAATAACCATTCGGAGCTTTTGCAAGACCTGCTAACATAGCACCTTCTGCAATGGTTAAATCGGAAACAGATTTAGAGAAAAAGAAATGAGAAGCAGTTTCTAATCCATATACCCCCTTTCCAAAGTAGAGTTGGTTCAAATATAATTCTAATAGTTCATCCTTTGTAAACTGCTGCTCTAAATAAATAGCGGCCATTACTTCTTTAGCTTTTCTAGACCATGTTTTATCATTATATAAAAAGAGATTTTTCGCTAATTGTTGGGTTAAAGTGCTTGCCCCTTCTACCTTTCCCATAGCAAGAATATCTTTGTAAACAGCACGTATAACAGATTTGAGATCCACACCAAAATGGTCGTAGAAACGTCTATCTTCAATCGAAATAAATGCATCTTTTACATGTTCAGGTATCTCATCAATAGATATGTAGTTTCTATTCTCATTATAGAGTTTGCCTATTATTTCACCATTAGTCGTTTCAATTGTAGTAGTCCCATCTAAACTTAATTTTTCTTTGTCAACAACTAAACTTCCACCAACCCAAATGGCCCCATAACCAATGAAGCAAAATAATAAAATACTAATAAGAAAAATGAAATACCTTTTCAATTTTCTTATTAACCGATGTCGTATTGATAATTGTTCCTTCTTATTATTCTGCATCGATTCACCTCTGTAATGATACTCACCTAATTATACGACAAATTCCGCAATCAGAAAAGCAAAATAAATTATTTATTAGTTAATAATAATTATAAATTACAAACTCCCTGTGAATGATTTTTCTCACCTAAACTGGAAGCAAGACTCCCCTCTTAAGCTTCTTGAAAATCAAAAAGGTTGGTGGAGACCAACTGCACTTATGGGCGATAAATGCAACTAACCATCATGGGGGGATGAAGAGAACCCCCACTGTTGGAAGTATTCTTTATATTTAGTAGTATATACATAACTGAAACTTATATTTTTTCTATTCGGGTAATATAATAAGAAGAGAAAGGGTGGTACGATGAGGGCCCATATGACAAATGGTACGTTAGATTTTCTACTTAAACTAGAAGAAAAGCACCCCAACATTTCATTTCACTTTATGACTAGTAATAGTGGAGCATTAGCATACTATGAGAACAGTGATAAGAAGGTATTCAGTGCTGGTAGAACGTATGAAATAGTTAAACAATCCGGTAATTTTATTAAAAAAGCCTATATTGTTATGAATACCATTACTGTATATGAAGAAGATCAAAACGTATTTGAGGATCGAATAAAAAATAGACTAGTGAATAAAATAGATGACTGCCACGCTTACCGTTTTCTAAAACCGGTAAAAGGTAATAAATTTGTTATTCTAACCGTTTGGAAGTCCGTTGAAAACTATAATAACTGGAAAAAATCTCAACGATTTCAAGATGCACAAAAAATATTGCACGCAGAAACACCTGCTTACCCTAGCGATTTACCGTTTACTACTTCCTATTTTCTTTATGAAAAAGAAGGAGCTAACTAGTTTTTTATCTAGTTAGCTCTTTCCGTAGTAAGACGTCCAGCTCCAGCGCCCAGCGACTAGCGAGACTTCCTTCACCTCCGTGCGATAAGTCAACATCGACTCACTCCGTTCGTCGTGTTTCCTTTATCTCCTGCGGCTCAGTCCAGTCCGTACGTCGCTAACCGGGCGCTTACGCTTTTGTTTGCCTATTTAAGTACATATTCATCAAAAAATTTCTGGAATTCTTCTTCTGATTGTTGACCTACAATCCTTGCTTCTTCTTTCCCATCTTTAAAATGAATTAATGTTGGAGTACTTTCAATAGCGTAAGGCTCACCCTCTTCAGGAAACTCTAGAAGATTGAGCATCTTCATATCGACACCGTTTTCTTCAGCAAGCGGAACTAGGTATGGTGTCGTATTTTGGCAATACGAACATGTCGGACTAAAGAAATATACGGTCACGTCTTCACCATTTTTCAACTTTGACTCCAGCTCATCTGGCAAAATTTGATTTTGATAATTTGGATCATCTAGCTGATCAATAGTTGCTTGATCTAAATCACTCGTTCCATAAGGATTATCTGAACCATTCGTTTTTTGGTTATTTTGATACTGGACAACGAAAAACAAAGCAATAATTAAAACCACAATAACCCCAATGATTGCTATCATTTTTTTACCCATTATTTACTTCCTCCTTTACTACTTTCCATAAAAATATACTTAAAACAAATATAACAGTAAAAGCGACAAATGCTAAAAATGGTATGGTAATAAAACCAAAATAATTCACATATATTGCATTACAAGGAACGCCCCCAGCACATGACCCTCCCATTTCTTGCATTGCTGGTACTTTTTGAACAAGATAATGATAGAAAGAAACAACGATACCGACTCCACTTAAAATAATACCAGACACAATACTATTAATTTCTTTCTTGATTGCAGCAACACCATAAATAACAACTAATGGGTACATCAAAATTCGTTGATACCAACATAATTCACATGGTATGTATCCCATTACTTCAGAATAAAACAAACTCCCTGCCATTGCGATAAAGGCCTGGGTCCATGCTAACATTAATAAATTTTCAGCTTTTTTGGATAGTTTTCCCATATAATATACCCTTTCATGGTTTACTTTTCTCTAAAAACTAATTATACATGGTTGGTTTCCTATCTGCCTAAAAAAAACTATGACAACTTTATGACTCTTTTGGAAAAAGTTTTTCATATAGATAAATGTAGCAGATCAATAGAATAAATCCTATACCAAACCCTGCTAATACATCTGTTAAATAATGTGCATTAATAATGAACCTACTAATTCCAATTAGAAATACAAGAAGAGATAAGCTAACTTGGATAATTATTGATATACTATGTACTTTCACTTTTCTTGTAATAAAAAATGCTAGTAAACCGTAGCAAACCATCGAAATCATGGCATGACCTGATGGAAAACTTCCTCCTACCGCATTAGCTGCTACTATAATACTAGGCCTTTCGCGAGGGATAATATCTTTGATAAATCCATTTATAAAATAGGAAAAAAGTGTCCCTCCCGCAAATATAAAAGGAGGAAGCAAATGTTTATATATCAAGGCCAAAATTACCGACGCTATTAGAACAAAAGGAATTAAAAATTGTCTTGAACCCAACTGAGTAATGGCAAACGCAAAATAGTATAAAGGTGTACCTGCATACCCTTCTACTAATTTAATTGTCCACTGATCCACTAATGGAACGTAGCCATTCCTAATTTGAAATATCCAAACCGAGATTGGTATGAATATAATGATGGTTAGCAATATCATTAGATTTCTTTTTCGCAATAATGTTAACCCCTTTTTGTATGTAATGTTTAAAATAATCGTGATGTGGTATACAGGTAGTATAACAAAAATATAAAGGTAGGGATAATCATGGAAAAAGAAATGAAGCAATTAATAGATGGACTAAACGAAGACCTATCTCATGAATACGGTGCAGCTATCCAATATACTTATAGTGCTTCCGTTGTATCCGGACTTTACCGTTCTGCTCTTAAACCATTTTTTGAAGAAGAGATTACAGATGAGTTAGGACATGCATTGTATCTTTCTGAAAAAATCAAATCACTTGGCGGAACACCAACAACTAGCGCTGCAGAAGTTCCACAGCCTACTGATGTTAAAGACTTACTAGAGGCGACTCTAAAAGCTGAATCTGATACCATTAAACGATATGAAACAAGAAAACAACAGGCAGAAAATCTAGGATTAACAGAACTTGTTGTAAAATTAGAAGATTTAATTTCGGATGAAACCAATCATAAAGAAGAAATCGAACGGTTATTAGAAGATCCAAGATTTAATTCATGAAATAGCTATAAAGAAGACTTCTATCAATCGGGGGTTTCTATCTTCCAAAAATAAATCAGTGGAGCTTATTATTCCACTGATTATTTTTGTTTTATTCTAATTTAGATTTCACATACCCACTAATAAATACGAAACTAAACAATAACCCACCAATTAAAGCAATCACAAATCCTAAATATTCTTGTGTTAATACAATAACAAGAGCAAAAAGAATCGTTTGAACAATACTTAATTGATATAAAATTTTCATGACGGCTCTTTTGCGCTCACTCATTTCAACAGGATACAAATCTAACCATATATTCACTCGATGGTGATGATACAATGTCATCATTTGGAATGTACTTAAATATAAAAATAGGATGCTAAGAATAACCTTTAACCACATATTTGGGACAAAGAAAATGAATAATCCTCCAATTACGAGTAAACGGAAATACATCCCTATGTACTCTCCACTACGTACAAAAGTGATACGGTATAAGTAGTCATAACTATTTTTATTATGAAATGGAACAGAATTTGTAACCAATCGAACGAGCCACTGACGTTTTTTAACACGTACCTTTAAATGTGGCACATCTGCAAACATATTAGCAAAACGATAAAATGCCTGTAAGCGATGTTGGTCTTTTTCGATTAATAATTCCCAGTTAATCCCTATTTGCTTTTTGGAATAATAATAATCGTAGAGAAAGATGATAACAAAAATAAACGTCGTAATCCCTGCAAACATAACATCGCCACGTATTACAAAATAAAAAATGGTTATGTTTAATATGATACGGACGAAAGCATCCAATAATCGTATATTTTTATCTCTAACTTTTAGCATCCACCAATTTGCAAAAAGATTGCCTATTTTTATAATAAGTAAAACGAGTAAAGTAAGTAGATAAATACTTCCAGTACGTTCCGGATAAGAAGCAAAAAATAAAGGACCTAAAGCAGCTGCTATAAGTAAAATTAAATATAGTTGAATCACGAAACTATAAATTAAAGTATTACGAAAATAAGCACTCATCTTATCTTCTGCAGTAATGATAAAAACAAGATCAGGTTCCTTTAATAACGTTCGTACAGGACTATAGCTAGCAACTAAACCAAATAAAACTCCAATAACCAGAGCAGTTGGAAAGTTAGACGGTAAATCATCTAAAGCCTGCCGATAATAGACAGCTAAAGTAGAAATTAAAAAGAAAAGCACAATAACCATATGTCCATTTAAAATATAGCGTAAATATCTCCCTAATTCCTTTATATGGGCAGATAAACGCCTTTTATAAAACAAATGGGAATCAAACATGGCTATCTTCCTTTGTTAATTGAACATATAAATCATCTAAAGTTGCTTGAGGCATATTGAAATCGTCTCTTAACTCGTCCAATGTACCTAAAGCACGAATCTTACCGTCATGCAAAATAACAAAACGATCACAATACCGTTCAGCAGTTGCTAAAATATGTGTAGACATTAAGACACCTGCACCATTGTTTTTTACATCATTCATTAATTGTAAATAAGACTGTATTCCTAATGGGTCTAGTCCAACGAACGGCTCGTCGACAATATACAATGGAGGATTAATTAAGAATGCACACATAATCATTACTTTTTGACGCATCCCCTTTGAAAAATGAACAGGAAACCAATTTAGCTTTTTTTCCATACGAAATTCCTTTAGTAAAGGATCTAATCGTTCCTTAAAGATATCTTCACTAAGTCCGTATGCCATTGCAGTAAGTTGAAGGTGTTCATATAAAGTCAATTCATCATAAAGGATTGGCATTTCAGGAATATATGCGATTTGCTTTCGATAAGTTGTAGAACTTTCTTTAAATGTTTTTCCATTTACGACGATGTTCCCTTTTTTGGGTTGCATAAGTCCAATTACATGTTTAATGGTTGTACTTTTTCCTGCACCATTTAATCCAATTAACCCAACAATTTCTTTCGGCTTCACATCAAAGGAAATACCATGAAGGACGTTTTTATGTGTATAACCACCATAAAGATTATCAATATGTAAAAGTGAATCCAAATCATTTCCTCCTCTTCATTACCCTTGATTTTATCACGTTTAGCAAGCTTTTCCAAAACAAACTGTCATTAAAATTTCGACACGAAAATAGGGTTTTATTTTTTTAAAGAAATATTTTTAATTTGTTGTATATAAAATAAGAAACAAGTACAGAATAGGTAGTGAAGAAACAGGATGCAGCAAACACTTAACCAAGTGTGAATCACAAATGAGGTGTTAGTGATCGAGTTACTAATATAGATTTTGTGTATATTAAAAAACACAAATGAGGTGTTAGTGAACGATAATCTACTCTGAATTTGAGACTAATTTACACACAAATGAGGTGTTGGTGTTGGCGATTCTAATGTAGAAAACCCTTTTGCCAGATATCGTCTCATTATATGAGGCTTTGACAAAAAGGTTTTTGTAAACAGTTAAATTACGATTTAACAAGTTTACTGTCCCCACTCATTAGGTTTACCATCCTGTTTCTTCAAATAATAGGTCTAGCTCGTATATATACGGGTTGGGCCTATTTCTTTTTCTAAAACACTTTACTTTGTTTCCGCTTCCTATATACAATAGAAGAGGATGTTCAAAAAGTCCGATGAAGGTAGTAATTACTATTAATTAGGAGTGATCAATATGAATCATGAAGATTGTATTTTTTGTAAGATTATAAATGGTGATATTCCGTCTGCAAAAGTTTACGAAGATGAGCATGTGTATGCGTTTTTAGACATTTCTCAAGTTACAAAAGGACATACATTAGTCATTCCAAAAACACATGTCAAAGATATTTTCGAAACACCACCCGAAGTAGCTAAAGAATTGTATGCGCGAATTCCAAAAGTAGCAAATGCTATAAAAGAAACATACCAACCACTTGGATTAAATACGTTAAACAACAACGGAGAAGCTGCTGAACAGTCTGTATTTCATTTACATATCCACCTTATCCCACGATATGGCGAAGGAGACGGCTATACACCAAATTGGACCGTTCACACCGATGACTATACTTCAGAAGATTTACAACAGATTGCTAAAGAAATCGGACAAAACATCCAAAATTAGTCTGAAAAAATAGAAATAAATAAATAGCACTATTTATTTATTTCTATTTTTGTTATAATAGCTGTAAGTTTCCGCAACTGACAACGAGTGTACAGTTGGGAGTAGCTTAGAAAAGCATAGATGAGGAGAGATCAGTATGAATATTCGCATTTTAATTACTTTGTCACTTTTGGTGGGGATTGGTACAGTATTACACGCAGTCGTACCAGGGTTTGTTTTTGGTGTTAAGCCAGATATGTTGTTATCCATGATGTTTTTAGGCGTATTTCTATTCCCTAAAGCAAGATACGTTCTGTTATTGGCATTAGTATCTGGAGTTATTTCTGCTTTAACTACACAAGCACCCGGTGGACAAATTGCAAACATGATTGATAAGCCTTTATCTGCATTTATTGTTTTAGCTCTTTTTGTACTACTACAAAAGAAAGTTCGCAATGCGATCAGTGCACCTATCTTAACTTTCATTGGAACGGTCATTAGTGGTTCCGTATTTGTTGGTGTAGTTGCATTGTTTGCTGGGTTAGGTAATGGAACTTTCTTAGCAATGTTTGTTGGTGCTGTCCTACCCGCTGCTGCAGTAAACACGCTAATCATGGTAGTTATTTACCCTGTTGTCCAATCCATCATGAAACGAACAAAGTTCATCGCAGCAACTTAAACGCAAAGAGGTTCCTCTGGCATCATGCCTGAGGATCTTTTTTTCTAAAAATAGAGATGTATCACTTACAACCAACGCATTACTGTAGTATTATTATGTTATAATATAAAGTGAAAGGAGCGTGTTAACTTTGTCAAGAACGAAATCACTCGTTTTAGGACTCATTGTTGGCGGAGCTGTTAGTGCATCCGTAGCTTTATTAACTACACCTTCATCTGGAAAAGACTTTCGTAATCGTTTTAGAGAACATGATATGAAAGAATTACTTAATAACTTAAAAGAAGATGGATTACGTCTTAAAAGACAAATTACTGAAACTTCAAAGGAAAGTGCTTCCTTAATTAAAGATTTAACCCAAGATATCAAGAAATCAGTAGAAGAATGGAAAGACACGGTAGAGCCTCACCAAGAAAATATTCATAAGTACTTGGAACAAATAGAAAGCAGTTTAAGAGACCTTGAAGAAAAGGTAAAGACTACCACCACAAATTAAACAAAAAGCTGATACATTTTAAACATGTATCAGCTTTTTTATGCCTATTTAATTATTCAATTCCTTCTGTCCACTCAGCTACTTTATCTTGGTTTTCTTCTACCCAAGCTGCTGCTGCATCTTCAGGGCTTTCCCCATTTTGAATAGCTAACATTACTTCTTCCATATCAGAAATATCCCAATGGAAGTTATCCAATACTTGGTAAGCTTCAGATGCATCGTCTTTTAATCCTTCGCGAACAAAGGTATTAATCGTTTCTTCTCCTCCAAAAGTTCCTTCAGGGTCATCTAAATATTTAAGATCATATTTGGAGAATTTCCAGTGTGGAGACCAACCAGTTACAACAATATCTTCTTTGTTTTTAATTGCTTCCCCTAATGCAGTTGCCATTGCACCACTTGAAGAAGTTTGAACTTCCCATCCATCAAGATTATCATAGTCTTCTAATGATTGTTCAGCGGCAGCAACTACACCAGCACCTGCGTCAATACCGGTAATTTTTTTATCAGCTTGATCTTTTAAATCAGCAATAGAATTAACATCTTCCATATATTCAGGAACAACTAAACCTATTTTAGCGCCTTCCAAATTAGGTCCTAAATCTTCCACCTGGTCACCGTATTGGGCGGCTTGTGATTCATGTGTTACTGGCAACCATGCAGAAACCGAAGCATCGGCTTCCCCACTTGCAACTGCTTCCCACATAACGGCATTATCAAGTGGAGTTAATTCAACTTTATAACCTAAATCTTCAAGAACTTTCCCAATAACATTGGAAGACGCGACCTCTGAATCCCATTCTACATAAGCTAAATTCAATTCTTTTTGCTCTTTTGATTTACCGTCAGAAGCAGTATTATCTGATTCTGAGTCATTCGCACCACAACCTGCTGCAACTAATGATAAGGAAAGTCCAGCTACAACACTAAGACGTTTCCAGTTCAGATTAAACATAAATAAAATCTCCCCTTTTTTAAAATTATTATATTTAGACTTTTCAAATTGAAAAGATACCAACTAGACTTATTTTTTCTTGTTCATATTTTGGGTAATACGATCAATGATAATTGCTAAAATAACAATACCTAAACCAGCTACGAAACCAGTACCCACCTCTGCACGTTGAAGAGATGAAAGAACTTCTCTACCAAGACCTTTCGCGCCAATCATAGAAGCAATAACAACCATGGATAGAGCTAGCATTACGGTTTGGTTAATTCCAGCCATAATGGTTGATTTCGCCATGGGTAATTCTACCTTAAATAACTTCTGTGCTCCTGTACTACCAAAAGCATCTGCCGCTTCAACCAGTTCACTGGAAACTTGCCTAATCCCTAGGTTTGTAAATCGAACAGTTGGCGGTGTGGCAAATATTAAAGAAGCAAACACACCTGGAACCATACCAATACTGAAAAATGCTACAGCAGGTATTAAATAAACAAAAGCTGGCATGGTTTGCATAAAGTCTAGAATTGGCGTAATAATGGTATTTGCAATTTTACTTTTAGACATCAATATACCAATTGGAACACCAATAATAACGGATAAGATACTCGCTAACAATACTAGTGTGACAGTATTCATTAAATTTTCCCAATGACCTTGATTATAAATTAACCAAAGACCAACGATGGAAAAAGCTGCAAGACCAAATTTCTTCCCGGAAACAAAGAACGCTAGCACCGCAACGGCAAGGATAAAAATGACAGGTGGAATTGCTAATAGTACATCATCTGTGAAGAATCCCATAAACTCATTTAAATATTTTTTGATCGGTTCGAATAAAAATGCAAATGTTTCTTTCGTTTTATCTGTTACCCATTCCGTACCTTCTGCAATAGGTAATTTTGGTATAAAATCTAATAGACTATTAAGCATTTTCTACATTCACCTCGCCTTCCCCAGCAAGAGCCGCTATAACAGAACCTCTGACAATAACTCCTACTAGTTTCCCTTCTTCCACTACTGTTACTGGTACTTGCGAATCATAAATGATAGAAAATATATCGTGCAATGCCGTATCTTTATTCACTGTCGGCATGTCCGTTTTGATTATTTGTTGTACATCTCTAATGTCTTTCTTACGTGCGTCAGAAGCATCATCTGCAGTAATATATCCTTTTAAATTTCTCTTACCATCTACTACAAAAATACTCGATAAACCTTCTTCCCTCATTCTTTCTAAAGCAACACGTGGTCCATGTTTTTCTACATTAATCGTTTCTGGTCGTTTCATAATGTGTTGAGCACTTAATACTTTAGACTTATCAACATCTTCCACGAATTTTTCAACGTAATCATTTGCCGGATGAACTAATATCTCCTCAGGAGTACCAATTTGTACAATAGAACCATCTTTCATTAATGCAATTCGATCTCCCAAACGTAATGCTTCATCAAGATCATGTGTAATAAAAACAATTGTTTTTTGCATCGTTGTTTGTAGATCTATTAATTCATCCTGCATTTCTTTACGAATTAATGGATCAAGTGCCGAGAAGGCTTCATCCATTAATAATACTTTCGGATCATTTGCTAGTGCCCTGGCCAATCCGACACGTTGTTGCATCCCGCCCGAAAGCTGACCAGGAAATTGTTCTAAATAATTACCAAGCCCGACTAATTCGAGAGCTTCTTTTGCTTTCTTCTCACGTACCTCTTTAGGTACATCTTGGATTTCTAAACCATATTCCGCATTTTTTAATATCGTTCGATGTGGGAACAATCCAAACTTCTGGAAAACCATACTTAGTTTTTCTCTTCTTACTTGACGCAGAGCTGTTTTATCCATTTTAGATAAATCCTCTTCGTCAATAAATATGCTTCCCATCGTTGGTTCAATTAATCGATTAATAAGGCGAACTAATGTTGACTTACCGCTCCCCGATAAACCCATAATTACAAAAATTTCACCTTGTTCTACAGAAAATGAAGCCTGGTTAACCCCAACCGTACATCCTGTTTCTTTCAGAATGGCTTCTTTAGATTTGCCCTCATTCAGTAGTTTTAATGCTTGCTTTGTATTCTTTCCAAATACTTTTGTTAACTTTTCTACTTGGATGATTGACATATCTTTCACCTCTTTCTTTTAATCTATTTAATTAGAAAACTTGGCATTCGCTATTAAGTTGGGCGATGCCTAAGTAACACTTTTACAGGAAGAAAACTTATACCTTCCTTTCTGCTAAGCAAAATGTTTACTATTTAGAAACCTGTTTTGACATCAAAAGTTCTAAATAACTGATCATACTATATAACTATACATCTAATTGTTAGTCTTTCACAAACTGTGAATACCGTTGTTTTCGAATATATTTTATGTACAGTTTGAACTGTACAAAGATTAAGTAAGTAATGCTTTGAATTCCTCCTAATCACGTCAAAATACTGCATAACTGTCAATTTTATAAATTTTATTATTTATTGTAGGGTTTTATATAAGAGGGGATTGGTGGTTTAATGGATATTATAAATAATGAAAAAACAGAGCAAATTATTACGGAATTTTCAAAAACTGTTCAATTGTTCGGGTTACATCCATTAGAAGCACGTTTATTTTCATATTTATACCTTTCCGGGAGGGCGCTTACACTTGATGAAATGAGCGAAGCTTTAGGTAAAAGTAAAACTTCTATGAGTACCAATATTCGTAGTTTATTAGATATGAATTTAGTACAACGCGTTTGGAGAAAAGGCGTAAGGAAGGATTTATATAAGGCAAATTCACCATTATTTAAAACATTTATGAACTTTTATATCACGGAATGGGTTAATGCAGCAAAAAGCCAAAAAGAAACATTAGAGGAAATACAAATAATGATAGACAAACAAAATAAAGAACCTTCAACAGATGTGAAGAACGTTTCTAATCGGTTGAAGGAAATTATTGCTTTTCATAGCGAAATTGAATCACTCTACGAGAGAGTAGATGAAAAATAGTAATTCTACCTTTTTCGTATTTTCGATTCTCTCGTTATGATATTGGTAAACTCATTCATTAAAGAAGGATAATATCCTTCTTTTTTTAGTGCAGCTATTGTTTCATTTGGGTTGAGTTTTTCATTTAGCATGCCTGCGAATCTTACAAGAAGCGTAGTAAAGTCTATAAGCCCCTCTTCTTTTTGTTGATGGTATGTCTGATTAAGGCCATTTAACAGTTCCATCAAATCATTATACTCTTTTTCCGATATATTATTTTCAATAATTAATCTAATAAATGGATACCTATTAAGATTGATAACCTTTGAAATTAATTGAATATGAAATGAAGAGGTATCACACTTCCCAAACTCCTTCAATATTTTCAACCCCCCATTATATGCATTCCTTCAGAGTTTTATGTTCATTCGTTTTCATATTTAATGTCTTAGAAAACTTGGCATTCGCCAGGTTTTTGGGCGGTTGCCTTAGTTGCACTTATACAGGAAGAAAGTATGATATCTTCCACCTTAGGAAACTTAGCATTTGCTTAGGGCGAATGCCTTAGTTGCGCTTATGTAGACGGGAAAGATTTTTATGCTTTCCCATCTGCCAAAATAACTATTGATTTTTATTTCAAATCGTACTATTATTCATGAAGTAATTTCTTATCAATCTTAGAATTTGAAATAAAAAGTGTCACGTAAAAAGAGGTGTTTAAGTATGAATTGTTGGAAATCCATTAATCCAGATAAAGAAATCGGTAAAACTCGAACGTATTTTATATCTACATTAATTGGTGTTCTTACATTTATCATTTTATATGTTCCGTTTACGATTTATCATGGAACTAACCGAAATCATGAAACTGGTTTTATCCCATTTTTAATATCCGTTTGTTTTTTACCTAGTATTCATTCGTTCATGCATATTTTACCATTAATTCTCTTAAATAAACGAGTCCATATTTATTATAAATTTAAAATGAAAATATTTCCTATTTTTACCTATTATACAAAAAGCCATATAACAAAAAAAGTGTCTTTAATCGTTTTAATTTCACCGACAATTCTCATTACATTTACTGGAATCATTTTGACTTATCTTTTTGCAAAGTATTATTTATATATTTTATTATTTACATGTATTCATGTTGGAGTTTCATTCCTTGATTTCTGGTATATGAATCAAATCATCCGCGCACCAAAAGAAGCGTATGTCCAAAGTGAAAATGACGGCTTCGATATATTACTAAAAGCTCATTAAGGATCCAGTATATACTGGGTTCTTTTTAATTGTGGCAGAATTTAGGTATTTTTCAAGTAATTTAGTTTCCAACTATTCATTTCCTATTGATGTATGTTATATTTAATTTTGTATAAAATAAGAGTTATATTTTAGAGATTAGGAGTGTTCGTTTAGATGAAAAAACTAATTGTAGCAGTTGCATTAACTGCTAGTGTCTTTACACTGTCTGCATGTAATAATGGAAACTCTGATGTTATGGAGTCAAAAGCGGGAGACATTACAAAAGATGAATTTTATAATGAACTAAAAGACCGATATGGTGAAGGTGTACTAAAAGAATTAGTCACTACTAAGGTTTTGGAAGATAAGTACGAGGTTTCTGAAGAAGATATAGACAATGAAATTAAAAATATGAAAGATATGTATGGGGATCAATACGATATGGTTATTCAACAAAACTTCGGGGATGAGGAGAGCCTTCGTAAAGTCATAAAGATCTCTCTACTACAAGAACAAGCAGCTGCTGAAGATGTTGAAGTTTCAGAAGACGAAATCAAAAATAGATATGATAGACAAAAGACAGAAATTGATGCACAACACATTCTAGTGGCTGATGAAAAAACAGCTAAAGAAGTAAAAGAGAAATTAGATAAAGGGGAAGATTTCGCTAAGCTTGCTAAAGAGTATTCCACTGACAACAGTGCTGAAGAAGGTGGAAAATTAGGGTATTTCTCTGCAGGCCAAATGGTGAAAGAATTTGAAGATGTAGCATATAGCATGAAACCTGGTGAAATTAGTGACCCCGTAAAAACAGAATACGGTTATCACATTATCAAGGTAAATGATGTCCGTAAAAAAGAAGGAAAAGTTGAAAAATACGAGGATGTAAAAGATGACATTCGTCGCCAATTAGTTTCTGAAAAAGTGGACATGAATGCTTTACAAGATAAAATTGACGATATGATTAAAGATGCTGACGTAGATATTAAAATAAAAGAATATAAAGATATGTTTAAACAAGAAAAACCAAATCAAAATGAACAAGAAGCTCCTAAAGAGGATGCTAAAGGATAAAATAAATAGAGGTACAACTCATTTTTAGTTGTACCTCTATTTTTATTATGAAGTCTGTTGTCTATCTTTCTCCCGTTGTTCTTTTTCTTTTATCATTCGTTCTATAAAAATCTTCCCTTCCCTCTCCGCATTTTGTTGCTCAAGTTTTCGTTCTGCAACCATTGCCCGAAAAGCCATATAACCACTAAAGAATATTAATAGAATAACTGCAAGAACCCACCAAGGTACTCCAAGAATCATAGCCCTTCCCCCTTGTCCACTTCTATCTACCCCAATATATATGATGGATTCCATAAAAATATTCTTTTATTGAAAATCTTTTCATTTTGTCTAGTAAACTATAAAGGGTTAAAATAGTAGTAAACTTACGGCACAATTGGAGTGGTATCATGTCAAATACACAATCCTATTTTTATTCAAATGTTCCTATTAACGTTGAAGTTAGTGACCTGGAACGAGAACAAATCTTAAAACAATTTCCCCCACCCTCTTTACCAAATGGCAAGGATACTTTTAATTTAGATCATGAAACTGCCGGAAATCAGGTTCATGTTCGTCTACTAGTTAATGATTATCAAGTACAATTAACAAAGACGAATAAAGAATTCTTAAAAGTACGGTTTAGTAATAATGTTGGGGTAATTCAAGCTAAAATATGGGATAATCAAGGTGCAGTTGAAAGAATCCTGCCATTATTAGAGCAATATTCCATTTTCGATGTTGTGGGAAAAGTAGATGAATTTAATGGGTTTAAATCATTAACAGTGAATGAGTTAAATCCATGTGAGGAGGAAATTAATCCTTTTACATACTTACCTTATACAAAACAGGATTTAGAAGGTTTGACTATCGAATTATTTTCATACCTCAATGAATTAAAATCTCCATATAAAGAAATTAGCCTTGCCGCGATGAATCAATTTTGGGAGCAATTTTCAATTAGACCTGCAGCCAAAGGGTATCACCATAATTATTTAGGCGGGTTATTAAAGCATACAGTCGGACTAATGCGCTTTGCTCGGTTTATTTTAAAATTTGAGGATAATCCCTATAAAGCATTAATGAAATTAATAAATATAGTGGAGAAGGCCCATAAAAATGAGCTATGGGCAGAAATTCAAGGTAATCAGAGTCAGCCTTTTATTTGGAAAGGTACGATTGATCATTTATATAACATGTTTTATGGTGCGATGAAGCATAAGGAGAGTCAACCAAACTATGATTTACTTATGACAAGTATATTATTTCATGATATTGGTAAATTACTTGAGTATGATCACGCTGGAAAAACTTATGATGATTTCCGTTTTCTATTTCCCACTGCCACAAATAGCAACTTTGAAAATCGTAAACAAGCAGGAATTACAATGGATGAACTAGGTGCCATGGTTGGGCATATACCTTATGGTGTTCTTATTTTATCTAAAATCATCGAAAAGGAGAATATTCCCGTTTCGATGGAAGAAATTCACCAAATGGCTCATTGTATTCTTTGTCACCATGGTCTTCCTGAATGGGGGTCAGCCGTTAGATCACCGGAAACGATCGAAGGATATTTAATCCACATAGTAGATTATTTGGATAGCCGGTATGAGAATGCAGAAGTAATTAAATAAAGAAGACTTCCATCAGTGGAGGTTTCCTTCATGTACGGGCAGTTAATCTCCCACCTACCTTCTTGGTTTCCCGAGAGGCTTGAGGTGGGTTAAAAATAAAAACTAGAGCATTTGCCAAATCAATAGCAAATGTTCTAGTTTTTATATCTCAGTCTGTTCTATTTATTCTTTGGAATATAATTAAATATCTCTCCAGAATCAATAACTTTGATAAATTGCATAAGCCATTGATAATATTTCTTTGCATATTCCAATTTCTCCAAGTCATGTTCGATTTTTTCCTTTAACTCTTCGTCATTTGTCTCTTTATGCATTTCTTCAAGGATTTCAATGGCTTCCATCGTTTCATCAATATTGGATTCCGTTTGCGATCTCCATCGTTTACCGAATAGAGAGGTAAATGACTTATACCAGTCTTCTTCTGATTGATAAAGATCTTTTCGGATCCCCTTACGAAAGGCAGTTTCCACCATTCTCATTTCGGATAATGTACGAACACCTGTAGACATGCTTGTTTTACTCATATGTAAAGCATCCCGCATATCATCTAATGTCATCGGTTCATCATTGAAGTATAATACACCATATAATCTTCCAATTGACGGTGTAATATCATATAAATCCATATTTTTTGCAATTACTTGGATAAACTTTTCAATTGTTACTTCATGCTTTTCCCAGTTCTTTCCGTCTCTTTCTGTTGTCAATGGGTGCCCCCCCTACTAACGCTATTCTGGAAATAGTGTATCATTAAATTTTAATTTATGCGAATAGGATTATTTGAAGGCTGTCGCTTTTAGAGAAATAGTCTCCATTTGATCCATATCTAAGGTTATCTCTTTCCTACATGTGAATAAAATGACTTGATACGTTTTCGATATTTCTTCCAATAGGTTAATTACCTGTTTTATTCGTAAAGAATCAAAATGTAAAAATGCATCGTCCAAAATAAACGGTAAATGATTACTTTCACTCATTGTCTTTCCAATGGCAAGTCTCAATGACACATAGAGTTGATCTATTGTCCCCTTAGAAAGTTCATTAACCTCATATCGTAAACCGTTATTTGCCTCAACCTGAAACGACCTATGATCCATTGGGGCATATACACTTTTATATTTATATCCAGTTAGCCTACTAAAATAGTATGATGTAGCTTCCATCACTTGATATAAATGCTTTTCCTTATATGTTCGTTTTGTTTCACTTAATAGTTCTTTTGCTGTTTTTATTATTGCCCATTCTCTTGCCAATTTATTTAATTGTTCCTGTTCCATTTCAAACTGATGTAAATTATTTGAATACTCCTCAGAAGATTCCATTGTTTCTAACTGAGCTTGAATCGTAACTAATTCCTTTTGCGTTTTAGCAATCTTCTGTTGCAAATCTTCAATCGTATTCGCCGTATCATTTCGCATCCATTCTAGTTCACTTTCCGACTGGGCCTTTTCTACAAAGGATTTCCATTGGCTATTGGGAAATAATCTTTCTAATTGAGCATACGTGTTGTCTAATGCTTCCTCGTTCTGCTTTATTTCATTTACTTGATTCGCCTTTTGATAAAACGATTCCTCTGATTCCACTTGAGCCAATTCCAATAGATTCCTTATTTCGCTTTCGTACGTTCCTATTCGCAGCAATAATTCATCTTGTTCTTTACTATTTTCTTTTAGTAAATCGGTGTATTGCTCGATTTGTTGGGATATCTCTTGCTGTTTCCTTATAAAAGATTCAATTGCTTTTAGCTGTTGTTCTATCAAATCACCAGTTTCCCAATTTTGTTCTTTGACAAATTCATTTACTTCCGACTGAAATCGGATTACTTTTTCTAGAAGTATTTCTTTGTCCTCCAGTACTTTCATATACTCTTTAAATTGGGAAACAAGTTGCTTCAATGCATGAAACAATTCTGGCCAATAGGAAATATCAATATGTTTTAAAAAGGGATAGAATTGATACTGTTCCTTTATTTGTTGTTGAATATTCGCGTACCTATCTTCCACAACCTTCATTTTATCCCGAAAATTTAACCGTTTCATGTCATTGGATTTTAATTGTTCTTTAATATTTTCCATTTCAGACACACGTTTATGGTGATCAGAGATTTGGATTTCTGCATCCTGAAGATCGTCTTTTGATAATGTATGGAACGTGTCAGATTCAAAATCTGATTGTATAACAATTTCCATTTCTTTTAAACTTTTTCTTCCCCACATCCATTGTCCGACTCCAAATAGCAATAATAAAAAACTAATATCAAGGAGTATTCTTATATCAGTAAATAGCCCGATCATCGAAAAAATAACTCCAATGACAAGACAACTAATAAATAAAACATTCATATCTTTTTCTTTCTTTTCTCTTCTCTTCGCCCAATTTTGCTGTTTTTGAGCTGCTTCATTCTGCAAATTTCGAACAGCATGATGTTTATGAAATCTATTTATTTTTTCATTTAACTCAAAAACCTTCTCATCTGGTAAAATTTGTTCTTCCAGTTCTTCCAATTGATTATAGAGATAGTTTCTTTCTTGTTTTAATTGTTGTACTTCTGCCTGGATTCTTTCTTTTTCTAAGGCTACATTTCCTTCATCTCTTTTAATTTGTAACCATGTTTGTTCTATGTGAAATGGAAAATTCATCTTATATAAATGCTCAAAATGTAAATCTACATTTAACCGATTTAATTCCATTTCTATTTCCATTTTCTTACTATCAATGATGTTTTCAGTCCGCTCAAGCTCCTTTTTATTATCCAGAAACTCATGTTTCAGCTTAACCAATGTTTGTGCTGCTTCATATAGCTTTTGATTTGCTAATTTATTTTGGAGCCGCTCCAATTTCTCTTGATACTTCTTTGCATTCCCTTTTAAAACAGCCAATTCGCTTTGGAGTGGTAAAAGATTAGATTTTATATTTTCAATACGAGTTTCACCATGTTCAGGAAAATCAAGATTTTGTCCATACTTTTCCAAATTACTTTGATATCGAATATATTCTCCTATGAGTGGTAATGCTTGTATATTTTTTTCAATGTTTAGTAGCTTTATCTTTTCTTCCTGAAGTTCATTCTTTAATTCACACAACCTATCTTCAAGTTGGGATTCATTCATTTTCTTCTCGCGATAGGTTGTTTCGTTCTTCTTATACCCCTGTAGTGAAGCAAACTGCTTATCTAATGTATCCAATTGCCGGTTGATCATTGGCTTTTTCCCATATGGTTTAAAAAGTTCAGCCAATTTGTTGTCTAACTTTTTTTCTAGATGGTGGATCTCCGTTGAACCAGTTAATCCAATTCCTAACAGCACTTCACCAAGGTCGGATTCCTTCATATTTGTAATCTTATTTAAATCCATTGCAGAAAAGGAAAATATAGATTGATAGGTTTCTAACGTTGTTCCCTTTAACCGTTTCTTTAACCAATCTTCGTCGTATTCCATTCCATCAGGGGTATAACAACTTGCTGCCCCGTTTCTTAAACTGTCTAGTCTCTCAATTGTAAAAATTCCCACTTCCTCATCGGCGATTGTCAACCTTCCACCAATCTGTCCCCCCGACTTTGGACGATAAAATTCCCTTTGCTTAGGGGGTAATCCGAATAACATAAACAGAATAAAATGGTAAATAGTAGATTTTCCTGATTCATTCTCTCCATAAATACAAATCCCATCAGAGAAGCTTATTTCAAAGTTTATCCATTTACCAAATCCATAAATATAAGCTTTTGTAAATTTCATTGCATCACCCCTTTAACAATTCATTTAATAATAATTCTTTTGCCTCTTCTTTCATTACTTGTTGATCTTCTAAGGAGACTGAATGTAAATATCTTCTTGCTTGCTTATGTAAATACAGATCCTGGATAGATTTTTGTAAATCCATCTTTTCAGCTTGTCTAATAACTTCACCTATAAAATGTTCCCCTTTTTTTAGTTCCGCATCTAAATTTTTCCTTTTTATGTTTGTAGTAAAGTGAAAAATATATTTCCACTGTTGGTCCTGGGAAATCATTTGATTTATTATTTCTATTAATTCCTCGATCTGCTTAGCGTTTTCCCATTGTTTCAATACGAAGTCGCCAGTTAAGCTAAGATCTATCAGGGTCTTCCCTGCTATTTGCCTATCATTATTTATCGTTTCCTGAATGAGACGTTCTGCTTGGTGAAGATTCTCGCAATTAGTAAGATCAACTTGGACAGGTTGGAATGTAATCGTATTTAATGGGATAAAAGTTAACACCGAATCTGTCTCCGATAATACCACATGATAACACCCTTTTTGCCCAGTTTCTTTACGATTTCTTCCTTGTATATTCCCAGGATAAACAACAAATGGATTTTCCTTTAAAACTTCTCGTTTATGTATATGGCCAAGTCCCCAATAATCGAATGGCTCTTTTTGTAACTCGGAAAGTTGAAAAGGAGCATAAACATCATGATCTGTGTTACTTTGTATACTTCCATGTAAGGTTGCAATGTGAAAAGGAATATCATGATTGATTACTTTAAATTCCTTCGCCTTTTCATCTGTTACAGCTCTATTCTCATAGCTAAAACCATAGATATTAGCAAGAGCTTCATTTCTCTTCTTATAGGTGAAATGGGACACGGTAACATTCTCGAAAATGTGAACATTATCTGGGTAAGTTACAGGATGGAGGTTACCATTTATAAAATCATGATTTCCATAAGATAGATAAACTTCTATGTTATGTCTTTTTAATTCTTCAAAAGCTTTACGAAGTTGAATTTGTGCTTTTAAACTTTGTTTTTCATTATCGAATAAATCTCCGACAATAAGAACAAAATCTACCTCTTTTTGTATCGCAACCGCAACTAATCTATCTAAGCTAACAAAGGTACTCTCCACGATTTCTTGAAAAATATGATTTGGTGTATGGGCTAGCCCTTTAAATGGACTATCTAAGTGTAAATCAGCTGCATGAATAAAAGATATCTCTTTCATTGTCCTCCCCACCCCTTTTTTACTTCTATTCTAGCAAACGAAGAAACAGAATGCACGTTCTGCATCCTAAGTACTTTTCAACCAAAAAAGGAGAAGATCTAATATTGACCTTCCCCTACTAAATTAAGAATCTTTTTTAGATAAGGCTAATGCTTTTTTGAAATCCTTTAATGAGCTGGATCTTCCATACAGTAAAACTCCACCTTTGTATACTTTTGCTCCAATATACGCAAATAAAAGAATGGATAATACTATTATTCCTATTGATACCATTACTTCCCAAGTTGGTATATCCAACATTCCCACTCTCATAAACATGATCATTGGAGAGAAAAATGGGATAAAGGAAGTAACCTTAACGATAGTTGAATCCGGAGCTTCTAAACCAAACATAGCGATAAAGAATGCAATCATAATTAAGAAAATAAGTGGTAACATCATTTGTCCTGTATCTTCTACTCGGCTAACTAGTGAACCAAGCATTGCAGCAATGGTTGCATATACTAAATATCCTAGTAAGAAGAAAATAATAGCATATACGTAAACTGCTGGGGAAATATCTTGAAACCCTAAATATTCAAAAATGCCTCCCATATACTCATCCTGTTTTGATTTAATAAGAATGATTCCTAGTATGATAATAGAACCGACTTGTGTAAGTCCAAGAAGTGCAATACCAAGGATCTTTGCAAACATATGTGTCACAGCTGGAGCACTAGAGACTAAGAGTTCCATTACTCGTGATGATTTTTCATTCGCCACATCCGTCATAATCAATTGCCCATATGACATGACCGTTATATATAGAACGAATAGCATGACATAGACAATACCCCTTGCCTGATTCAATTCCTCTTCTGTCTTAGCTGTTTCGTCCAAAGCTGTTGCTTGAAAAGTTACCGGTTCATTAATTTCCATTAATGCCTTTTCGTCAATTCCTGAATATTGGGTAGCTAATGCAACTTTTAACTGTTGCACTTGCTGTTCGAGGAGTATTTGATCACCTGTATCGGAAATATTATTTGCATAATACGACGCTTCTGGTAATTGCTTATCATTTAACGTGATAACAAGAAGTGCATTGTACTCCTCATTAATGACAGCGTCTTTCCCTTCTTCTACTGTCCCATCAAACTCCACTAATTCCAAATCATTACTAGCCGCCTCTACATTTGTTGTTAATGGAACAAATAATGTATTCGATTCATCGATTACTGCAATTTGGTCAACCTCATCATCAGTGAAAAGATCAATAATGGACTGGATATTTGCCAACGCAACAACGAATAATAGCGAAATGATAGTACTTATGATAAATGGTTTTGCCTTCAGCTTTGATAAATAGGTATGTGAAAGGATTACCCAAAATTTATTCATAGCTTGCACCTACCTTCTCTATGAAAATATCATTTAGGGAAGGCTCCTCTAGTTCAAATTTACGAATAAATCCTTTTCCTTGTAACAAAGAAAAAATTCGTTGTGAAACATCTTCATTTTCAATTTGTAATTCACAACCTTCCGCTACCTTCTTATATCGTACTACTCCAGATTCATTACCTAAAAAATCTAATTCAAAATCTGCATGAATGATAAGATTTTTCTTACCGAAGGAACGTTTAATTTCCCGTAATGAACCTTCCACAACTGGGTTCCCTTTGTGCAAAATACATAGATGCTCACATAATTCTTCTACATGTTCCATGCGATGTGAAGAAAATACAATGGATGTACCTTGTTCTTTCAAATCAATCACAGCATGCTTCAACAATTCTACATTGACAGGATCCAACCCAGAGAATGGTTCATCTAATATTAATAATTTGGGTTTATGAATTACTGCGGAGATGAATTGAATCTTTTGCTGGTTCCCTTTTGAAAGTTCTTCTACCCGTTTATTCATATACTCCGGTACTTTAAAACGCTCTAACCAACTTTCAAGCTCTGATACGATTTCTTTCTTTCTCATCCCACGTAATTTACCTAAATAAATGATTTGGTCTTTAACCGTTAATTTCGGATATAAACCTCTTTCCTCTGGAAGATAGCCTATGAGATGACTTTTACTGTAGTTAATTCGCTCGCCATTCCAAGTAATTTCCCCTTCCGTAATATCCAAAAGACCTAGAATCATTCGAAAGGTTGTCGTTTTTCCAGCGCCATTTCCACCTAAAAATCCAAACATTTCTTTTTCTGGGATTTTTAACGATAAATGATTAACTGCTGTATCTTTTCCAAATCTTTTTGTTACTTGATTTAACACTAACGTCATTCTGTATCCCCCCCTAAAAGTAACAGTATGATTATAACAAAAACATATCATTCTTTGTTAAGAAAATATAGTTTTGCAATAATTGCGGTAATATTATGGAAGACATAAAGGGCTGTTATTAGAAAGAAACTAAATGAAATGCCATCAAATATAATCACCATACACCATGCAATCATATATATCACAATCATGGCATCCCAAGATCTTGCCTTCATACGGTTCGTCTGTTGATGATAACGTTCAGACCAAAAGCGCAAGCGCCCGTTTAGCGACGTACGGACTGGACTGAGCCGTAGGAGATAAAGGAAACACGACGAACGGAGTGAGTCGATGTTGACTTATCGCACGGAGGTGAAGGAAGTCTCGCTAGTCGCTGGGCGCTGGAGCTGGACGTGGACTTCCCTATGACAAGATTTATAAGCTAAATTCTTATACTTTCACTTATCTTATCAAATAAATGTTTCTTCTTCCCAATATGTTTATTAACAAAGTATACAACAAGCAAAATAATTCCTGCTCCAATGACCCCCATTAACCCCCAAGGATTCGCTAAAAAGGATTCACTCAATATTCTCATCCCCTTCAAAAATAAATAATTCTTCAATCGTACATCCGAATGTCTGGGCGAGTTTATGTGCTAAAACTAAGGAAGGTTTGTATTTTCCTTTTTCAAGTGAAATAATGGTTTGTCTGGAAACTTTTAACCTTTTAGATAATTCTTCTTGTGTGATGTTTAATTCCGTTCTTTTTTCACGAATTAATGTCTTCATCTTCACTCCGCCCCTTACAAATAGTAAAGTTCACTTGACGTTAAGTTTACTTCACAAACCCCTTAATGTCAAGTAGGCTTTACAAATGTTTTAGTTTAAATTTTTCTTGTCTTAATTTATAATAATATTTAGAATATAGCGATTAAACATAAGGAGGCTATGCTATGGGAGAATATACATTAACGGTATTCAGTAAATCTGGGGAAAAATTATTAGATGAAAAATTTACAGCACAAAATAATGAGGAAGCAAAAGCAATCGGACAACAACAATTGGAAGAGAAAGGTTTTAGTGAATATACACATCGCTGTGTGTCACCTGAAGCTAAATTAGTTTTATTCCATAGGTAAATAAGAAAAGCGGGCGCTGGAGCTAGACAACGTAAAAAGAAACGACTTCACATGGTGAAGTCGTTTCTCGTATTACTGATGATCCGGATTTCCATAAAGCTCTTCTAATGGTTTTGTAATAATTTTACTAATATCATTAATTAAAAGATTTAGTTGTTGTTCATCTTCCATTAGTTTAGAAATATCACTATGTTGTTGTACTTCTTCTACAACTGTGCGAGCTTGTTCTACTTCTTCTTCCGTTATATCTAATCCTTGCATTTGTTTTTCTTGTAATTGCATTTGTGTATCGCGAAAACGTTCAAATAATTGTTTTGCTTGTGGATTACTCATTACTGCTTCAAAGGAATTTTTTAAATGATTAAATTCCTCACTTTCTCGAATTGCTTTCTCCAAATCGTACGCACTATCATGAATATTAGCCAAAAACGTACCCTCCTAGATTTTTATTCTTATCCACTATATCAAACGTGATTTCCCATGTATACCCATAAGTCATTATTTAATTTCAATGAATCACCACTACCATGTTAAAATGGATATATATGATAGAAAAGAGGAATTACATGTATATGAATGATCTAAAGAAAATATTCCCATCTTTATGCTATAAAGATGAAGGAGTTAATATTCCAGAAAAATATAGTTGGTTTATAACAGATGATCATAAAATAATTGGGATTGATAAAAAGGAACTAACCCATAAAGATGAAGAAATATTATCGGCTTTTCTTACACCATACCATATTTTTATTCCTCAACCTACAGAATTAGAACAAATTTGGAATCAACGAATTCATACTAATACTAATAATGAATATGTTAATACATTTCGTTTTGTTTATTTTTCTACAAAGAACACTCCAATGGAACCAAAACTATTTAAAGAAGCAATACATAATTTCTATACAAACCCTGTAGCAATCATGTGGGAAAACGATCATCAAGGGGTTATCATCGAAGAAAAACCTAACATTTCGGATGAATCGATATCCTATGAACAAATGATTGACGTATTAATGAGCGATTTATATATAAACATACGCTTTTGCATCGGACCATATATGAATAAGTTGGAAAGATTAAATGATTTTTATACAACTTTTATAAAGGAAGCTAATATTGCATTTCACTATACAGACCAATCAGTTGTTACGTATGTTGATGCGATTCCCTATCTTCTGATCCACCAAGCAGAAAAGGAATTTTTACAAAAAACGAAAGATATGATATTAGGCGAATTGACAAATGATCAAGATCTACTCCATTCCATTAAGGTATTTATTCTAAGTAATCAAAATGTAACTACTGCTGCAAAAAAACTACATTTACATCGCAATAGCTTACAATATCGATTAGATAAATTTATTGATAAAACCGGTATAGATGTTAGACAATTCAGTGGTGCAATGGCTGTATATTTAGCGATATTGTCCATGGTGCACAAGAAATAGTCTATTCTTTGTGCACGTCTACCATTTTCAGAATTCTCCATAAACCATACAATATAATTAACCGCTTACACCAAATTGGAGGTAATAAAAATGGCTGAATTAAGATTAGAACATATACAAAAAAAATATGATAAAGAAGTAGTTGCAGTAAAGGACTTCAATCTACATATCAAAGACAAAGAATTTATCGTCTTCGTAGGTCCTTCTGGTTGTGGTAAATCTACTACACTACGTATGGTTGCTGGATTGGAAGAAATTTCAGGTGGAGATTTTTATATTGATGGTAAACGTATGAACGATGTTGCTCCTAAAGATCGTGATATCGCGATGGTATTCCAAAACTATGCTCTTTATCCACATATGTCTGTATTTGATAATATGGCGTTTGGATTAAAACTACGTAAATTTAGCAAAGAGGAAATTAACAAACGTGTGAATAATGCGGCCAAAATTTTAGGCCTTGAAGCTTATTTAGACCGTAAACCAAAGGCCCTTTCAGGTGGTCAACGTCAACGTGTTGCTCTTGGTCGTGCAATAGTAAGAGATGCAAAAGTATTCTTAATGGACGAGCCTTTATCAAACCTAGATGCAAAACTTCGTGTTCAAATGCGTGCTGAAATTCAAAAACTACACCAAAGATTACAAACAACTACCATTTATGTAACACATGATCAAACAGAAGCGATGACAATGGCTACACGGCTTGTAGTTATGAAAGATGGAATAATCCAACAAATCGGTTCACCAAAAGAAGTTTATGATCTTCCTGAAAATGTATTTGTTGCCGGATTTATTGGGTCGCCCGCAATGAACTTCTTTCATGGTAAAATAACAGACGGTTATTTTGAAATAGGAGACGTTAAAATAAAAGTTCCAGAAGGTAGAATGAAATCGTTACGTGAACAAGGATATACAAATAAAGACGTTATTTTAGGTATGCGTCCAGAAGATATCCATGACGAGCCGGCATTCATCGCTGCCTCTCCTGAAACAAAACTCAATGTAAAAATTGATGTATCAGAACTAATGGGGGCTGAATCCTATCTATATTCTTCCGTAGCTGGCCAAGAATTTGTTGCCCGAGTAGATTCACGTTCCAATATCAATGGTGGAGATCAAATTGATTTGGCATTTGATATGAACCGTGTACATTTCTTTGATGCAGAAACAGAAAGCCGTATTAAATAAGTTTTAATCAAAAATCGAGTACATGGTGCTCGATTTTTTGACGCCCCTCTAAAAAGAGGAAAGCCTTTGCTTTCCTCTTATGCCATTTCTATATTAAATTTATTGTCCACCATTTAGTTGTTGTTGAGCTGTGTGTACTAGACGTTTTGTAATTTCTCCACCAACAGAACCGTTAGCACGAGAAGTAGTGTCTGCACCTAAGTTCACACCAAATTCAGATGCGATTTCAACCTTCATTTGGTTTAGAGCTTGCTCAACCCCAGGAACTAATAATTGGTTAGAATTGTTGCTTGCCATTTTTATCTCACCTCCTTGTTTGTTGTATTTCTATTGTCTGTTATTTTTATAAATCCTATTACAAAAAAACATTGGTAAAATGTAGATATAATTCCAATTCAACAGCTACTACAAAAAATAAACGCTTGGAGTAAACTTTCTATTACTCCAAGCGTTTGCTATTCATTATTTAGGATGTGTCATTTCTTCCGGTTTTACAAATTCATCAAATTCTTCCGCTGTCAGCAATCCTAATTTAACAGCGGTTTCTTTTAATGTTGAGTTTTCATTAAATGCTGTTTTAGCAATTTTTGCTGCATTTTCATATCCAATATGTGGATTTAATGCAGTTACTAGCATTAAGGAATCATTTAAATTCTTTTCAATTTGTTCATGGTTTGGTTCGATTCCTTGAGCACAACGCTCATCAAAAGAAAGAATACTATCGGCTAGTAATTGACAAGATTGTAAGAAGTTATAAGCAATAACTGGTTTGAATACATTTAATTCAAAGTTACCTTGGCTTGCTGCAAAGCCAATTGTAGCATCATTACCCATTACTTGTGCAGACACCATTGTAACTGCTTCACTTTGAGTTGGATTAACTTTACCAGGCATTATCGAGCTTCCTGGTTCATTCGCTGGTATGGTAATTTCCCCAATTCCGCAACGTGGGCCACTTGCTAACCACCGGACATCATTAGCAATCTTCATCATGTCCGCAGCAAGACCTTTTAGTGCACCATGAGCATATACAGATTCGTCATGACTGGTTAAAGAATGAAACTTGTTTGGCGCGGAAACAAATGTTTTTCCAGTAAATTCACTAATCGCCTGACATACACGTTCTGAGAATTCAGGATGTGCATTTAGGCCTGTACCAACTGCTGTTCCCCCAATTGCTAATTCTTTAATATGCTCAACACTTTCCTTAATCATCATTTCTGATTTTTCAAGCATACGATGCCATCCACTAATTTCTTGTCCTAATGTTAGTGGTGTAGCATCTTGAAGGTGAGTTCGTCCAATTTTTACGATATCAGAAAACGCATCGATTTTTCCTTTAAGTGTATTTTTTAATGTTTTCACAGCAGGAAGTACTTCATCTTCTAATTTTAATACGAAAGCAACATGCATAGCTGTTGGGTATGTATCATTAGAACTTTGTGATTTATTTACATCATCATTAGGATGAAGGATTAAATCGCTACCATTTTCTAATAGCCATTTATTTCCAACATGTGCGATTACTTCATTGACATTCATATTCGATTGTGTACCACTGCCAGTTTGCCAAACTACTAATGGGAAATGGTCATCTATTTTCCCTTCAATAATTTGATCTGCTGCATAGGCAATAGCTTCGGCCTTTTTACTATCTAATAAACCTAGATCACTATTAGCTTTTGCCGCACTTTTCTTCAAAATCGCAAATGCACGAACAACTTCTTTTGGCATTAATTCATTTCCAATAGGAAAGTTTTGTTTACTACGTTGTGTTTGTGCACCCCAGAATTTGTCTGCTGGTACATTAATTTCCCCTAATGTATCTCTTTCAACACGGTATTCCATCCTGTAATTCCTCCCCTATGTTACTTTTACTATCAACTATATTGTAACAAATTTCATAACAAATAAGGTACTAAATATACTAGGTTTAAGGTAATTTTATAAAGAAGTTGGATAAAAAACTACAAAAAGCCCCACCAATAATGGCGAGGCTTCCTATTTTTCTACTCCCAAACGTAGTCCATATACACTTGGCTATATTTTAAAAATTCATCTTTATTATCTGTCTCAATCGAATAATGGATCTTGTCCAATATTTTTTGTTTATTCCAGTTAAAGCAAATCTCATCCAACATTAACTGTGCATTTAAACCAAACTCATAAGGGATTTCTTTTCTTGCATAAAGTTCCGTACCTGCATAGCGACGAAAGTTGTATATTACTTTTTGTTGTTTCAAGAGAACTCCCCCTTAACCTTTTTAATATTATAATAATTTTTTAGAAAAATCTCAACACTTATTTTTACAAATACATGATGACTTTTGATTCATAATAAGTAAGGTATTTATTTCATTCCCTGTAATCATAATAATTAAACTTCTTACATATCCTGTCTTTTCTTTAGACTATGAAATTTACATATGAGAGAATTTAGGTAACAACATAGCGGAGGAAATAAGATGAATTACGCAGATAACTTAAAGCAGGCTGAAAAAGGAGCATGGATAAGCATAATAGCTTATATCACTCTTTCTATTATAAAATTGCTTATTGCTTATGTTGGTGACTCTGATGCCTTACGTGCTGATGGATTAAATAATGCAACAGATGTTATCGCATCAATAGCCGTCTTAGTTGGATTGAAAATTTCCCGTAAACCACCTGATAACGATCATCCATATGGTCATTACCGGGTCGAAACGATTGCCTCCTTATTTGCAGCTTTTATTATGGCGTTTATAGGGATACAGGTTATTTTCGATACATTCCAAAAAGTCATTTCTAATAAAGTGTCGGAGGCTCCCAATTTATTAACTGCTTGGACAGCTCTAGGTGCGGCTATTGTTATGTTTTTTGTTTACCAGTTCAATGTTAAACTTGCTAAGAAAATAGAAAGTAGCTCATTGAATGCAGCCGCACAAGATAATAAATCAGATGCTCTAGTAAGTATTGGAGCATTTGTAGGAATTATCGGTGCGCAATTTGGACTATTCTGGCTTGACCCGCTTGCAGGCTTTGTTGTGGGAATCATCATTTGTAAAACAGCTTTGGATATTTTCAGGGAAGCAACCCTCACTCTGACAGATGGTTTTGAAGAGGATAGATTAAAAGAGATTCAAGCAAGTATTGAAAAAGTGAAGGAAGTAAAAGAAGTGATTGATGTGAAAGGGAGAATCCACGGAAATCAATCACTTTTAGATGTAACCATATTAGTTGATCCCAATTTAAATGTCATTCAAAGCCATCGCATAACCGAAGATATTGAAAATTACTTGTATGACCAACATAAAATAACTTATGTGCATATCCATATCGAACCATACTGTAAATAGGCTGTTCAAAATAACAGCCTATTTAACTATTCATGTATAATTGACACTAGTTTTCTTAATCCATCTAATAATCTTGGGGATGGTCTACAAAATAGTGATTCCTCTAAAACATGAATCTTTTTATTTTTTATTGCTGGCATCTCACTCCATCCCGGTCTTTTGATCACCAATTCCGGGCGCATTTTTTCCTCTTTCACCCCCACCCATACCATACAAATATGGTCTGGATTTCGTTCTTTTACATCATCCCAATCTGTCTGAACACTTGCGACTTTTTCTGATGAGAAAATATTCTCTCCACCAGCTATTTCACTAATTTCAGACAGCCAGTTCAATCCACCTGGAGTAAATATTGGTTTAGGCCACCATTCCCAGTATAATTTAGTTTTTTTCTCATTTGATTGAAATTTATTTCTAATCCCTTCTATATCACCTAAGAATTGTTTAGCCTTTTCTTCACCTAAGTCGCTAAACCCTAGTGCTTCCCCCACTGTTTGAATGTCCTTTGCAATCTCTTGGAGTGAATTTGGATTTAAAATAATATATGGTATCTTTCTTTCATCCAATGCTTTAATGTTCTTCTCCATACCAGGCACACTTAAAGAAGCAAGTACAAGATCGGGTTTCATATCCTCCACCTTATCCATATCTATAGAGAGGTCTGGACCAACCTTTGGTAAATTTTGAATAGATGCTGGCCAGTCCGAATAATTATCCACCCCTACTAAAACTTTAGTTAATCCTAAATAGGCTACAATCTCTGTGTTACTCGGACAAATCGATACAACTCGCATAAAATTTCTCCTCTCATTTTTAACTTTATAAAGAAACGTCCAGAAAATGCTAGGTCTAAAAATCTGCATTTTCTGGACGTTGAATAGATATATTATTTAGCAGTAAGAAAAGAGTAAACTTTCTTCCTGTAGCGAATGTTAAGCTTTCTAATCTTGATCTGTTATGATAAGTGGACCATCTTTTGTAATGACAATTGTATGTTCATACTGTGCAGAACGGCCTTTATCAACTGTTCTTGCTGTCCAACCGTTCGAATCCATCTTACTTCTCCAATCACCTTCGTTAATCATTGGCTCGATTGTAATAACCATTCCTTCTTTTAGGCGCATTCCTTTATTTGGCAAACCAAAATGTGGGATGTGTGGATCTTCGTGAAGGGTAGGGCCAATTCCATGCCCAGTAAAGTCACGGACAACTGAAAAACCTTCAGCTTCTGCAAAAGTTTGGATAGCATGACCAATATCACCAATGCGATTTCCAACTTGTGCCTGCTCAATTCCTTTATAAAGGGATTCTTTTGTTACAGCCATTAAGTGTTTCCCTTTTTCATCTACGTTTCCAACTGCATATGTCCAAGCTGAATCTGCCAATCCCCCATCTATATTCACTACCATATCAATGGTTACGATATCTCCATCTTTCAGTTTCTCATTTCGGGGAAAACCATGACATATTTCATCGTTTATGGAGGCACATGTTGCATATTCATAGCCATTATATCCCTTTTGCTCAGGAGTTGCTCCATTCTTAGTTAGAAAATCTTCGACAAAAGCATCAATCTCCATTGTTGTAATACCAGGTCTAATCATTTTTGCTATTTCTTTATGTGTTTTAACAAGCAAATCGCCTGCCGCTTGCATCTTCTCAATTTCACGTTTACTTTTACGAGTAATCAACTATCTTCTTCCTTTCTTTTGGCAGATTGGAAAATATATAAAATTTTTCTCCTGCATAAGTACAACTAAGATACTTCTTAGCTTCTTACTTCTATATAAAAGCTATACCTAACTAATTATCGATACCACATAAATTTTATCATAAAGTTAAACTTCTTGCAGATTTTATGGATTTACTTTAGTGACCGACTTCCATCAATGGGGGGTTCCTTCATCCCCCACTGATAGTTAGTCGCACTTACCGAACTTCCTACCTACCTTTTTTGTCCCTCAGAAGCTTGAAAATGCAGTGGGTTACCCACTGCATTTTTTCTTAATATACGCATCCTCCTGTATAGGAAGTACCAATAATAATTAGAAGGATAAATAGAACGACTAACAGCGCAAAGCCTGAGCCGAAACCTCCAAAAAATTCTTTACTCATAACTTTCCCTCCCTCTTTTAAAGGCTAATTTACTATATTCAATTAGAATTCAAAATGGGAAGGGATTTTTAGAAAACTTAGGATTTATCAAGTATTTGGGCGAACACCTAAGTCACATTATACACCTAATAATGTTTATAATCAGAGATAATCTGTAATATTATATAATTTCCCATTGATCACACCTTCATCATTTAAAATATCAATTAATACACTAGCTACGTCAACGGGACTGTTTAATTGGTTTTCCGCTTTTAATTTTCGATAACGTTCCACATCTAAAAAAGCACCTTTATCCATCGACCGAATAGTTTCCTGCATTTGTGTATCCATAACTCCTGGATTAAATGCAATTACTTTGTTTCCTGTGTTCAATTCCTCCTGTTCCAGGGCAACGGTTTCTGTATACAGATTAATACCTGCTTTCGTAGAACAATACGTACTCCATCCAAAAATTGGTCGTTTCCCTGCTCCTGATGTAACTTCGACAGCTATAGCTTGTACATGCTCATGCTTATTTGCTTCGTTTAGGAAGGAATTCGTTATTAACATAGGAGCTATCATATTCACATGGATGTGATTAACTAGATCTTCTTTTTTGATATTCATTGCTTGATCCATCGGTTCGACAGCAGCAGCATTATTAATTAGAAAGACTTCCGTTAATTCCGGTATGAAAACGAAATCTTTTAATTGTTCAAAAGTGTCATCTACTTCGTCAGGGTCGCTTAAATTACAACTAAAATGCTTATAAATTTGATTATTCTCTTCCGCTATTTTTGGTAATTTATGATTATTCGTTCTTGATATTCCTATAACGTGAACACCAGATTCTAAAAATAACTTTGCTAGACCTTCTCCTAACCCTCTTGAAACACCAGTAATGATGGCGAATTTCGTCACTATTACTCCCCCTGTTCCTCATTTTATTCTTTTGATTTAACGTTATCCCAATAGTAAACTAATGTTTCCATTCCCTTTTCCAAACTATCCATAGGAAAGCTTTCATTTGGGGAATGTAATCGATCTTCAGGTGTACCAAACCCTAATAATACAATTGGAATTTGATAAATAGCTTCTATCCATTCTACAACTGGAATCGAACCACCCATGCGAATATAGACGGTTTCTTTACCAAAAGCTTTTGTATAACTTTCAGCCGCCTTTTTAATTAAAGGATGTGTTGGTTCTACTTTATATGCCTTAGCTGATAATTTTTCTTTTTTCACTTCTACTACAACACCTTTTGGCGCTACACGATGGACATGTTGTTCCAATAAGTATTGAATGTTTTCTGGATCTTGCCCTGGAACTAATCGACACGTAATTTTTGCAGTAGCTGATGAAGGGATGATTGTCTTGGTCCCTTCTCCCTGATACCCGCCATATATCCCATTTAATTCCAAAGTCGGTCGTCCCATTGTATGCTCTTTTGGAGAATATCCTTTTTCCGAAACTGTTTCCGGAATTCCTGTCGCCTTCACAAAGTCTTCACTCGGCACCTCAGCAATTAGTTTCCTTTCTTCATCCGTCAATGGCTCAACACCATCATAAAAACCATCAATCGTAATGACTTCCTCTTCATTTTTCATTGTGGATAAAATATGACTTAAAGCCATTATAGGGTTTCTTACTGCACCACCGTACATACCTGAATGAAGATCATGATTCGGTCCCGTTACCGTAATTTCAATACCAGTAAACCCTTTTAATCCGTATAAAATGGTTGGTTGATTTTTCGCTACCATTCCAGAATCTGAAATAACGGCAAAATCGGCTTGGAATTGTTCTTTTTTGCTTTGTAAAATTTCATATAAATTCTTACTACCAATTTCTTCTTCCCCTTCAATACAAACTTTCACGTTAATTGGAAGCCTTCCCTCTGTATTCATATATGCCTCAAATACGGCTAGATGCATAAATACTTGTCCCTTATCATCACTTGACCCTCGCGCATACAGTCTTCCATCTCTTATCTCTGGTTTAAAAGGATCACTATCCCATTTGTCAATTGGATCTACCGGTTGCACATCGTAATGTCCGTAAAACAGTACAGTAGGTGCAGTTGAACCAGCTCCATTATATTCTGCATAAACAATCGGATGTCCGTTCGTTTGCTGCTTTTCAACTTTTTCAAATCGTATATCATTCAAATATGTAACAAGGAAATCACAAGCTTTATTTACATCATCTCTATATTTACTGTCTGTACTAATACTAGGAATGGATAAGAACTCATTCAATTTAGATATTAATTCCTCTTGATGTTCTTTCAAATACTTTAACGCCTTTTCACTCATCTTTTTTCCCTCCGCATAAACGTTTTCATTCATTTTAGCATATTTTTAAAAAAATAAAAAAAGAAGCAAGCAACCATCATTAGTTGCTTGCAAGAAGTTTTATTTACCTTTTATTCTGTGGGAATAGGCGTTCAATCATATTACCAAATTGGTCAAAGAATCCTTCCACTGGTTTACCACGGTCAACATCATTCGAATAATTATTTGCTAAATTAAAGAAATCTGGGTTTGTGGAGACGTAAACATTGTCTATATCGTTGTCAACTGAACGAACAATATCTGATATTTCTTTTTTGACATGATCTGATAATTGATCATCAAACATGTCATTATTATTGTTGTTAATATTGTTATTGTTGTTGTTAACGTTATTGTTATTGTTGTTATTGTTGTCTGTATCTAATTCCGCAGCAACATATGCGTTATTATCCGTGGTTAATACATAGACATTATCAATTTCTTTTACTTTCTTAGAAATTTGATTTGCTGCTTCTTTGGATACTTCATAACGAGTATTGTTATTGTTACGAACGCCATCATTTCGGTCCCCAACATTACGAACGCCGTCATTTCGATCTGCGACATTACGGAAACCATCGTTTCGATCTCCTACTCGATTTCCATTGTCATTATTAAATATATCATTATTGGTTAAATATCGATTATCACGGTTTTGGAAACGATCTGCATCGCGTTCTAATGTGTAGTTACGAACGTTGGTCATTCCGTCACCAGTGTTATTCCTGTTTTGATCCATATTACCAGGAGCGGCTCCTTGATCCCCCGCTTGACATCCCACTAAAGCCATTGTTACAACAACTGCGCCAGATAAGAGCTTTTTCTTCAAATTTGTTTCCTCCTTTTGATTATGAATCAGTCATAGTATGATTCCTAAGGAGAACAATATTCGATAAATGTTGATACTATTTCTGGTAATCCAACCATAAACTAAAATACACATGTTACCTTAACAATGGGCATGATAGTAGTAACCCTGAATGTTAAGGAGGGGTAAAATGGTGCCTGATTATGACAAAGCCTTATATTATACGCTTTGGGGACAATGGGATGATTTACTTGTATTGATGGTACGAACAAAAGATGATATGCTTTCCAAAAAGATCCAGCATTTTCTGCATTCTTACCGATATTCCCTTGATCAGCAGAAGGTAATGGAATCCCATGACAACCTTCTTTATTATATAGACCATGCAATGAAACAAACACCTACTATGACGATGGAAGTATAGAAAAGCGGAGCGACTTTCACCTCAAGGGTATAAGTGCGACTAAGCCTCAGGTTTCACCATCGGCAAGTCTTCTTTATCGTGTCATGAGGTGAAGGATCTTGCTACGGCTTTAGCGCTGAAGCTGGAAAATTAAAAGGAAAAGCAATAATTTGCTTTTCCTTTCATGTTTATTCATTATTTCCGTTCTTTCCTTTTTGATTACTCGGATGATTTTCATCCTTCCAATTGGCCTGATCATTATCCTTTTTATTTTGACTTGGATGTTGATCGCTATTCTTTTTTATATTATTACCGTTAGAATTAATCTCGCCATTTTTACCTTTTAATTCACTTGGATGTGGGTCTTCCTTTGAATCTTCATCAGTTGGTATATTTTCTTCCTCATTGGTTTCCGTATGTTCTTCAACTTCAGATTCCTGGGGTGGATTAGGGGTATTAACTTCCTCGTTCGTTTCATCGTTGATGTCATCGTTCATTTCAACATTTTCATCATTTTCCATTTCTTCTTCATGATCTTCCTGTGGTTCCTCTTCATTTACTATCTCTTCTTCATCTGTTTTCTCTTCCGCATTATCTGTAGATTTAAAGAAAGTATCCATGATTTCTACTTCTGAAATATCAAGAAAATCCTCATTTTGAAGAGATTGAATAGATTCCGGTTCTTGGCCAATAATCAATTGTTTAGCCATCAGTTTATTCATTGACGTCTCTTGTTCGTTTGCCAAGTCACGAATATCTTTCGGAACATTAAAAGCAGCAAGATTCCAATCAGGTTTATTTTCCTCAAAATGGTTTTCAATTTCCTTTAAAATCTTTTGTTCATCATCTGTTTTTTCTTCATCCATATAACTTATTCCAACTAATATATTTTTCCCGTTGTTTATTAACCCATTTTCCTCACTTGTATTCATAATCATCTGAATGACTGTTTCCAAATTTTCGTTTAAATAATTCGTTAATTCTCCCATTATTTGTTCTGCATCATCATTCATAGCATGTATTTTTCGTACAGTATAATTTTCATCTACCTCTAATTCTATACTAGGGTTAATATCGACTGTAACATACGCATACGTTTTATCGTTTGGGGAAAAATAAAAGGGAAGAAAAAGACAAACCAGTACGATACATGCAACCGTTAATATTCTAGCTGGTAAATGCCTTTTATTATTTTTGGATAGGAAAAAAAACCTCTTTGGGTAAATTGGTTCAAATACAACCTCATCACCTATTTGTGCATCCTTTACGTAAACTTTCCCTTTTAAAAAAGCCCCATCTTTCGTCATTAAGATAGTATATTTTCGATGTCGTTCGAGTATAATTCCTTTTTTCACAGACCCACACCCTTAAGATAGTCCTTCAAATATATAAAATCTTCACTTAGAACAATAAAAATGGCCAAAATGAATTTTCGGTTACGTTCTAATGTTTTTTTACTTACATCCACCTGCTTGGAAAGCCCTTTAATCGGCAGTTTTTTCTTTTTCCAAACATATTCTCGCAAATCTTTATCCGCATATAAAATACGTGCCGTTCGAACAGCCGATTCTCTTGCATCATTATGTTTTGGAGAAACTTCTGTAAGCTCCATAAGACTTAATTTGTACTCTGAGAGCTTTTTCTTAAATTCTTCAATTTCATCCCTTAACATGGCCGCATTTTCTTTTTCTTGATAATGCTCCTTAGCAATACGGATTTCGGTAGGGTTTTCCAATTGATCATCATCAAAATCCTCATCAATAGAAACTGTTTTAACGCCCTTTTGACTGTAACGAATATAATCAATCACTTTCCGTTTGATGACAATGCTCGCGAAATTCAAAAATGAACTACCTTTTTCAATCGAATAGGAAAAAATCGCATCATTAAAAGCTGTTAATCCTATACTGAATTCATCATCGTGCTGGGGATTGATATATCGTTTACAAACATCCGAAACACATTTTGCTACAAATGGTTGATACGTTTTTAACAGATAATTGTGTACTTCTGTATCTCCATTTTGCGCAGAAATAATCAACTGCTCAAGGGGTTTTTCTTGTACTGTTTTATTAATCATTAAACAGGAGCACCCCCTGATAATATATTTTTCGTAGTATACAGAAACTTTTTGGGTGTGGTTTCATACTATTATTATTTATTTGATTTACTAGAGAAACTAACATTTTCATTCCACCATTTTCTAATTCGTGTCACGACATTTTTCGATCCACTTCGACATACCCTATCGTATCGCAACCAATGTAGAGAAGCTATCTCAAAAACATTACATTTTATTTAAATATCCATGACCATTTATTTCATTGTGGTGATAAAGAAGACTTCCAACAGTGGGGGGCCTTTATCCCCCACTAATGAATAATTGAATCGGTACAAACAATCCAACTTTACCGTGTGATTTATCATCTAAAGTCGCAAAAATAACTCCAATTACCTCTCCATTCCGATTTAAGACAGGACTTCCACTATTTCCGCGATAGACAGGGGCGTTAATCATCACCACGTTTTCTTCCCAATCCTTTAACATGGTAGTGCCAACAATGTGTCCTTCATTAGCGATTCCATTAAATCGTAATGGATTTCCAATAAACTGTATTTCTTCTTCCTGAGCAAAGGAAGTATCTGATAAGGTTAAATATGGTAAGTCTTCTCCTTCAACTTTTAACAAAGCCATATCAATGGAAGGATATGCCGTTACTATTTCTGCTTCAAAAAGACCATTATCTGGAAAGGCCACTACGATTTCATCTTTATTTTCGATGACGTGATGATTCGTTAATATAAGCCCATCACTTGAAATAGCAAACCCAGTCCCCTTACTATTTTCAGATTCTACAACTACTACTGCCTTTTTGTATTGTTGAATATCTTCATCCTTAGACAAAGTTGCTGATGTCTTTAAAAAGTCGATTGCAGGGATGGAAAACGTTTCAGGAATCGTAGAAAACAGACTAAAAGCCATCATAACTGCAATTAGCCAAAACGCCCATTTCGGAAATGGGCGTTTTGGTGACTTGTGCTTTCTCATTTTCTCTCTTTCTAAAGCTTTTCTTCGTTCTTCTTGGACCAGTTCATACAACTCGTCATCATCGATTTCTTCATATAAATCTTCATCCATAATATCTGTTTTATCATTAATTTTTTTATCCATATATCACCTCGAGCAATATACGTTCATTCGTTTAAAAATGGTTCTTCCATATCTATTTTCATTATACCACATGTTATTTTTTAATTCTGTTAGACGTTAATTAATATTATCAAGATAAAATTGTTACGACTTTCTCACAAAATCTGATATTATTTTATTAAAGAAATGGAGTTGATCAAAATGCATCTTGATGAAATGTTAGAATTTAATAGGAAATTCGTTGAAAGCAAAGAATACGAAGCATACACAACGGATACATATCCTAATAAAAAGATGGTTATTTTCACCTGTATGGAATCAAGGCTGATTGAATTATTACAACGCTCCTTGAATATTCAAAATGGTGATGTAAAAATGGTGAAAAATGCTGGTGCCATCATCCGAAAACCTTTTGATAGTATTATGAAGAGTATTTTAGTTGCAATCTATAATTTAAAAGCTGATGAAGTAGTTGTAATTGGCCATCATGATTGTGGGATGTCGCATGTAAATGTTGATGCTTTAACAGATAATATGATAGAACGTGGAATTAAACAAGAGACGATTGACACACTAAAGCACTCAGGAATTGATTTTGATGATGAATTCCATGGATTTAATACAGTTGAAGAATCTGTAGAACAGAGTGTAGAAATAATACGTAACCACCCACTTTTACCTAAAGGAATTAAAGTTCACGGACTTGTAATCGATCCAGGTACCGGGAAAGTGGATGTAGTTACTAGAGAAGACTAATAAGAGAATTAATAAGTAAAAACAAAAAAACTATCGCAAAATGTTTGCGATAGTTTTTTTGTTTTTTACATAAAATGCTTCCCTCCTCCGCATACTATACCAATGAAGCTTCACGACGTGGAGGGCATGCGAATGAGAAAAAATCGGTTTATGAAAAAAGATAATATTTTTCCAATCACCGTTAAAGATCTAGAAGAATTATTAAATAGTAAATTTGAAAACAACCCAGACCTTTCTATTTCTAAATTTGAAAATAAGGGTAAAAAAGCGCTAATTTTCTATATTGATTACCAGGTTCAGGGAAACATGATGGAGGAATATTTATTAACGCCCCTTCTTGAGAAAGATATGAAATGGAATAATTCTACTATTTTAAACGAAATTCCTTTAAGCAATGGAAAAACACTCCAATCACTTGATGAGATACTGACGGATTTATTAATTGGTGGGGTATTTATCTATGTAGAAGGAGAAGATAGTGTTATTGGCTATCTTTTATTAAAAAAAGAAAAACGTTCTTTAGAACAGTCGGAAACGGAATCGGTTGTATTAGGACCTAAAATTGGCTTTACAGAGTCACTGGTTACGAACTTGAATATTGTTCGGTGGACGATAAGATCGAAAGACTTAGTTCTCGAAAGTTTCTTGGTTGGGGAACTAGAACCACGCGAAGTACGACTCATTTACCTGAAGTCTGTGGCTAATGAAACAGATATTAATACGATGAAACAAAGAATAAGTGAGTTGGAAATAGATGTAGTAGATGATAGTTCCGTATTAATGCAATATTTAGAGGATTCAACTTCTACTATTTTTCCGCAGTTCCTGACAACAGAATTGCCAGATCGTTTTAGTTACAGCATTAATCGCGGAAGAATTGGTGTATTAGTTGAAAATAGTCCTACAGCTTTCATTGCACCAACGACATTTTTTAGTTTTTTTGAATCAACCGAAGATCTTTATATGCGTTGGAATATTGGAACTATTTTAAGAGCATTACGATTTATTTCATTTATTCTTTCTACGATTATGACACCATTATACGTAGCGGCAGTAACGTTTCATTATGAAATTATTCCTATACCATTGTTAATAAACTTAGGTCAATCAAGGGCAGGAGTACCGTTTACACCAATAGTTGAAGTTTTGATTTTAGAATTCATAATGGAATTACTCCGAGAATCTGGAGCACGACTCCCAACTAAAATTGGCCAAACCATTGGTATCGTTGGTGGTGTAGTTGTAGGGACAGCAGCTGTTGAAGCAGGAATTACAAGTAATGTTCTGATCATCTTTGTTGCTCTTAGTGCTTTAGCATCGTTTTCAGCACCCAATTATTTGATGGGTACAGCAGCTAGAGCCATACGATTCCCAATGATCATACTTGGTGGAGTTTTGGGGATGGTAGGACTGGCATTCGGACTTTGTTTCTTAGTCATTCACTTATTAAAGATAACGTCACTAGGCAGACCTTATTTATCCCCTGTTTATCCATTGAGATTTCAAGACTTTAATAAAGCACTTTTTCGCTTACCACCACAATTTGAAAATAAGCGATTTAAGTCATACCGTCCAAAAGAATTAATTCGCTATAGTCGAGAAAAAGCTAAACAGAAAAAGGATATTGATGAGTAGGTGGAACGATGGATATAAATATTAAAATTAAAGATAATTTACAAATACAAGCTTTTTATATTTTCTTCGTTGTTGTATCTATTCAAATCGGAGTTGGTTTAATTGGGTTTCCAAGGCTTGTTATCATGGAAACCCTTCAAGACTCATGGATCTCCATTCTTATAGCTTACGCTTATATTGTTTGTGTCCTTATTGCAATGATACTTATTCTCAAACAGTATGATAGTTCCGATATTTTTGGAATCCATGTAGACATTTTCGGAAAATGGGTTGGAAAATTAATAGGAATGGTATTCATCATACACTTTGCTATTTCTATGTTCTCTGTATTAATTACATATATTGAGATTGTTAGAGTGTTTATCTTCCCGAATGTTTCCATTTTTATATTGAGCTTTTTAATCCTTTGTTTAGTCATTTATAGCGTTCTTGGCGGGATTCGGATCATTGTGGGGGTTTGTACCGTTTTAGGTATTTATTCCAATTGGATTTTCCTTCCACTTATTCAACCGACATTACAAATGGATATAACCCACTTTCAACCATTATTTGAAACGCCATTACCTAACTTATTAGAAGGAGCAAAACTGAGTGGATATTCATTCCTAGGTTTTGAAATGGTATTAGTCCTATATCCATTCATAAAAAACAAAAAAAAGATTACGTTCCCTCTATTTCTAGCTACTAGTTGGACAACCATTATCACCTTATTTGTCACGATGGTCGTTATGGGATATTTAAGTTACCGTGAAATAAGTATCGAGCAATGGGTTTTACTTATTTTATATAAGCTTCAAACTTTTTCATTTATTGAAAGGTTTGACTTTATCATTGTAGCCAGCTGGTTGATCATTATTATCCCAAATATGATTATACTTATGTGGGGAATAACGTATGGGATGAAACGAATGTATAAAATACCTCAGAGATATACACTTTATATCGCTTCTCTCATCTCACTTGCAGCTAGCCCATTTTTTTATGAACATTTTTTAATACAAAAAGTTATTAACCTCTCAGCTCAATTGGGATTTTGGCTTGTGTATGTTTATCCATTCATCCTATTGCCTATCGTTCTAATAAAAAAACGACTCTTGGAAAATAGGAAGTGATTATCATGCGAAAAAAAATTCACATTGGTTTAATAGGGTTGTATTTAGTTTTCCTTGTTGGTTGTATTGAAAAAGAGGCAATTGAGGATCTCGCCATTATTACTGCACGTGGAATTGATGTGGCGGAAGATGACAAAATTGAAAAAACGGTTAATTTCATACGATTTGATCCTCAAGCAGACAGCATATATGGCACCGTTTCAGGAGAGGGTAAAACGCTAAAAGGGGCAAGGGAAGTAATTGCAAGACAAGTTAGTTTTAAATTAAGAGAAGGTCAACTTAAAACGGAAATTTATGGAAAGGAAATTGCTAAAAGAGGGATAAGTCCATATATAATGGCTTCCGCACGGGATGCACTCACATCTGATACGATGAAACTTGCGGTTGCAGAAGAAACCGCAAAAGAAATATTTTATGCAGATTCCGAAGAAGCAGCCTTGATTGGAAGGTTTTTAGATGAATTACTTGGAAAAGAAGCAAAATCGGGAAATATTCCTTCCTCTTCCCTGCAATTTTCTTCACGAAGATCCGCAACAACGGGTCAGGATGGAGTATTACCTATCATTGGTTTAAAGGGTGAGGTACCCGCCCTAAAAGGAATGGGTGTTTTTCATAATGATCACCTAGCATTGGAAATATCTCTTAAAGAAGGGCTATTATTGAAGATGATAATAGATGGTGTAAAAAATACACCATTAGAAATGACTATACCGTCAAAACCTGTTGAAAAATATCTTGACAAATCTCCTCTAATCCAACACGACCATAGCATGGAGGAAGATGTTCCATTAAATTTCCTTATCATTAAGGGAAAGAGTAAGACAAAAATGAAAAGCATAAAAGATTTAACGTATCAAACGGATATCCATATGACAATAGATTTGTCAGAATTATACGAGGAGCTTAGAATAAACAAAAGAGAGGTTACAAAAGCGCTTGAAAAAGCATTAGAAAAACAGTTTAAAAAGGAATATGAGGAATTACTAAAAAAAACACAAGAAGTTAATGCCGATCCATTCGGATATGGTAAGATATATCGAATAAACAAAAGGGAAAAATTAATAACGGAAAATGAGTGGGATGAGAAATATCCAAGAATATCTGTGGACTTTAATGTAAAAGTAGATATTATGCATACCGGAACAATAGATTAAAATAATACATCCCTTGTTAGGCTTAACAAGGGATGTTTAGTCTAATTATTTTCTTACTTCCTTAATAATTTCAATAACTCGGTCACGTGCTTTTTCACTTTTAAACTCTTTCATCTGATCCATCATGACTGGTGCAACTTTTTTCAACTGGAGTAGTTCTTCCACTAACTTCTCTTCTGTCAATTCCTCTTCCTCTAACACTTGAGCATAGTTTTTATTTTTAAAAGACCTGGCATTCACAATTTGGTCTCCCCTACTAGCTGCTCTAGAGAGAGGAATAAGTAACATGGGAATCCGTAAAGCCAAAAATTCAAAAATAGCATTCGATCCAGCCCTTGATAAGACAAAATCTGTTGCAGCAAATATATCTTTTAATTCTTCATTAATATATTCAAATTGAACATACCCTTTTTCTTTAATCGAATGATCTACCTTCTCTTTTCCACATATATGAATAATTTGAAACGCATGTAAAAGCTTAGATAAACTATTCCTTACCGTTTCATTAATTTTCTGTGAACCGCCACTTCCCCCCATGATGAGAAGCACCGGTTTTTCTTTCGTCAATCCTGCAAATTTTAATCCATTCTCTCGATTTCCTTGGAAAAGTTCCTCGCGAATGACGGCCCCAACATGCTCTGATTTATCTTTTGGTAAATACTGCATCGTCTCCGGGAATGTGGCTAATACTTTTTTTGCAAATGGAATTGATAGTTTATTCGCTAATCCCGGAGTATAGTCAGACTCATGGATAATGGTGGGAACACCACGAAGCTTGGCAGCCGCTACAACTGGCACGGACACGAATCCACCTTTTGAAAAAATAACGGATGGCTTTCGCTTCCCAATAATTCGATAAGCTTGCATCGTTCCTTTGAGCACTTTAAAAGGATCCTTAATATTTTCTTTTGAAATATATCTTCTTAATTTTCCTGTTGAGATTGGGTGATAGGTTACACCTATTAATGACGTAATTAAATCACGTTCAATTCCGTTGTGTGATCCAATATAATCAATTTCCCAGCCCTTTTCCTGATAGTAAGGAATGAGAGCTAAATTTACAATGACATGTCCGGCCGTTCCACCACCAGTAAATAATATTCGTTTCGTATTCATTTATGTACTTCCTTTCTTTCCGTAAATATCTTATGAGTTATCATGATTCCTATGCCTTAAAATTACTTGTAGAAAAGGAATGCTATATTATGTGTGAAACATCTTCTATAAAGAAGACTTCCCATCGGTGGGAGTTTTACTGCCCGTTTAGGTGGGACAAAAGAAAAATTCGAGCTAAATAGCAATCAATTCTATTATAGCGCAAATTACAGTAGCAAGGGAAAATCATCTCGTTGTATGTATTCTTTTTTTTCATCCAAAAAATTGACCACAAATTGTTATACAATTTATAGTCAATTTATATTACGCTTTTGTTCTTAATGCATTGGAAAGAAGATCATTTGTAGTAGAAAAATAAATCCAAACACGTAAATAATCCAATGAACATCCTTTCCTTTACCCCTAACTAATTTCAGGATAGGATAAATAATAAATCCAACTGCTATTCCAGTTGCAATACTAGATGTAAAGGGCATCATTAGGATAACAGCAAATGCTGAAAAAGCTTCTTCAAATTCTTGCCAATTTATTTTTGCTAATCCACCCATCATAAAACTTCCAACGATAATCAATACAGGAGCTGTAATCGCCGGAACACCTGCAATTACTTTGATAATAGGAGTAAAGAAAATAGAAGAGATAAACAATATAGCAACAACTACAGAAGTAAGTCCAGTCCTTCCTCCAGCAGCAACACCAGAAGTAGATTCTACATAAGCTGTAGAAGGACTTGTTCCAAACATGGAACCAACCGTTGTTGCAGTGGCATCTGATAGCAATGCTTCTTTAGCATGCTTCATTTTTCCATTTTTCATATATCCTGCTTGTTCAGCTACACCTACCATCGTTCCAGTTGTATCAAACAGTGTAACTAATAAGAATGCAATAATTACAGTATAAAGACCATTCGCAAAGACACCGGCAATGTCTAAATCAAAGAATACAGGGGATGGCGGGGTTTCGATGACTCCCTCAAAGTGTAATTGCCCGGTAAAAAAGGCAATAATACCCGTAGCCACCATCCCAAAAAATAATGCGCCTTGGACTTTTAATGTATATAAAATTAAAGTAATGAATAATCCAACAATCGCTAAAATAACCATTGGATTTGTCAAATCTCCTAACCCAATCACATTTGCTTCATTTGCACTAATGATTCCCGCATTTTTTAATCCAACAAATGCAATAAATAAACCAATTCCAGACGTAATTCCGTATTTCAATGAATTAGGAATGGCGGAGATAATTGTCTCACGTAATTTAGTAAAAGTTAATATTAAAAAGAGTATTCCGGCTAAAAACACCGCTCCAAAAACAACTTGATAAGATAAACCTTGTGTTACCACAACACTAGTGAAGTATGCGTTTAATCCCATTCCCGGTGCTATCGCTATTGGATAATTGGCAAGTAATCCCATCATTAGTGTTCCAACAACTGCAGAGATAACAGTAGCCATAAATACTTGTTCAAACGGAACACCCGCAGCTGATAAAATAGATGGATTAACAATAATGATATACGCCATTGTTAAAAAAGTTGTAATTCCCGCAGTCACTTCTGTTCGGATATTTGTATTGTTTTGTTTTAGTTTAAAGAAATTTTCCATATCAAGCACCTATCTTTCCGAATAATAAAACCAACATTTTATATAATATTCGTTTTTAACATAAATTGCAATGGAAAAGCCCTTTTTAGTTTGCCAAAAAAGCAAGAAAAAAACCCTCGTATTAACCAATAAGTCAATACGAGGGTTTTCGTACATGATTAACCTTCCAACAATAATGTTTCAGGATCTTCTAGCATTTCTTTCACACGAACTAAGAAACTTACTGCTTCTTTTCCGTCTACAATTCGGTGATCATAAGAAAGAGCAAGATACATCATAGGACGAACTTCAATCGTGTCATCAGGCATTACCATCGCACGTTTTTGTATACTATGCATACCTAAAATCCCTACTTGTGGTGCATTTAAAATCGGTGTAGACATCATAGAGCCAAAGATTCCACCATTTGTAATAGAGAATGTACCACCTTGTAAATCACTTAATCCTAATTTATTATCTCGAGCTTTCTTACCAAGGTCAGCAATTTCCCTTTCAATTCCAGCAAATGATAATCGATCTGCATCACGAACAACTGGTACAACTAGGCCATCATTCGTAGAAACAGCAATACCGATATCGTAGAATTTTTTCACTACAAGTTCATTACCTTGAATTTCCGCATTTAATAATGGGAATTCTTTTAACGCTCCTACTACTGCTTTAGTAAAGAATGACATAAATCCAAGTTTTACACCGTGTTTTTCAACGAATTTATCTTTTCTTTCTTTTCTTAGATTCATAATTGCCGTCATATCTACTTCATTAAAAGTAGTTAACATTGCAGATTCTTGCTGTACAGAAACAAGATTCCTAGCGATTGTTTGGCGGCGTCTTGTCATTTTAATACGCTCTACTGGTTTATCAAATTCCTGTTTAGAAACTTGTGCTGGTGCATCTTTCTTCGCCACTGTTTCTTGTTTTGGAGCTGCACTAGCTTGTGCGGTTGCTTCAACGTCTTCTGGACGCACTCGACCTAGTGGATCACGTGCAGTCACCGCACTTAAATCAATATTTAATTCACGTGCACGTTTTCTAGCAGCAGGTGTAGCGATAACGTCTGCTTGATTACCTACTTCCGCTTGGACTTGTGGAGCAGCTTTTACCTCAGTAGCTGGTGCAGCCTTTGTTTCTTCTTTTTGAGGAGCTTCAGCTTTAGCCGGTGCGGCTCCTGCCGTTCCATTTTCGTCTAATTTAGCAATAACATCTCCAACTGCTACATCGTTACCTTCTTCTTGAAGAACCTCTGTAATTACCCCTGAAAAATCTGAGTTTACTTCAACGTTTACTTTATCAGTTTCAAGTTCTACAATAGGGTCTCCCTTTTCTATCTTATCCCCTACTTTTACAAGCCATTCTGCGATAGTACCTTCTGTAATTGATTCTGCGAGTTCTGGAATTTTAATTTCTTGCACTGGATTTTCCTCCTTCAGGGTTAATTGCTTGTTGTATAATTTGATTTTGTTCAAATTTATGCACGTTTGGAAGTCCTACAGCTGGTGCTGATCGATCCGGACGACCAATATAACGTATTTTTTGACCATCCTTTAATAACGGACGTACATAATCATCGACAAAGTCCCATGCTCCCATGTTTCTTGGTTCCTCTTGAACCCAAACAATTTCTTCTAGATTTGGAAGTTCATTAATAATCTCTTCTAATTCTTTCTGAGGGAATGGGTAAATTTGTTCAAGTCGAACGATACGTAACCAGTCGTAGTTTTCACTTGATCCATCCATTGTTTCTTCAATATCTACCATGATCTTACCGGTACCAATTAATAAACGTTTTGCATCTTTGCTTATTGCAAAGTTTGGCTGGTTTCTCAATGATTTAAATTTAACATCTGTAAATTCTGCTGCTTCAGATGCCATTCTTGGATTACGAATCATACTACTCTTAGGTGTCATAACAACTAACGGTCTCGCAACATCTTCCCCACCTAATTTAGCTTGTCGGCGTATTAAATGGAAGAATTGTGCAGATGATGTAGGATAAGCAATAATCCAGTTATTTTCTGCAGCCATTTGCAAAAATCTTTCTAGACGAGCACTAGAGTGTTCTGGTCCCTGACCTTCAAATCCATGCGGAAGTAACATTACTAGATTCGATTTATCTCCCCATTTTGCACGGGCAGAAGAAATAAATTGGTCAAACATTACTTGCGCCACATTGGCAAAGTCTCCAAATTGAGCTTCCCATATAACTAATGTCTCTGGAGAATGAATGCTATATCCATATTCGAATCCTAGTACAGCTACTTCAGAAAGTGGACTATTTCTAATTTCGAATGTTGCTTTAGCATCCTCAATTCCATGTAACGGACAATACTTTTCACCAGTTTCTACATCATAAAGCACCATATGACGATGGGCAAAGGTACCACGTTCGGTATCTTGACCAGTGATACGAATTGGAATTCCATCTTTTAGTATGGAAGCATATGCTAATGCTTCACCCGTTCCCCAATCCGCTTTATTTCCCTCTTCAAGGGCATCTTCACGACGTTTTAATATTCTTTCTGTTTTCTTAAATCCTTTAAAACCTTCAGGCCGTTTTAACAAATCTTTATTAAGTTTCCTCAATGATTCTAGTTCGACGCCAGTTTCAAATTTATTTAAACCGTTTCTTAAAACACTTGGCATTGGGGTCGGTTCTGAATCTACCGAGTCATTTTCAATCATACTATTATATATTTCGCGAAACTCTTGTTCTACTTTATCCGTAATCTGCTTTATGTCACCTTCATTAATATATCCGTTTTTTTCCAATGAGGCAGCATATACATACGTTACGGAAGGACGATTATCTATTTCTTTATAAAGTAAAGGTTGTGTCGTCCTTGGTTCATCCATTTCATTATGACCATAACGACGGTAACCTACTAAATCTATTAAAAAATCCTTTTTAAATTTTTTACGGTATTCATAGGCAATTTTAATTGCGGACATACAAGAAATAGGATCATCTGCATTGACGCGAATAATTGGAATCTCAAAACCTTTAGCCATATCGCTAGCATACCTAGTAGAACGGCCATCTTCTCGATCCGTTGTATAACCTAATAGGTTATTAGCTATAATATGAACAGTACCACCAGTATGATATCCAGGTAATCCGCTTAAGTTTAGTGTTTCCGCTACAACGCCTTCTCCGATAAATGCAGCATCTCCATGAATAAGTACACTAAATGCTTTATCAACATCACGTTTTGGATAGCCTGCTTTACTTCTATCATCTTGTGCAGCTCGAGCCAAACCTTCTACAATTGGATTTACAAACTCTAAGTGTGATGGATTATGAGCTAAAGTTACTCTTGTTGTGTGATCTCCATTTTTAACTATTCTTTGAGCGCCAAAGTGATACTTAACATCACCTGTCCATCCATAATTAATTTTCCTTGAGCTTTCATCAGAAGGTATTAATTCTTTATCTGATGAATGATGAAATTCAGAGAAAATCTTATCGATTGGTTTTCCAAGCACATGTGCAAGAACGGAAAGGCGTCCACGGTGTGCCATACCCATCATAATATCTTCTACATTATCTTGATTACCAAAATTAACTAGTTCATCTAACATTGGTACCATCATTTCTAGACCTTGGATTGAGAATCGTTTCTGCCCTACAAATGTTTTTTGTAGAAATAATTCGAAACCTTCTACATGAGCTAATCGCTCTAGTAATTGAATTCTCTCTTCCTTTGATAATTCTAATCTAGCATTGCCAGATTCGATTAAATCAAATAACCATTTTCTTTCCTCATCGTTGTTTACATGATCATACTCAAATGTAATGGTTCCTGTATAATATTTCTTCAATGTATTGTATACATCTAAACCATTTTCAACTCCAGCTGGGGATTGTTCCCATAGCCAATTAGCTGGCATATTTCTTAAATCTTCTTCTGTAATACCATATGTTTCCGGATCAATCTCATGGGACATTGGGTCTTTATGTTGATATACAGGGTATATATCAGCTTCTAAATGACCATAACGACGAATAGCCTCAACAAGTTTCAATGCTGAGGTTAGCTTTTTCACATCAAAATTCGAAGGAGCATTAGGAGTCGCTATGTTTGTTGAATTTTCTATATTTTGCTGATTTAGCTTCTCAGGTGAACCATATTTTTCAAATATTTCCCTGATTGATGGTTCGACAGCTTCAGGATCTTTTTTAAATAATTCATATTGTTGCTGTACATACCCAATATTTGGGCCATAAAATTGTTCCCAAAATCCTCTAGCAGATTCTTCCAATCCTACTACCACGATGAATACCCCCATAAATACTTTCTCCGTTTTTGTAAACGGTTTATAATTGATTGATACTGCCCTTCACCAATAATATACATTATTTTATGGATGGATACAATAAATCCACACGATATTTGTAAAGAAAATGAATTGTCGTAATTATTGTATATTATACGAAATATAACTAAATATTCAATTTATATTTCATGTTGATTTTTAGTTAACATTGAAACCGTTTTGATTTATACTATATTATAATAGCATCTATATAAAGGAGGAAATACATATGAAGTTAGCTTTAATTTTAGGGGTAGCTCTTACATTTCTAGTTTCTATTTTCCAATCAGGATATGAAGCAAAACCGGGAGTTCCTAAAGATAATCAATAATACGAAAACCGCCATGTATGAAAACATGACGGTTTTTCTTATGTCAAATGCGTAAAATTCTGTTGCCTTAATGCTTCGTAAATAATGATTGCCGCTGTATTGGATAAATTCAAGGAACGTACTTTATCATTCATATGAATTCTTAAGCAGCGATCCTCTTTACCGATAAGCAATTCTTTTGGTATTCCATTTGTTTCCCTACCAAAAACGAAAAATATATCTATATTTTGGTCACTAAAATCATAATCCGTATAATGCTTCGTACCAAAGTTCTCAATATAATAAAATTCACCTTCAGGATATTTATCATAAAGCTCATCAAGTGAATCATATTCACGAATATCTACATTTTGCCAGTAATCAAGACCCGCACGACGAACCATTTTATCATCCGTAGAGAAGCCAAGTGGACGAATCAAATGAAGGGTAGTATCTGTTGCTAAGCATGTTCTTCCAATGTTCCCTGTATTAGCCGGAATTTCTGGTTGATATAATACAACATGTAAACTCACTTTTCTATTCTCCTATCCATTTAAGTACAACATCTATTATAACATTTCTACTCCCCAATACGGAAAAATTTATATTGTATATTCGGCGTATATGCCGTTGAATCTTCATAAGACCAATATCGATGCCTGCTATTATCCGTATGTGCATTTACTAAAGGCATTCCATATGCATCCTTACTTACAACGATTGTATTATGGTCCCATCTGTCATTTCCTTGAAAATCATAGCAAATAATATCACCTAATAAAAGGTCTTCAGGATTTTCTACTTCTCTTCCTTTTAAACCTTCTCTGGAACCACTCAAATACCAACGTAATGAATGTGCAACTGCCCAACTATAACTCCAATTATCTCCACTATACCACCAGCCTCTTTCACGAAAAGGTGCCCCTCGCATTGGTGCCCCACCAGCTCTAAGGCACTGAGAAACAAAATTGGTACAATCCACATCAAACACTCGGTATTCTGGATTATAACTATTCCACCAACGTTCTGCATATTGTACCGCAGCATGTCGATCATAAGAAAATCGCTCACCATTTCGTTCAGTTGTCTTATCTACACTTAAGGTGGGAATATCTTCAGAAACGGTATTGGTAACTATCTGTTTATGATCTACTATTTCGTTATCTATTAGTCTGAATTGATACGGAACAACCAGTTCTTCCAGATGAAAATTCTTTCCCTGTTTTATTAAGAAAGAGACATGAAATAAGTACTTATAAAGGGTTTTATTGTCATACTTCAACTTTTGAAAAACTTCTCCATTACCCTTCGTCTGTACAATTTTGGCATCTCTTTTTTCCCATAAAGCTTTTTTTCGTGCCCACCAATGATTGTTATTTCGTTCATTTTGAAAAAAGTCTAACCACCAATGTTTTACCTTTTCCATAAAAATCCCCTCCACTTTTAGTTTATGAAGGGATGGCTTGGTTAAAGTATAAATAGGCGGGATAAAATTAAAAACTTACTATAATATTTTCGTGTTTTAATAAAAACTCCTTCTTATCTAACCCCCCATTATAACCGACCATTTTTCCGTTTGTTCCGATAACACGGTGGCATGGAACTATAATAGAAAAGGGATTTTTATTAACAGCTCCGCCAACTGCACGAACAGCCTTGGGATTTCCGATCGCTATCGCTATGTCTTTATATGACCTTGTTTCACCAAACGGAATGATGTCATATAAGGAACGCCATACCATTCTTTGGAAAGGTGTACCATGAAACTCTAAATCGATTGAAAAAGTGGATTGTTTTCTATCAAAATAATTCTTTAACTCCGATTTAGCTTGTAAAAAAACCTTTGCATCTGGATAATGAATTAATTCTGTGCATGATAAATAACGTGTCATCCACTTATGATAGTATTCGGATAATTCATTCATTGAACCAAAATCCATTCGAATAAGTTTATCATCGTGTCCAAGTAAGGTCATCGGTCCAACAGGAGTATCGATTTCATCAAAATAAAGCTTCATAGTACCATAACCACCTTATCTACTTAAATAGCTGTTTCTGCAAATTCCAATCCTTTTTCCATTTCGTATTTTACTCGATCATCTTTCTCGACTTTTATAGCTTCTTTGATAGCTAAAAAAGCTTCTTCTGTTCCAATTTTACCTAGTGACCATGCGGCTGTTCCGCGAATGACTGGTCTTGGGTCGTTTTTCATCACTTCAATAATCTCTGTTACAGCAGTTTTGTCTTTATAATGGGCCAGTGCAATTAATGCGTTTCTTTGAAGTGGTTTCTTCCCCCGCCATGAACCTGAAATAGAACCAAATTTTTCCTTAAATTCACGATTTGAAATTCGCAACATAGGGATTAATTTCGGCTTGGATATTTCAGGATCCGGTTCGAACTCAGGATGTGTGTGAAAATCGATCCCTTTGTTTTTTGGACATACTTGCTGACATGTATCACAACCATATAAACGATTTCCGAGTTTTATACGAAATTCATCCTCTAAATAATCCTTTGTTTGCGTTAAAAATGCAATACACCTATTCGCATTAAGTTGTCCACCTTCCCCTACTAACGCTCCAGTTGGGCAAGCATCCAAACATTTTCTACAATCTCCACAACTATCTTCTACCGGATTATCTGGTATAAACGGAATGTTCGTTATCATTTCCCCTAAATAAACAAAGGAACCAAATTCAGGAGTAATGATGGATGTATTTTTACCACTAAACCCAATGCCAGCACGTTCCGCAACTGCACGATCAGATAACTCTCCAGTATCTACCATTATCTTTGTTATGGCTTCGGGTACCTTTTCATAAATAAAATCAGCTAATTTGTTTAAACGATCCCGTAAGACTTCGTGGTAATCAATTCCCCATGAAGCCCTAGCAAAAAGACCACGCCTTTCTTCCTTGGTACTTTTCGGTGCATTTTTCATTCGAGACGGATAAGCTAAAGCAATAGAAATAATCGATTGTGCTTCTGGAAGTAATCGTACCGGTTCTGTACGTTCTTCAATAGTTCCTTTTTCAAATCCAGATTGGTAATTTAATTCTTGTTGACGTCTTAAACGTTCCTTTAATTCGGTAAAAACATCCGCTGTAGCAAATCCAATTTTATCTATGCCTATCTTCATCGCATATTCTCTTATTTCCTGTTGTAGTTCTTCGGTGCGCATTTATTGAACCTCCCTTCTTCGATTTATTTTTATATAGTTCCAGAATACTACGGAAATTTTGCCTTTTTCAAGTTATGTATCTAGGTAAGATTATGGAGGTGTTTTCTTCGTAGGATATTTTTACATGTTAAAAAGTGGAAAAAAGGTCTAGGAAAGTGAAAAACGCAATACTTCGTAGCCCTTTTTACTACGAAACACTGCGTTACAACCTTATGTATGGAGCGGGTGATGGGAATCGAACCCACGACATCAGCTTGGAAGGCTGAGGTTATACCATTTAACTACACCCGCATATAATTAAATTATTAAACTAAACTCAATCACGACCAACATGCCTCTCCATCTACAAGCATATTCAGGGAAGTGAATACTTCGAGGCAACTCGTAGCGGATTCGGTGGATGTATCGCTCGTGGCTGAGGTTATACTATTTAACTACACCCGCATTTTTTGTTTATCGAACTAACAAAATATATTATAACAATCTAGCATACTGAATTCAAGAGGTAATTCTACATTTTTTTACAAAGTTTTTAAAAAACCTTAACTTTTTTGTAAAACTAGATATAATTGGTGACAAAATGTTACATGGATATGACAAGATTTGTTATCGACCCGCTTTGGAAGAAGTGATAAACTAGATTTACTTGGGAGGGGAAAGTATAAAATGGCTATATATCCTATTATTTTGACTCAGACTAAATTCATGCATCACGATCATTTAAAGTATCCATTTGAAGAAAGAGGCTTACAGTTTGGGGATGGAATTTATGAAGTGATTCGCATTTATCAAGGTGAGTATTATTTATTTGAAGAACATGTAGATCGTTTATATCGTTCTGCGGAAGCAATTAAACTAACATTACCTTTTTCAAAAGAAGAATTAAAAGATTTATTACTAGAATTAATAAATAGAAATAAAATGAAAAAGGACGGAAAGTTATACCTTCAAGCAACACGCGGTTCAGCTCCAAGGGATCATATTTTTCCAAAAGACGTTCTTCCAAATATTTATGGATACATCCAAGAATTACCTCGTAACGTAAATAATTTAAACAATGGAGTAAAAGCTATAACAGAGCGAGATACAAGATGGGAAAATTGCTATATTAAAAGCTTAAATCTTTTACCTAATGTTCTTGCGAAACAAGAAGCTAGTGAGAATGGCTGTTATGAAGCGATTCTACATAAAGATGGGAAAGTAACGGAATGTAGTAGTTCAAATGTGTATTTAGTGAAGAACGGAAAAATATTCACTCACCCAGCTACAAATAACATTCTTCATGGTTGTGTTAGAATGGCTGTTGAAAGATTTGCTAATGATCTAAACATCGAATTCATTGAAGATGCCTTTTCTATTGAAGAAATTGCTAATGCAGATGAATTATTTTTATCAAGTAGTACGTCAGAAGTTTTACCAATCATCCAAGTTGACAAAACGATTATTTCTGATGGAAAACCTGGTAAAGTAACAAGAATGCTTCAGGCAGCTTATGAACAAGATGCTAAACTAGCTAAACAAAGATTAGAATATTAATATCTATAAGGGAAATCGGGAGTGATGGACACTCCCGATTTCATTTAATTTAATTTACTTTTTCTGATTTCTAAGTATTCCTGTAGAGATAAGGTTTTATCTTGATGTTCATTAATATGGCATTCTACCATTGCGTCTAGCGTTTCTAAACTTGTGAAATATGGGATTTGGTATCTAACTGCCAATTCCCTTAGATAGAATCCGATTTTTTCCTTTTCTCTTCCTTGGTTCGGAATGTTTAACACAAGATCTGGCATATTCGTTTTCCAATAATTAAAGATTTCATCCTTATTATTAGAAAGTGGAAATGCATAGATTCCTTTTGTTTCTAAAAATTTTGCGGTACCTTCCGTTGCTACAAGTTGAGATCCTGCTTCTACAAACTTTTGAATAAGAGGTAAACTTTCCTCTTTTAATCGATTGGATATGGAAACAAATAACTGATTTACATTTCGAATATCACCCATTTGAGAAGCCACTTTTTGTAGTGCCTGATTATCGGAATAGCCTAAGCCAATAATTTCCCCAGTGGATTTCATTTCAGGCCCTAAGACATGGTCGACACCCTTTAGTTTACTTGCTGAGAATATGGGCGATTTGACCGTATAATAGGTTGGTTCGGGAAGTAAATCTAATTGATTTGTGATCTCCCTTAATGAATGACCTAATTGTGTTCTTACTGCCCACTCAACCATTGGAACACCTGTTACCTTGCTCATAATCGGGATTGTTCTAGATGATCTCGGATTGACCTCTAATACGTAGATAACATCCTTATGAATAACAAACTGAATGTTCATCATTCCAATAACTGGAACGATCTGACTTATCTTTTTAGCCATATCTATCAGTTGTTGTTTTACTTCTTCTGTTAAAGAAATTGGCGGAAATACCCCGATGCTGTCTCCAGAGTGAACCCCAGCACGTTCAATATGCTCAAAAATTCCCGGAACAACAATATCTGTCCCATCACTAATAACATCAATTTCGCATTCGACACCAGGCAAATATTGGTCAATAAGTAATGGCCAACAACGACCATTTGTATCCTTTTGAATACGCGATACATAGCTATATAATTCTTTTTCATTATTACAAATGAACATCGATTGTCCACCTATTACATAGGAAGGACGAATAAGAACTGGAAATCCTAAATCGTATATTGATTCTGACACTTCATCCAAAGAGTGAACGATATGTCCAGAAATGTGTGGGATACTCAGTTGATTTAGAAGCTCATAAAATTGTTCTCTATCTTCCATTTGGTCAATATGTTCTGGTAGTGTACCAAATATATGGATGCCCTCTTCTTTTAAATCATTAGCCAAATTAATGGCTGTTTGACCACCAAACTGAATAAGAACCCCTTCTACTTGTTCTTTCTCAATAACTTGAAGTACATCTTCTAATGCTAATGGTTCAACATATAATCGATCTGCTATGGAATAATCCGTACTTACTGTTTCGGGGTTATTATTAATAACAATTGCTTCATATCCCATTTCTTTCACAGCCCAAGCTGCATGAACGGAACAATAATCAAATTCTACCCCTTGTCCAATGCGTATCGGCCCAGATCCTAAAACAAGCACCTTCCTTTTATCATTGACTACTTCTACTTCGTCTTTTCCTTGCCATGTAGAATAATAGTACGGCGTTACTGCATCAAATTCGCCTGCACAAGTATCTACTAATTTATATGCTGGTTGTAAAGAAACCTCTTTATAATAGTCTCTTAGGTTTTTCGCAGATGTTCCTACAAGTTCGGCAATCCGGAGATCACTAATATGAAAACGTTTCGCTTCGATTAGCATTTCTTTCGGAACATTTGGCCACTCGTATTCGCTCAATTTCGTTTCAAACCGTACCATTCGTTCTATTTTTCGTAAAAACCAAAAATTGATATGTGTCCTATTCATGATTTGCTCTATGCACATTTCGCGCCCGAAAGCCTCCACGATAGCAAACAGTCGCAAATCATTTGGTTTAGTGAGTAACTCTAAAATTTCATCGTTTGTTTTTTCATTCATTCCAGGCCACTTCAAACTATACATATTCATTTCAAGCGATCGAATAGCCTTATTTAATGCACCTTCAAAAGTCCGATCTATGGACATGACTTCCCCAGTAGCTTTCATTTGTGTCCCCAATGTACGATCCGCTTCTGTAAATTTGTCAAACGGAAAACGTGGAATTTTTAAAACGACATAGTCGATTACTGGTTCAAACGATGCATAGGTATTACCTGTAATCGGATTAATAATTTCATCTAAATGCTGACCAATCGCACATTTAGTTGCAATTCTAGCAATTGGATATCCAGTCGCTTTTGATGCCAGTGCGGATGAACGACTAACACGTGGATTAACTTCGATAATACAGTATTCTTTAGATTCTGGATGAAGAGCAAATTGAATATTACATCCTCCAACTACACCTAATGCACGTATTACTTTTAAAGAGGAAGTACGGAGCATTTGGTATTCTACATCTGTCAGAGTTTGCGAAGGAGCAACAACTATGGAATCCCCAGTATGTACACCTACCGGGTCAACGTTTTCCATATTACAAATAATCACGCATGTATCATTGGAATCCCGCATTACTTCATATTCAATTTCTTTCCAACCTTTAATACTCTTTTCAACTAATACTTGGTTAATCGGACTTAAGCTTAGGCCATTTTTGAGAAGTGCCGTAAACTCTTCTTCATTATAGGCAAAACCTCCCCCTTCTCCGCCAAGCGTGTAAGCTGGTCTGAGGATAACTGGGTAACCAATTTGTTTGATGAATTCCAAACCTTCATCTAACGTTTCCACGATTTGGGATTCAGCAATTGGTTCACCAATATCAATCATTAATTGACGGAATTTTTCTCTATCTTCCCCTTTTTGAATGGAGTCAACAGAAGTTCCCAATAATGTTACATTGTATTTGTCTAAAATACCTTCTTCATACAACTTGACCGTTAAATTTAAACCCGTTTGTCCTCCTAGCGTTCCAATTAAACCATCTGGTCTTTCTTTGGCAATAATTTTTTCTAAAGAATCAATGGTCAAAGGTTCCATATATACTTGGTCAGCAATCGACTCATCTGTCATAATCGTTGCTGGATTATTATTAACAAGTACCACTTCTATACCTTCTTCTTTTAAAGCAAGACATGCTTGGGTACCAGCATAGTCGAATTCCGCGGCTTGCCCGATAACAATCGGACCCGAACCTATGACTAATACTTTATTTAATGATTTATGCTTCGACATACTCTTTCCCTCCTGAAGAAATCACCTGCTGCATGAAATCAGCGAAAATATATTCTGTATCACTTGGCCCAGGATGTGCTTCAGGGTGGAATTGAACAGATTGAATGGGTAAGTGTATATGTTTTATTCCTTCAACAGACTTATCATTAACATTTCTAAACCATACTTGAAATTCATTTGAATCTATACTGTTATCAATGACAGCATATCCATGGTTTTGTGACGTTATATAGACTTTTTTAGTTTCCATCTGTTTTACTGGGTAATTTCCTCGATGCCCAAATGATAACCTTTCTGTTTTTGCACCATAGGCTAAAGCAATCAGTTGGTGACCTAGGGAAATTCCAAGAGTAGGATAATGTTGGGTTAATTTCTTAATGGTTGAAAGTACCCCATTTAATTCTTCAGGATTCCCTGGTCCACTACTAATTAAGATCCCATCAGGATGTAAAGCGTTTATTTGTTCGAAAGGAGTGTTGTATGGAACAATCGTTACCTTACATTTTTCTTTCAACAGTACTTGAAGTAATGATTTTTTATAACCGAAATCAAGAATGACTACATGATGGTCTCCATCCCCATAAACTTCTGGCGCTTTAACGGAAACTTTACTAACTAATTCTATGGAATCCTTGCTTTTCCAATTACTATTCGTATACCCTTCTTGCTTCGTAATGGCTCCTTTTACAGTCTTATATTTTTTAATAGTTGCAACTAAAGAACGTGTATCAATATTTACTAATCCAGGTATATTAGATTTTTTTAATTGCTCAGAAATCGTTGTAGTAGATTGATAATGGCTAGGCTCATCACAAACATCATTTATAATAACAGCTGAAACGGCAATATCATTACTTTGATCATCATGTATATTGATACCATAGCTACCTACAGTTGGGTAAGTAAATGTTAATATTTGACCTTGATAAGATGGATCTGTTAACATTTCTTGATATCCGGTCATGCTCGTATTAAATATAACCTCCCCTTCCGCTTCTATGTCTGCTCCTAACCATTCTCCTACGAATGATTCGCCCGTCTCTAACACAAGGTATCCTTTAGTCATGATGTCATTCCTCCGTTTCTATTTCATGAAAAACATTCACAAATTGGTTTAACTCTTCCTTAGTAGTTGTTAATGGAGGTAAAACTCTTAATACATTTGCACCTGCTGACAGTACTAAAATCCCTTTTTCTCGGAATCGATCAATCCATGGACCAACCGGCTCTGTAAGTTCGATTCCAACTAAAAAACCAAGCCCTTTTATTCCAATCACTTTATTAGAAGATTGCCGTAATTTCTCCAATTGTTTCCGGAACCAGTCACTTTTCTCTTTTACCTCTGCAAGAAATCCATCACTTAATATGCTTTCGATTGTTGCAATTCCAGCACTTGTCGCAAGTGGGTTACCACCAAAAGTACTTCCATGTGTTCCAGGGCTAAACGAAGCTGCAACAGATTCACTCGCAAGCATTGCACCGATAGGAATACCTGATCCTAGTCCTTTTGCTAAAGTTATTACGTCTGGTTTCACACCAAATTGTTCATAGGCAAATAATGTTCCCGTTCTTCCCATTCCAGTTTGTACTTCATCAACCATTAGGAGAATGTCGTTTTCTTTACAGATTTTTTCCAACTGTGTAAGCCATTCTTTATCAACTGGATTTACTCCACCTTCTCCTTGAATAACTTCTAGAAGAACTGCGGTTGTTTTCCCATCGCTAATTTCACTTAAAGACTCAAAATCGTTTAAAGCTAAATAACGAAATCCTACAGCAAGCGGCGTAAAACCTTGATGAATCTTTTCTTGCCCGGTAGCTGCCATCGTTGCTCCAGTACGTCCATGAAAGGATTGTTTAAACGTTACAATATCCGTACGTTCTGGATTACCTTGATCTTTCGCATATTTCTTAGCAATCTTAATTGCTGCTTCGTTCGCTTCCGCACCACTATTGCAAAAGAACACTTTTTCAAACACACTATTTTGAGTTAAAAGTTCGGCCAACTCTTCCTGATTCGGAATCTCATAAAGATTCGAACAATGCCATAGTAGATCAAGTTGTTCTTTTACTCTAGATTGTACTTGATCTGGAACATGCCCTAAATTACATGTTGCAATACCAGAAGTATAATCTAAATATTCATTTTCCTTATCATCCCAAACTTTACTCCCTTTTCCTTTTACAAGTTTTACTGGGAATCGATTGTATGTATTCATGATTGCTATATTTTTAACTGCTAGATTATTAGACATGTTGGACCTCTCCCATTACAATTTTTGTTCCAATGTTTTTCCCTTTCATATAATCTTTCAAGTCACTCGGAGATACCCCATTTATAATAACGGATTCATCTACCCCAGCCGATAATGCATCCATAGCGGAGTTTACTTTAGGAATCATTCCACCATAAATAACTCCGGAAGATATCATGGAATTAATCTCTCGTTTGGTTAGTTTAGAATGGACCACTTGTTTCCCATCAATCGTCTCCATAACCCCTGGAATATCGCTCACGAATATCAATTTGCCCCCTACGCTACTCGCAACAGCTGCAGCTGCCATATCCCCATTAATATTGTAGCGAATCCCTTCCTTGCCAATTCCAATTGGTGAGATAACTGGTATACCACCTTGCTCCATGATTAACTTAAGCCAATAATCATTAATTTTTTTCACCTTACCTACGAAACCTAATTTCCCCGAAGGATCAATAGGCTCTGCTTGTAAAAGAGAACCGTCGACACCACTAAGGCCAAAAGCTATCCCTTCCGCTTTTATCAACTTATTAACAATTCGTTTATTGATAGAACCGCTCATCACCATCTCAGCAATTTTTAGAACATCTTCAGTTGTTATACGTAATCCATCCACAAAAGAGCTTTCGACTTCCGCTTGCTTAAGTGCTTGATTAATTTCAGGTCCCCCACCATGAACGATAATCGGGTCACATATTTTCTTTTCTTTTAATTCAACAAGGCTTTTATAAAAGTCTTCAGGAAGTTTTTCTAAAACACTACCACCCATTTTTAACACAACAATACCCATTTTGTTCACCTCACGTACGATAAGAAGCATTAATTCTTACATAGTTATAGGTTAAATCACAGCCCCACGCTGTTGCTCCAAATTCTCCGTTTTGCAAATCGATATTAATCTTAACTACTTCATTTTGAAGATACTCACTTGCTTCTTTTTCCATAAATGAAACAACTGCCCCATCTTTCACTACATCGATATCCCCAATTGACACACCAATTTTGTTTGGCAAAATTGGTTGTTCACTATAGCCAACTGCGCAAATAATACGGCCCCAGTTTGGATCTGAACCATATACAGCTGTTTTTACAAGATTAGAAGAAATAACTGCTTTCGCCACCTGTTTCGCCACTATTTCGGTTGGTGCACCAAAAGTGTTAACCTCAATAAGTTTAGTTGCCCCTTCTCCATCCTTAGCTACTTTCTTCGCTAGTTCTTGACTAACAAATTGTAATGCTTCCACAAACTCTGCCCATTGTGGATGTTGTTCATTTAACATTTCATTTTCTTGCGTTCCATTAGCTAACACAAGGACCATATCGTTTGTACTTGAATCGCCATCTACCGTTATCATATTAAAGGAATAGTCGATTGTTTGGCGTAATGCGTTTTGCAGACTTACAGCGTCAACTACGGCATCTGTCGTCAAAAATCCTAGCATGGTAGCCATATTGGGATGAATCATTCCAGATCCCTTAGCCGCCCCACCAATTGTGATCATTTTTCCATCAATTTCGATTTCCGCTGCTACATGCTTTGTTTTTGTATCTGTTGTTAAAATTGCTTGCTCAAAGTTCTCTGCAGCTACATGATTTTCTTCTCCCATAGCGGCAATTCCTATACGAATCTTATCCATTGGCAATGTTTCACCAATAATACCAGTAGAAGCAACCGCAACTTGATCGACCTCAACCGTCATTTTTTCAGCTGCTAATCTTTGCATTTCTAAAGCATCTTGATACCCTTGTTCACCAGTAAAAGAATTCGCATTCCCAGAATTAACAATAATGGTTTGAATTTTATGGACCTTTTCTAAACTTTTCTTCGTGACCTGCAATGGCGCAGCTTGAAAAGCATTTAAGGTAAATACACCAGCCGCAACAGCCGGAACTTCTGAATGAATCCAACCAAAGTCTAGTTTTTTTCTACGAATTCCACAGTGTACCCCTCCTGCTATAAACCCTTTTGGACTTGTCACATGTCCATTTTCTAAGATATTCATTTTCTTTGGTTGTGTTGTGATCAACTTATTTCATCCTTTCCTTATGAGGTTGTTCCAAAAAGTCCGGTGAAATTGACACTTTTCATCCTCCTTTTTGAACACATATTTTTATGGAAAAATAGGGATATGATATAGTCCGTGCTTCTCATCCCAACCATTCATTAAATTTGCATTCTGAATTGCTTGCCCAGCTGCCCCTTTAACTAAATTGTCGATTGCGGATCCAATAATGAGTTGATTGGTTCGTTCATCAACATGTAAGCCAATATCACAGAAATTGCTTCCGTACACTTCTTTTGTTGAAGGAAATCCTCCTTCTTCTCTAATTCTTACAAAAGGATGCGTTTCATAGTAGGATTGGTATAAATCCATCACGTCTTGAGTGGATACTTGCTTATCTAACTTTCCATACATGGTACATAGTAATCCTCTTGTCATCGGGATTAAATGTGTTGTAAAGGTCGTAGCTATGTCTTCATTCGCAACTTGCGATAAATATAAATCGATTTCAGGAATGTGCTGATGTTTTCCAATTTTATAAGGGGTAACATTTTCATTCGTTTCAGAGTAATGCGTCATCTGAGATTGTTTTCTTCCCGCTCCAGATACTCCAGTTTTACCATCAATAACGATGGATTGATTATTCAATATCCCATGTTCTACTGCAGGTATTAAACCAAGCAATGCAGAAGTGGGAAAGCATCCAGGGTTAGAAATAACCTTTGCCTTTATAATCTCCTCTTTATAAATCTCGGACAATCCGTAAACCGCTTCATCTAATGTTTCCTGTGGTGCCGCTTCTCTACCATACCAGGTTAGATACGCTTCACGAGAATGTAGGCGTAAGTCCCCGGATAAATCAATGCATTGTACATTTGATTCTTGGAATTGTGGTACTAAATCTTTTGCAACCCCAGCAGGTGTAGCAAGAAAGACAATATCTATTTCATCTTTTAATCTATTAATATTTAATTCTTCCATTGGATCATCATAAAATTCTGTTAAATGCGGATAAACAGATGTAATTTGCTCTCCATATTGTGAATGTGAAATGATCTGTTTAATCTTCATATAACGATGGGACTGAAGTAATCGAATTAATTCAACCGCGCCATAACCCGTTCCACCAATGATTGCTACATTTTTCACCGAATGACTCCCTTTCATATTTTTCGAATTATTCATTATTATAGATTTTTCTATCCATTTATGCAAGTATATTTATGAAAAAAAATTAATATTTATGCATAAATATTTCTGAAAACCTCCATTTAATTGTATAAAAGATGTATAAAGAAGACTTCCATCAATGGGATTTTCCTTTATCCACCACCGATGGTTAAAGGATAAAAAATGGTTCTCCAGAAAACTGAAGAACCATTTTTTAATATACATATTTGTCTAAAAACCTAGTTAATGTATCTAAATATTTATCTCGTTCCAAGATAATGGATTCACCGTGATTAGCTCCATCCACAATCATAAGCTCTGCTTCACTTTTCGTGTTTTTCAACAATTCCTTAGTCATGGAGGTTGGAACAAATGTGTCACTTCCCCCATGTATATAAAGGATTGGTACCTCCGCTTTTTTTACTTGTTCCAGTGCGGAAGCCTCCTTAATGTTATATCCGGCTTTTATATTGGTGATGAGTCCAGTTGTTGGTAATATCGGAAATTCAGGTAATTTAAACATTCTATCCAATTGATATGCAAATAAATCATTTACACTTGTATATGGACTATCTGCTACAATTGCTTTAACATTATCCGGAAGCTCTTCTCCACTAGCCATTAATACTGTTGCGGCGCCCATGGAAAGACCATGTAACACAATCTCTGTATCATCCCCAAGTTCATCAACTACACGATTGACCCAGTCGATTAAGTCAAGACGATCATGCCAACCAAAGCCAATATAGTCGCCACCACTTTCTCCATGTCCTCGCATGTCTGCAGTAAACATATTGTAACCTAATTCCTCTACATAATGCTGACCAAACAAGCCCATATCACTAGCTCGTCCTAAATAGCCATGAGCAAAGACTACTGTTTTATTCGTTGGCTCTTTGGCAGGTAAAAAATATCCCTGAAGTGCAATTCCATCATAAGATTTCATTTTCCACTCTTTAAAGTTTTGAGCTTTTACCCAATCACGCCAATCCCCTTGTGTAAACTCTTCCATCGCTTGGGCGGAAACCTGCAAATCCTGATTACCATTTAAGAAATCTTTAACATTTCTTTCTATTGCTAAATCATATAAGTAATATCCGATCATGAAATTGATAATAATTGCTATAATAAATAACCCTACGACGATTCTTAAGATTATTTTTTTCATTTATTCGCTCCTCTACGCTAACTATTATTCTATTATACTCGAATAGTTAGTCATAGCGGAAGACGATATAAATGGTAGTTTATTACATCTTTACGTGGAGCTTATCCCCCATCACTTTCTTTGTCCCCCAGAAGTTTGAGGTGGGATAAATTTTAAAATAATACTCCAAGACTCCACTTTTTCATCAAATGTTTTGGTAAATCGACCTGGAATAGGGCTAGTGGAAGGCAATTTCTTAACATGGACATCCGGAAATTGAGTGAAATCAAAGTGCTTTTTGAATGTGTCAAAAGCTTTCGTCCCATTACATCCAATAAAACGAATAGTGGGATATCTCTCTAAAAGCCCAGCTATATCATTAGCCTCTGCATCTTTAATGGAAGAATCTAAACTTCCTTCCCGATAACAAGCTGCAATTGCATCCCATAATGCTATTCCATGTTTTTTCACAAAATCGATTCGGTCATCATAATTATCTATTTTATTTTCTTGAAATAAAGCAAAAAGAATTGGCCAAAAATGATTCCTAGGATTGCCATAATATTGCTGTTCTTCTAGTGATTTCACACTAGGCATGGAACCAAGGATTAAAACTCTTGGTTCATCTGGAAGTACTGGTGGAAAAGAAACTATTTTTTTATCCAATTCAATCACTCACTATCCGTATTTGCTTTTTAAAATTATTGGCTACTTTGTTTATGTTCTTCTTCCAAGGTCTCGTCCGCCTTCTTTCTTCTTTTCGGTAGTTTTTCCCGTATTAATGAAAAGAAACGCTTAAGCGGTGGTATCCCTTTCTTTATCCAATGCTCTTCCATCTTTTGAAACATCGGTTTCAGTTTCTCATTAATAAATGGAACGTGATATAACCTTGTGAGCAATTCGGTTATAACAAATATAAGCCAGCCGATTATATATACGTACCCAATCATTAATGTAATGGCTAGCCCATTTAAATCAAACACTTTCTCCAACATAAATTCATATCCATTACCCGTTTTTCTCTGTGCAGTATACACAAATGAAACTAATGGTATTAAAAGAGATAATATCATAGCAATTGCTGCCAACGCACTAAATCTCTGTTTGACCCAGTATACAATGCTTGCTACTAGGGTTATAGAAAAAATAATCATATAGATGACCAAAAATATTTGTGGCAAACTTTCCAATGACCTCACTCCTTATAAAGGATAAATGATAAATAATACGTGTTTGTTCATTTATATGAAATGAGGGTGTTCTTTTATGTTTTGTTTTCTTAGTGGATTATTCCATTTAAAAATTGAGATAATCGATGTTCAAATTCTTCCGTCGCCACTTCATATGCTTTTGTATGACCCGCACCAGGAACTATCCATAATTCCTTTTCTCCTCCCGCGGCTTCATAAAGCTCATGTGCCATTTCTGTTGGTACTAATTCATCCTCATCCCCATGAATGATAAATAGTGGTAGCTTATTATTTTTCACTTGATCTAAAGCAGATGCCTCCTCAAAGGTGAATCCAGATCTAACTTTAGTCATCATACTAGTAAAGTCCAAAAGCGGACGTGCTGGTAAATCATATAAATGCTTTAATTGATGGGCAAGCTCTTCTTTTACCGTTGTATATCCACTATCTGCAATAATACCTCTCACTTGTGGAGGCAATTCCTCACCACTTACCATTAATACAGTAGCCGCCCCCATGGAATTACCATGAAGGACTATGTCTTCTATATCATATTTTTCAATTAATACATCAACCCATCCAAGATAATCAATTCGATCATGCCATCCATAACCAACATAATCTCCTTCACTATTTCCATGCCCTCTTGCATCCGGAATTAGAATATCAAATCCCAGATCATAATAGAATTTAGCATAATCTCCCATTTTGTCACTATCCGATCTATAACCATGGGCAAGAATGACTGCTTTATTATTTTGTTTTTCATTCTTTAAATACCTAGCATATAATGTTAATCCATCAAAAGAAGTTTGGCTAACAGCTTCCAAATTTTGTTCTTTAAACCAATTCCTCGCGTCATCTAATGTAGAAGGTTCTTCCTCCTTTTTTACGACCTCAACAGTTTGTTCCTTTTTACCATCATACAACTCCACTTCCACTCCACGCTTTACAGCTTCCCCATAAAAATAATTAACAACGAAAAACAAAGATGCACTCAGGACAATAAAAAGGATTGCTAATACTTTAATAATCTTTCTTTTCAATTGTCTGCCCCCGATCCGTTTTCTTTTAAATTACCATAAAAACTTCTACTAAGCATTCGTCTAATTTCTAGGGTAACGGAATAAACTAGTAAAATCACCATGATAAAAGTCTATCACGGACATAAGAAACGGAATACTACCGTGGAAAGTCCGTGACAAAGGGGATCACGGACAAAGTTCCTGTTCTTCTTGCTTCAATCGTCCATGAGTGCTCTTCTCACGGACAAAGTTCCTGTTCTTCTTGCTTCAATTGTCCGTGAGCTCCTGTCACGGACAAAAGAAATAAAAACGCTCCTGGAATGTCCGTGACAAGGTTCATAGACAAAAAGAGTGACCCTAAAGAACCTTTATTAGAAAACTTATGCTGGAAACAAAAAAGGTATCCCTCTATTAGAGATACCTTTATAAAAACGAACTATGCTTCTTTTTCCTGCAACGATACCATTACTCGTTAAAATTTGTAAGCTTGCCGGTAAAACAGAGAATAATTCTGGAACAACAGTAACTCCAAGACCCATTCCCACTGGACACGCGATAATCATAGCACCTGTCGATAAATAAAAGCATGACCCTCTCTCTCCGAGATGTCATGCTGTGTCGTAATTCAACAAATCCTCATTATTCAACCACTACTTCTCCAACCATGCCCTCCTTCTCATGGTATCGGCATATCAATTCATACGTGCCGGTCTTTTCGGGCTTTATCGAGATTTTTTTCTCTTCTCCCGGTTGAAGCTCCACATCAATGGCTAGTCTTTTTACAGTAAAGGTATGTTCTTTCATTCCTTTATTCTGAAGCAGTAGAATTGTCGTTTCTTCATTTGGAAGCGTAATTACGTCCGGATTAAAGAAATCATCGTTCAATTCGACCACGACTTCATTATTTGCATTCTGAGCTTGAGTTTCTGCAACTCCATGTAGCGAGCCAAAACTAGAAAGAACCATGATCACCGCAAATACACAAACTAACCTTATTAACGGATTTTTAATAGACATTGGATAATACCTCCTTTCTGCCTGTTAGTTTCTTCAATTTACAGGAAAATATCAAAGAATATTAGAAGTGATATATTCGTCTATATCAGGTATGACTAATTCTAGATTTCATGATTTCACTTTTATTAAACGTTTCCTAAATAACTTTAAAAGGAGAAAGCCATTCTTACGGCTTTCTCCTTTTATGCTTCTACTAAATTATCATTCCTTAGTTCCCGCTTCTCAAATCGACTTTTCACAAGATAAGCCGCACCAATCATTCCTGCATCATTGTCCAATTGTGCGAGCTTCACTTCACAACATTCACTTACCCTAGGAAGGGCATACTTTTTGAATGCTGCTGTTATTTTAGCGAGCAGCGGCTCCCCTGCTTTAGAGAGTCCGCCACCAATTATAATCTGACTAGGATTGATCGTAACTGCCATATTTGCCATCGCCTTACCTAACATATCTGCCATCCGTTCAATAATCCTTTGACTCGCTTCATCTCCGGACGTTGCACAATCAAAAACATCTTTCGCTTCTAACATACCACGTTGGTTATAACGGGCAGCGAGTACACCGTGAGGAGCTTCTTTTATATGATCCATGGCCATGTGCACAATTCCCGTTGCCGAAGCTATTGTTTCCAAACATCCCATTCTTCCGCAATTACAGCGGTATTCGTTTGGCGCAACTAAAATGTGTCCAATTTCACCGGCAGTGCCATTCGTTCCGTTCGAAATCTCTCCATTTGCGATAATTCCGCCACCAACTCCAGTGCCAAGCGTAATAAATATAAGGTTTTCAGCAGAGTTGCCGCTCCCTTTCCAGTTCTCCGCTAATGCTGCTAAATTAGCATCATTTTCTATAAATACAGGTAAACTTGATAATCGGTGAAGTTCTTCTTTCAGATTGAAGTTTTTCCAACCAATATTTACAGCCTCTTCCACGATACCAGTTACTGGATGTATAAAGCCTGGAGCGCCCACACCTATTCCTATTATTTTATTTTCTATTTTGTATTTTGATAAGGTATCCGCTATCGATGCCCAAATATCTTTTACAATTGTCTTTCCTGCATTATCTTTGTTCGTTGGTATTTTCCACTTAACTAAAAATTCTCCCTTATGATTGATTAAGCCGATTTTTACAGTAGTGCCTCCAATATCTATGCCTATCATCAACTCATCCATTTAGACGTACTCCTTATCATGTAAGTTTAGCGGATTGCTTCCTTATGAGTAGGTTACTCCTGAATGATCAAACAACATCTTATTTTATCTGATACACTCGGGCTTCATACGGACGGAAAGTCATCGTATCCAGTGTTTCATGAGCCTCTTGCACCTGATAGTTGCTTAATCGCAATTCCGCCTGCTTCCCTAGTAAATTTTCAGGGAACTCGAAATCGGCAGTACCATCCAATAAGTTTGTTAAAATAACATACTGTTGCTCACCTAACGTACGCACGTAAGCATAAATTTGCTCATGTTCTTCTAAGATAAGTTCATAGCTACCGTATATGAGTGTCTCATTTCCACGGCGCAGCTCGATCAACTTCTTATAATAATGGTAGATGGAATCGGGATTCTCCAGTTCGGCTTCTACATTGATTTCCTTCACATTTGGATTTACTTTCATCCATGGTGTTCCCGTTGTAAATCCGCCGTTTTCCTTACTATTCCATTGCATCGGTGTTCGGGAGTTGTCCCGGCCGCTCTTCCAGATGATTTTCATCACCTCTTCATGACTTTTACCGGCTACCCGTTCTTCTTTATAAAGTGTTTTAATTGCAACATCATTATAATCATCAATGGAATCAAACTTGACGTTCGTCATTCCAATCTCTTGCCCTTGATAAATAAACGGTGTTCCTTGCATTAAAAAGTACATGGTTGCAAAGCTTTTTGCCGATTTTTCCCGCAAGTCCGTATCATTTCCCCATGTGGAAACAGAACGAGGCTGATCATGATTTTCTAAGAACAGAGCATTCCAGCCGATACCATCCAGACCTTTTTGCCATTTGCTGAGCGCTTTTTTAAGACCTTGCATATCGAGTCCGCCTGTTGCACTCTTGCCCCAAAGGTCCAAATGTTCAAATTGGAAAATCATATTGAAAAAGCCATTCTCCTCGCCGACCCATGCATCCGCTTGTTGAATTTTGACTCCGTTCGCTTCTCCGACGGTCATAATATCATATTTATCAAATGTTTCTTTTCTTAGTTCCTCCAGGAAAACTTCAATTCCAGGTCGGTTCATATGTCCCTCATACGAAGGAACATATTTTTGATTGTCGGGGTTCGGCATATCCGGAAAACCGGGAACTTTTTTAATATGTGAAATTGCATCGACTCGGAAACCATCGATTCCTTTGTCCAACCACCAATTCACCATTTTATACAAATCGTGGCGAACTTCCGGGTTTTCCCAGTTGAGGTCTGGTTGTTTACTGGCGAATACATGCATGTAATATTCCCCTGTCTTCTCATCGTATTCCCAGACGGACCCTCCAAAGATAGATTCCCAATTATTCGGGGCTTTGCCGTCTATCCCAGGATGCCAAATATAATAATCCCGGTATGGATTGTCCCTTGAAGAACGGGATTCAATGAACCATTCATGCTTATCCGATGTATGGTTAATGACGAGGTCCATAATCAATTTCATACCACGGGCATGTACCTCTTCCAGTAATTCATCAAAATCTTCCATCGTTCCGTATTCGGCTGAAATTCCCTGGTAATCGCTAATATCGTAACCATTATCAATGTTCGGAGATGGATAGATTGGGGAGATCCAAATGACATCAATCCCTAAATCCTGTAAATAATCCAATTTCGAGATGATACCTTGGATATCCCCGACGCCATCTCCATTTGAATCCATAAAACTTCGCGGATAAATTTGATAGGCTACCGCTTCCTTCCACCACTGGCTAGTCATACTTATTTCCTCCTTTAGCTGAACGGTTTGATATAGAACATCAGCTAATTCTTTTCCTGTAAAGCAAGATTATGCCCACCAGATATTAGCGGGGGCCTCTTCCATATTGATAGCTTTCAAGTTTCGAACTGCTGCGCGAAAGCCTTCATCAATAGACATGATTGGATCTTCATGTTCAATGCTCATGACATAATCATAGCCATACGTCCTTAATGCACTAACTATGTTAGACCATTCTTGGATACTATGACCGTACCCAACTGAACGGAAACTCCATGCACGCGTCTGGACATCTGCATATGGCTGCATGTCTGTCAGTCCATACATGTTTACATTATCTTGATCAATAAATGTGTCTTTCGCGTGGAAATGATGAATCGCATTTTCCTTACCTAATATTTTAATCGCTGCAACCGGGTCGATGCCTTGCCACCATAAATGACTTGGGTCCAGATTAGCACCAATTGCCTCGTTCGTTGCATCTCGCAGTTTCAGTAATGTATAAGGTGTATGAACGAGAAAGCCTGCATGAAGTTCCAATCCAACTTTCACCCCATGATCTTTTGCAAATTGAGCTTGCTCTTTCCAATAAGGAATCAATTTTTTCTCCCATTGCCAATTTAAAATATCAGTGTACTCGGTTGGCCATGGTGTCACAGGCCAGTTAGGGTATTTGGAATCTTCATGTGATCCTGGTGTACCGGAAAACGTGTTGACGACTGGTACATCCAGCATTTGCGCAAGTTTCACGGTTTTCACGAACATATCATGGGATTTTTTTGCATGTTCTTTATTTGGGGAAACCGGGTTATCATGGCAGCTGAATGCACTGATCGTTAAGCCCCTTGAATGGACTTTATCGATAAATTCCTTCCGTTTATCCTCATTAGCGAGTAATTCATCCACATCACAATGAGCAGTGCCAGGATTCCCACCAGTACCAATTTCAACTGCTTGCAATCCAGCTTCCTTTACATGATCCAACATTTGTTCAAAAGGTTTTTCATTAAATAATACTGTAAATACGCCTAATTTCATGGATACCGCCTCCAGTTAATTTAATGTTATACTTGATTTGTTTTCACTACTTTTGTAAATCGCTTCAATTATTTTAGTAACAGTTCTGGCTTGCTCGGGTTTGTTCACTAATTCCGCTTCCCCAAGACAGCTTTCAATAAAGTTTTTGGCCTGAAGAAATCCTGCTTTTGCTTGATCATCTTCTACTTTTGCTGTGGTTGTTAGGTATGCTCCGTGTTTCGGCTGATAGAATTCAATTGGAAATACATTCAATCCGCCATTCGAACCGGATATGCTTACATTTGTCGTATCTTCTTTTATATTTGCTGCCCAAGAGCATTCAAATAACATAGAGGCACCATTCTCAAATCGGATATAGGAAGATACATGGTCATCCACATCAAAAGATTCATGATCAAAGTTGCCCCAGTCGTTGAGCTGATTTGGCGTTTTGCTTAATCTGTTATACGTTGTTCCTGTTACTTCTACTGCGTTGGGTTCATCTAATAGCCAAAGTGCTGCATCCAAAAAGTGACAACCCCAATCTATCAGACTTCCTCCGCCTTGTAATTGTTTATTCGTAAATACACCCCAGCCCGGAACTTTCCGGCACCTTAATGCCTGGACCCTTGCTACAAGCGGGTCCCCAACCTCTTTCATCGTTTGTTTTGCCAGCTGAACAGATTCTATGAACCGATAATGATACGCAATGCTTAAACACTTATCCGCTTTCTTTGCTGCTTTGATCATTAAATCGCACTCTTCGGCCGTGATGGCCATCGGTTTTTCACATAAAACATGGACTCCTGCTTCTAATGCCGCGATAGAGATTTCTGCATGGAATTTATTCGGTGTGCAAATTGTCACCGCATCAACGGTGGCGAATAGTTCTTCATAATCGGAAAACACGTAAGGGATATTAAACTTTTCCGCTACTTCTTTTGCTTTTGTAATTTTAAGATCTTGTATTGCGGTAATTTCCACTTTGTCTGATAATGCCTGGTAGGCCGGGATATGACGATCTTGCGCTATCCCACCTACTCCGATGATTCCCATTTTCAATTTCCGCATCCATTTCACTTCTCCAAACTGATAATTCGTTTCGTTTCCACTGATTCCAATGCACCTAGAATCACTTGCAATGATTTCTTACCTTCCTCGCCATCAATTAATGGATTTGTATCATGAAGAATGGATTCGATGAAATGATCGATTGTATGTGAGGTTGTTTGACCTCCATCTTCATTCGATTGAATGCCATCCAACTCATACTTCACTACCTCTCCATTATTGTATTGCACAATAAGGGAGTATTCGGGATCATCCTCAAGCCTTAACGTTGCCTTTTCCCCATAAAGAATCGTTGAATTATCTTCTTTTGCGGTATATGCCCAGCTTGCTGCAAGTGTACCGACGATGCCGCTTGTTGATTTTAAAATTAACGTTGCATTATCATCGACATTGATATTTTCTTTCGCATTCGTTTCGACAAAAGCTCCAACCTCTACGAATTCCTCACCTAACAGATAACGCAGTAAATCCGCTTTATGTACACCAAGGTCACCCATTGCTCCGATAAAGGCCTGATCTTTTTTGAAGAACCAACTGTCCGCTCCGTCTGCACTCCAGCCTTCTGGGCCACCATGTCCAAAACTCGTACGGAAACTATAAATTTTTCCAATTTCACCTTGTTCGATTAATTTCCTTGCTTTTTGATGAGAAGAAACGAAGCGTTGATTATGGCCGATCATGAGTTTCTTATTATTCCTCTCGGCTGCTTCAATCATCTGTTCAGCTTCTTCACGGGAAGTTGCCATCGGTTTTTCACATAAGACATGAGCGCCTGCATTTAGGGCAGCGATACTTACTGGTGCATGTAAATAGTTAGGGAGACAGACGCTCACTGCATCGATATTTTCTGATTCCAGCAATGCTTCATAACTTGTATATGCCTTAGCATGATATTTTTCAGCAGTTTCTTTTACTCTTGCTTCATTAATGTCACTCACAGCGACAATCTCCACATGTGGGTTATTGTTGTATTCGATTAAGTGGCGGTGTTTTGCAATACTTCCACAGCCAATGACGGCAACACGAATTTTTGTCATAGGACGATTCCTCCTTCGATTATTTCTCGGCTATTTGTCTAGTGAATCCGCATTTCCATGCGCAGGGGGCCAGTCAATCTTCCATATTCACTCAGACTTATATTCACTTACGGATTCACGGTAAATTACTTTGTGTGGAATGATGATCCGTTTTGCCGGTTCTGATTTATTTACTGTCTTTTCTATTAATGCTTTAGCTGATTGTGCGCCTATTTCATAGATTTGTATATCAATCGTTGTTAATGCAGGACGTGTAATTTCTGATAAATATACATTATTGAAGCTTACTAACGAAATATCCTTTGGAACATGCAATCCCGAATCTTCAAGCATGCTTAAAACACCTAAGCTGATTAAATCATCACTAATTACAATCGCTGTCGGAGGCGTCTCGAGCGCTAATAAACTCTCTACTGCTTCCCGCCCTCCTGATTTCAGAAATTCGGTATGAATCTGATACGCTTCTTTATTTTCTAGTCCAGCTTCATCCAGTGCTGCTTTATAGCCTTCCTCACGGTCAACTGTTACGAATAAATCCCTTGCCCCACCAATAAAAGCGATTTTTTCATGCCCTTGTTCAATAAGATGTTCGGTAATTTCTTTCCCTGCTGAAAAGTTATCATTATCGACATGGGTTGTTTCGCTGATGTTCTCATAGGGCTTTCCAACGATAACAAACGGAAATTCACTTTCCCTAAGGAACTGCGTAACAGGATCATTCATCCGGGAATAAAGTAAGATCATACCGTCGACATAACTGCCATAAACCATACGTTCAACTTCCGCAAGTATTTCTTCCTCTGTTTGTCCGCTGGAAAGCATCATTGTATATTGTTCCTTATGTGTAACAGATCCAATTCCCCGTAATACTTCTGGGAAAAATGGGTTTTGCAATGCTTTGTCAGCAGATGATGGCAAGATAACACCGATTGACTTTGTTGATTTGGCAACTAAGTTTCGTGCATGAATATTCGGATGATAACCTAGCTTTTTCATTGCTTTTCGTACTTTTTTCTTTGTATCAGGACTAATTCTCGGATTATCGGCAATTACCCTAGAAACTGTAGAGGGTGATACACCTGTTACCTTTGCTATGTCTTTAATTGTTACCATTTTCCATTTCACCCCGCTTCTTTAATCGACTGACTTCCCATACTGGGTCTTTATTTTCTGTAGTTGTTTCCTTTCAACGTACTCATCACTGAAGTGAGTATGATAAAACACAGCGAGCAAGATAAAGATTAGAGCCGTTGACTGTGTCATAATAATGACAATAACATCGAATCCTAACAATCCCATAATCATTGCGATTAAAGTTGCTAATCCAAGTGTGTTTACAATTAGATTGACAGATTCTTTATATGTCCCTATTGATGAGGATTGACCTCTCTTCGTTAAATAGATGAAGAATGAAGCACCTATTACAAAAAAGAGCAGGCTTGCAAAGGCGATATTAAAAACAGCAAAGATTAAGCCACCTACAACGATTGCTTTATTCTGGGTAAACCATTGATTAGAAATCGCTGCTTGCAGTTCTTTTTCATTGGTTACTCCAGACAAATTGAAATCCCGAGTATATTTAATGTTTGCAATTGGCTGCCCCGCTTCTTTGATTGTTATGCCTTCCTTTTGGAAGAGGACTGCATTTTCCATTTCCAGCGCTTGCTCCATTTTCTCATCTGATAAATTTCCGCCGATCACGCCAGTTTCTTTCTCTTGATAGAAAGTAGGAGCATGCTCCATTTCTCCTTGAGAGAAAGTTGCATTTTCTAATGAGGTCACGGTTGTGTCATCAATAAGTGCAAACGCATTCGGATACGTTTCATCAATTTCGTAAGTATCCATTTTCGCAAAATCCAGCGACACTGGGATCAAAATCAAACCATTTAAAAAGAAAAACACAATAATGATTTGCAACCAGTTTAATTGATGTCTCCCCGTAAACATGTCGGTAGGCCTGAATATACTTTTAAAGTAATTTAATGGGAATATATCTGTTTTCATCTATACTCACTTCATTTCTATGATTTAAATCGATTATCCTTTTGTTCCGCCTGCAGTTAAACCGGAAACAAAATTCTTTTGTAACATAAAGAATAAGATACTAATCGGTATCGCAATTAAGATTGCCCCTGCAGAGAAGAGTGCTACTTTCTGTTCTTGCGGATTACTAATAAATGTATGTAATCCAATTGCTACAGTGTAATTTTCAGGTGACCGCAATAGGAATTTAGCTAACATGTATTCGCCAAACGGTGTCATAAATGCCCATAATGCTTGAACAGCAATCATCGGTTTTGCCATTGGCAGCACGATTTGTGCGAATATCCTGAAGTGACCAGCACCATCCAGCTTTGCCGATTCATCCAAATCGTATGGTATCGTATCAAAATACCCCTTCATGAGCCATGTATTCATCGGAATACCTCCACCAATGTAAAGGAACATCAAGAACCAACTTTGGTCGAGTGCACCTAACAGCAATGCCATAACGTAGAAAGCAACTAAAGTAGCAGTCGTTGGTATCATCTGTACGAGTAAGAAAAACATCAAGCTTTTCTTACGGCCAATAAAACGGTAACGGCTAAATGTATAACCGGCCAATGTAATAAGTATCACCTGGACAATCATCGTGACAAATGCAATGACCAACGTATTAATATACCATTCGCCATAGAGTGTTTCTGTAAATAATCTCCTGAAGTTATCCAATGTCCATGTCGCATCGAAACTGAGATCAAAGGCGGAGATGTTACCGGCTTTAAACGCGGAGCTTGCTGTTATCAACAAAGGATACAATATAATCACGGATAGGAGTAGTAAAAATGCATACGTGAAAAACTTTGTAAAGAATCGGGAAGATTTTTGTGATCGGAATAAATTACTCATCGTTAATCCTCCATTTCAAATGCTTTTGTCTTTTTAAATACAATCAACGCAATAGTAATGACAAATATCGAAATAAATAATGTTACTGCTGCTGCAATTGAATATTGTGGTGATGTTCCAGTTGTAAGCTTAAATATCCATGATATTAAGATATCCGTTGAACCCGCACCTGCTCCGATACTTCCTGGTCCGCCTTCATTAAAGAGGTAAATCATGTTGAAGTTGTTCAGATTAAAGGTATATTGCGTAATAAACACTGGCGCTGCAATCATTAATATCGTTGGAAGGGTTATATGACGAAAGCGCTGGATTGGACCAGCCCCATCAATTTTTGCTGATTCATATTGTTCTTCTGGAATAGATTGCAAGATTCCCGATACCAGCACATAAATATAAGGGAATCCTAACCAACCTTGAACTAATATAATTGCTATCTTAGTAAAAAAGGGGTCCGTCTTCCATGGTAAAGCTCCCAAATCTATAAAAGGAACAAGCGAATTGATAAACGGAATGACCTGTGAATTTATTGCTCCCAAGCTATCATTAAACATGTTTGAGAAACTCATAATAGTAATGAATGCAGGTACAGCCCACGGGAGTAAGAAAATAATTCCAAATAACCGTTTAAACTTAATAAACTTCTGGTTTAACACAACTGCCGTAAATATACCGATCGCTATTTGTAATGAAGTGGCACCTAGTGTCCAAATTATCGTCCAACCAAGTACAGCTATAAATGTATCACGATACGAGCTGAGGAAGAACATATTGATAAAGTTTTCAAACCCAACCCAATCAATTAAACTAGCTGGAGGTATATGATAAAAGTCATAGTTTGTAAATGAGATAAAGATCGTAACTAAAACCGGGAAGATAATTGCAAAAATCATAACTAGGTAAGCGGGTATTGTAAATAGATAAGGAAAACCATTATGATACACATTCTTCAAAATATCCTTCGCCGTTTTATTTATTTTCTTTTCCTCAACGATTTGTATTGCAACTTTCCTCGCATCATAAATATTAATGGCATAAAATAAGAAAAATATAACTGTCAAAAGTAGTTGCAAGGATCCCTCTATGAGCAAGAATAAAGAATGATCCTCACCTGGTGTTAACCCTAACGTAACCATACCAGTAAACGCAGCAAAACCAAACACAATCATTTCATAAATAAACAAAGCGAATACTACTAGAAAGGCAATGCCTTTAAATGTTTGTTTGTTATAAAACTGACCTATTCCTGGAATGACTGAGAGCCATGTCGCTGTTCTTACCCTCTTCTTCGCGTCCTTTGTACGTTCCACAACAGTGTCACTCCCTTTTTCCAAATGCCCGGCAGAGCCTAATTGGGCCCTGCCGTTACATTGTTTTCCTTATTGATATTTTTGTTCGATATTTTCTTGAATGACTTTTACTGCATCATTCGCTGATTCTTCCGGTGTTTTATTACCAGAAGCAGCATCGAACATTAATGTTTCTGCACCTTTCCAAACTTCAGCCATTTCAGGTATATTCGGCATTGGAACAGAAGTGTTATATTGTTCAATTACCGCGCTTGTTAACTCGTTATCTCCTTGGCTGACTTCTTCTTTTGTGAAATTGTTAGCAGGGATTTCTGCTCGCATATCATATAGTATTTTTTGATTTTCTTCGTTTGTTACATAAGTCAACCATTCTTCTGCCAGCTCTTTATCTTCTGCATAATTACTGATGATCCATGCTTTCCCGCCGGCAAATGGTTGGTAAGCTTCACCATTTGAAAGAGTTGGTATAGCAGATACGCCGTAATTTAGACCTGCTTCATTATAAGTCGCAGCTTGCCAAGGTCCACCGATAATAGCTGCAGTGTTTCCACCCGTGAATTGGGCATCAATGAAATCTCCTGCAGAGGTGGCATCCATCATTCCTTGTGGCCATACATCCTGGAACCATTTTGTCGCATACGCAATTCCTTCAATTGCGCCTGGATCATTCAAGCCAACGTCTGTCGGGTCTGTTCCGTCTTGTCCAAACACATAACCACCATGTCCTGCAAGGAGTCCATATGTGCTATAGAAGTCCAACCAATTTGCTAAGAATACAGTACTCTTACCACTTTCAGAAGCAAATGCAAAACGCTCATCATCTATTAGAGCTTCCAATTCCTCAAAAGTTTCCGGTGCCGCGTCTAGTAAATCTTTATTATAATAAAGGACTAATGCTTCAATAACGAATGGAGCTCCGTAAATTTTCTCTTCAAATGTCACTTGCTTTTCGTCTGTTTCATCATATCTTCCATCTTCAGGGAACGTATATTCCGCTAAATGTCCTTGTTGGCCTAAGTTTCCAACACGGTCATAAGGAGCAATCATAACGTCCGGTGCAAGTCCAGCTGGACCATCTAATGGCAACGCCTCCAACGTGTCGAACATGTCTTTTTCTGAAACCTTAATGGTGACACCATGTTCTTCTTCAAATGCAGGGGCAATTTCCTCTATAAAGCCGATATAATCATCCTCCACCCCAACTTCTAATGTTGCGGATCCTGTACTTTCTCCTCCATCCGTTGAATTGGATGAATCAGCTTTGTCTTCTTTGCCACCACTACAAGCTGCTAAAAACAGAATTGCAACCATAATCATACTTAATGTAAACTTTTTCCAATTCCTTATATTCATTTTACAACCCCTCTTTCACGTTTTGTCGATTAATTCAATCTTTTGCCCCCGAAAGACTACTAAAACGCTTTCTTAAATTACCAAAAAATGATTTTGTTTTAAGTATTATATCTCCTTTCCAATATCGTAGTTTTGAAGATTGCGAAATCGTTTGCACAACCTCTATTAATATATTATACTAAACTCAAGATTTGCGCAAACGATTTCATTAAATATTTTTAGTTTTATATATAAATAGGATAATTCAAATACTATTTTCCCTCGCGTTTTAAGGAGAAAAAGAGACTATCAATTTAGTGTCAAATCTACCTTTATTATTGACAGCCTAATCCGCTTACATTACATTAAATGGAGAACAACTTAAGGGCAATGCTTTGTACAAATGACAACAACCCCGATTTCTAACATTACGGAAATCGGGGTTTCTATTTCAGAAAGGAGAAAATTAAATGCTAAAAGAAGCAATCTACCACCGTCCAAAGAATAACTTCGCATACGCTTATGATAAGGACACATTACATATCGTACTGCAAACGAAAAAGAATGATATGGAGTCTGTTGCACTTCTGTTTGGAGATCCGTATGACTGGAAAGATGAGGTATGGCAAACGCAAACGGTTGAAATGATTAAGTCAGGATCGACCGCCTTATATGATTATTGGTTTATCGCAGTAAAACCTGAGTTCTACCGGATGCGCTATGGATTTCGTTGCATGGATTCTAGTGAAACATGCTATTACACGGAGAGTGGTATTTATTCTGATCCTCCAGCAGATATTTCAAATTACTTCTGCTTCCCGTACTTGAATCAAATCGATGTCTTCCAAGCACCAGACTGGGTTAAGGACACTGTTTGGTATCAAATTTTTCCAGAACGGTTTGGAAACGGGGACCCATCATTAAATCCGAAGGGAACTTTACCATGGGGGTCAGCTGCACCGACTGCTACAAACTTCTTTGGCGGTGATTTTCAAGGCGTTATCGATCACTTGGATTATCTTGTTGATTTAGGAATTAATGGTATCTATTTCACGCCTATTTTTAAAGCGTATTCCAATCATAAATATGACACGATTGATTACATGGAAATTGATCCGCAATTTGGGGATAAGGAAACTTTCCGCCGTCTCGTGCGGGAATGTCATCAGCGGGGAATTCGTGTCATGCTTGATGCGGTATTTAATCATAGCGGCTATTATTTCCCTCCATTTCAAGATGTACTGGATAAACAAGAGAAATCAGCTTATACGGAGTGGTTCCACCTTCGAGAATTCCCTGTAAAACCAGAGCCAGTACCAAATTATCATGCGTTTGGCTTTGCTGGATCCATGCCGAAGCTCAATACGGAAAATCAGGAAGTGAAAGCCTACTTACTAAAAGTTGCCCGCTACTGGATCGAGGAATTTGATATCGACGGGTGGCGTTTAGATGTCGCGAATGAAGTCGATCATCAGTTTTGGAGAGATTTTAGAAAAGAAGTGAAAGCAGTGAAACCGGACGCTTATATATTAGGAGAAATTTGGCATGATTCAATGCCTTGGCTTGGCGGCGACCAATTCGATGCTGTCATGAATTATCCGTTTACAAATAGTGCAATCGATTTCTTTGCAAAAAATGAGCGATCTCCTGAAGACTTTACGAATTCCATTACCAATGTATTGCATATGTATCCAGCGAATGTGAATGAAGTTGCATTTAATTTGCTTGATAGCCACGACACACCGCGGATTTTGACATTAGCAGATGGCGAGATGGATCGTGTGAAACTTCTATATCTCTTTCAACTTTCTTTCATTGGTACACCTTGTATCTATTATGGGGATGAAATTGGGATGGAAGGCGGTCAAGATCCGGGTTGCCGCGCATGTATGGTATGGGACGAAACGAAGCAGAATCGAGAGTTGTTTACGTATGTTAAAAATCTGATTGCAATGCGAAAAACAATTCCTGCTTTTGGAAATGATGGTACGTTCCAAATCGTTATGTACGATAATGAAACAAATACATTGGTCTATCAAAAGCAAGCAGATAACCGGCGTATCCTTTTTGTAATAAATAATAGTACGGAGGAACAGACGTTAGGTTTACCAGATTTTCCTGAAAAATATTGTAGCGAACTAGTAGTTGGAACTAGTATAGATACAGTCTATTCACGAAAGCCGATTCAACTGACAGCGTCAGATAAGATAAAAGTCTCTACTTTAGGATTTCGCATTTTTGAGTATAGTAATGAATAGATTCACTTTCTAAATATATACCTAAGGACAGTTCTTGTTAAAAAATCACAAGAACTGTCCTGTCATCAAAGATCACGGACATAAAGAGAAACAAAAAAAAGATACCCCCGCATGGAGATACCTTTATAAAAACGAACTATGCTTCTTTTTCCTGCAAAATAGGGACAGGATTATTTTCTACTTTTTTCTCTGGTTTCATATTAAAAATAATGTTTAAAACAATAGCAGTTACACTTCCTGCAACAATACCATTACTCGTTAAAATTTGTAAGCTTGCCGGTAAAACAGAGAATAATTCTGGAACAACAGTTACTCCAAAACCCATTCCCACCGAACACGCGATAATCATAGAGTTCTCAGACGAATCCCCCATTACTTTTCCAAGCATTTTAATCCCTTGTGAAATAACCATACCAAACATAGCAAGCATAGCGCCACCTAATACGGATGTTGGGACGATGGTTGTTAAGGCTGCAATTTTAGGAACCAACCCTAATACAATTAAAATAATACCTGCAACCAAGATAACTTTACGTTTTTTCACGCCTGTCAATTGAACCAATCCTACGTTTTGCGAGAATGCTGTATATTGAAATCCATTAAATACTCCACCTAAAAACACAGCAAGACCTTCTGCACGATAACCCTTTGCTAAATCTTTTTCGGTTAACTTTTTGTCTGTTATATCACTTAGTGCAAAATAAACACCTGTGGATTCTACTAATGATACCATTGCAACAAGACACATCGTAATGATTGCTGAGACTTCAAAAGTAGGCATCCCGAAATAGAAAGGATGGGGCATATGCAAATAAGACGCATCTGCAACCGCACTAAAATCGACTTTCCCCATAAAACCAGCAACGATTGTACCGATGACTAAGCCAATTAAAATGGAAATAGAACGAATAAATCCTTTTGCAAAACGATACATAAGGATGATAAAAGCCAACGTACCAAAACCTAATAAAAGATTAATAGAAGAACCGAAATCACTTGCACCTTGACCGCCAGCCAAGTTATTAATAGCAACTGGAATTAAAGTGAGACCAATAATTGTGACAACACTACCTGTTACAATTGGTGGAAAAAATCGAACAAGTTTCCCAAAAACGGTACTAATAAGAATAATGAATAATCCGGAACAAATAATAGCACCGTAAATAGCAGAAATGCCAAATTCTCCACCAATAGCTATTATTGGACCTACAGCTGTAAAGGTACACCCAAGTACAACCGGCAATCCAATTCCAAAGAAACGATTACTCACTACTTGTAGCAGAGTTGCGACACCACACATAAATATATCAATAGCAACTAAATAGGTTAACTGTTCCGTTGTTAGACCGAGTGCACCACCGATAATAAGCGGTACTAAGATGGCACCAGCATACATAGCTAAAACATGCTGAAGACCTAAGGCAGTTGTTTTCATTTTATAGTTCCTCCTTGAAGGTTACTTTTCCATCAGCCAACGAGTCAATAATAGCTAATGACTCTACACGGATGCCTCGTTCTTCTAACAACGCTCTACCGGTTTGGAATCCTTTTTCAATAACAATTCCTATACCAACTAATGTCGCTCCTGACTGTTCGACGATATCAGTAAGTCCTAGAGCTGCTTGTCCATTCGCTAAAAAGTCATCAATGACCAGAACATTATCCTCTTTTGAAATGTATTGTTCGGAAACGGATATCTCGTTCGATTCCTTTTTTGTAAAAGAATATACTTCCGCTGAATATAAGCCATCAATTAAAGTTAAAGATTTACGTTTTCTCGCAAAAACCGTTTTTACACCAAGTTCTAGAGCCGTCATTACAGAAGGAGCAATACCAGAAGACTCTAATGTTAATACTTTCGTGATTCCAGCGTCTTTAAAACGTTGGGCAAACTCCTGTCCAATTTGTTGCATTAATACAGGATCAATTTGATGATTTAAAAATGAATCCACTTTTAGCACGGATTCCGATAATACATTTCCCTCTTCTAAGATTTTATGCTTTAAGGCCTTCATATAAATCTCCTTCCAAATTTTAAATAAAAAAAGCTTAAGAAATACTCCTTACTATGAAGAAGCATATTCTCAAGCTTAAAAGTTTGAAATTAGAGTAATCCCTTAGAAATGTGATTACTCTCTGCTTTTTCATAGTCGGTTTATTTACGGTAAACCGGTAGAAACTCGCAAGCCATATTCTCGCTATTATATGAAAAATGTATTTAGTTTTCAAATTTATTTCCAGTATAACACGGATTTTCCGAATTACAACCCATAAAACGAAGTGAAATGTTTCTAAAAAATTGTGTTTTAGTATGAAAGGGGATACAGTTCCATTTTAAAGTATGGATTTTAATGTAGATAGTAAAAGGCCAGTATTCAACATGAATACTGACCTTCGATTTTCACTATGTAGTACAGCCACATTTGCCGTATTTGTTATAATAAAAAGTTTTAAACCACCACTTCACCAAGTGGGTGTTCGCAGAAATCTTCCTGCCTTCCGTTACATGACGGCCCGGCATTTGGATTCCGATGTAAAACTCCCTATTATCTTATTAGAGGTTAAAACTTTAATTAAATACGCACAATGTAGCTTGTAACTATATATTACACGTTCCTATCATAAATGGCAATAGTAAATTTTTCCTAACCATTTTTGACCTATGCAGAATTTACACAAACAAAATCTCAAAAACTTCTGTTAATTGCTGAACTCTTTCGTCATTTTGTACATTCTTCGCGTAGTTCAATTCATTTTCCAGTACATTATCTAAGTATGCAACTTCTGATTCTTCTAGATCATCTACGAATTCCTTTTCACTTTTATAGTGGTTCTGTTCTATTTTCTTTATAATATGTTGACAAACTTCATTTTCACTATAATTGGATAATGACTCCCGCAGATATCTTAGTGTGTTATCTATGATCATTCACCTCTTACTTAGATCTTCGTATTTTTCTTTTTTGCCCGCTGCTCTAATTGTGATTTTGGCTGTTGATCAGCAACATCTTCTGTTAAACCTTGAGGATTCACACTTGAATTGACTCTTTTGTTTCTCGATTTCTTATCCGTCATGATTAACACCTCCAATCATAGTGTTTCTAAAATTTTTCATTATATCCTAATTAATACGAAAAAGAGCGAAACAATATTGTTTCGCTCCTGCCAACTATTCTATAGCAATGTCCTCATACGTTTTTCGTAATGAACGTTTTAGTATTTTTCCACTTGGATTTTTCGGCAGTTCATTCGTAATGACGATATATTTAGGTATTTTAAATTTGGATAATTTTTGTTTACAATAAGCTAATATTTCATCTTTTGATAAAGATTTTCCGTCTTTTGGTACAACAATAGCAGTGACCGCTTCAATCCAGAATGCATCTGGAACTCCAATAACCGCAACTTCTGATACTCCATCTAACTGGTAAATAAGTTCTTCTACCTCTCTACTTGAAACATTGACACCGCCAGTATTGATCATATCCTTTTTTCGATCAACTATTGTAATATATCCATCTTCGTCCATAACACCTAAATCCCCGCTATGAAACCACCCATTTCGAAATGCTTCTGCCGTTTTTTCAGGATTATGCAAATATCCTTTCATTGCATGTGGAGTTCGATGGACAATTTCTCCTATTTCACCAGTAGCTACCTCTTGGTCATTTTCATCTACTATTTTAGTTTGACAGTTTAAAACTGCTTTTCCAGCTGAACCGAGTTTTTTTAATTGGTCTTCAGGTCTTAGGACAGTAACTAAAGGCGCTACTTCCGTTTGACCATAACAATTCCAAAGTTGCATGTTAGGAAGCCGCTCACTTAACTCCTTAATCACTTCTCGTGGCATAATGGCCGCTCCATAATACCCTTTTCTTAAAGAAGATAAATCAAACATTTCAAAATCCGGATGACGCAATAATCCAATCCAAACAGTCGGTGGACAGAATAGGGATGTTACCTTCTTCTCTTCAATGGTTTTGAGAATCGCTTCAGGAGTTGCCGAACCAAGAATAACACCACTTGCCCCCATATAAACACTCGGTCCTAAAAAGACATGGAGTTGTGCGCTGTGATATAGTGGCAAGGCATGAATCACCACATCATTCGTTTCCATTTTTGCATCTATTACCGTGCTCATATACTCGCTGATAATACTTTTGTGCGTTAACATAACACCCTTTGGTTTCGATTCCGTTCCACTCGTATACAAAACGTGAGCAAGATCGTCGTCATCGATATCCGCTTCAATTGTTTCTGTCGGCTTACCTTCTCTTGCTACAGACAACATATTTTGGATAACGGTCTTTCGTACGTTCCAATAAATCACCGAGTGTATTTCTTCTTGCACGCCTTACCATTTTATCTAATTCAGCTTGTGTATGAACGGTCATCCCATCACTCCTTAAAGAAAATTAGATGCATCTATTTTAAAGAATTTTCTATCTATTATTTTAATTCAGTAATGTACTTTAATCAATTAACTACTACACTTTTTTTCATCTCAACGTCTAGTGGGGGGTTCCATAATGATAGAATATTTCTCGAGTGCACGGGAAATATACCATTTATAGGTAGTAAGAGTAAAAAATCCTTTCCTTACTGCACCCAACGTTATAGGTCTGGCTAATGCCAAATCTTTTCTGAATTGGAGGTTTTTGTGATGGGTCAAATTATTTCATGGATTCTATTTATAGCCCCCTGGTTTTTATTACTCCCTTTAGATTCACAACGCGTAAAGCGTTTTATGCCAGTAGGTCTATTTGTGGCTGTATTATATACAGTTATTTTCCAAATCGCTGAAGTATGGAATTGGTGGGATGTACACGAGGAAAACAATATTTTCTTTCTTACCAACATTTCATCTTTCGTATATGGTTTTTTGATTGTAATAACCATTTATATGTTTTATTTTACGTACTCGAATTTTTGGCTATTCCTAATTGCGAACTGGATTATCGATTTTCATTCAAGCTCTTATTATAAGTCCTTTTATCTTTCAGAAGGTTGGGCTGTATACGATGAACAATATGTCTAATTTCGGACTCTTTGTTATGATTGCTATTACCGTACCTGTCGTTTACTTATATCAAAGATGGCAAGATTCCGCGCTTAGACAGTCGGACAATAACGATAGGTAAAAGCTATTTTTTCCAAGGACATTCTAGCCTAAAATGCTATGAAGCACGACTATCTTGTTGTGCTTCATAGCATTTCCATCTTATTCTTCTTTCCTAGCTTTAAAAAATACTTTTCCATTTATCTTTTTTCTGTCTACCCTTTTTATATTTTCTAAATAAATCAACCTTGTAAAAGTCGCCATGAATGCACTTAAGTCAATGATAATGTTCATCGTACCATAGATCTCTTCACATACTTGTTTAACAGTTTTATATTCATCTTTTACAGCAGCATGTACTTCTTCAAGACGCATCATATGTCTCTCTTGCAATTCCGTTACACGTTTTTTAAATTCATAAATCGGTTCTCCATGTCCTGTCAAAGCAATTTTAGGAGAATAACCTTTGATAACTTCCAACGACTGGAAATAGTCTTGTAATGGATTCCCTTCTTCTTCAGCAGTCCATACACCAACTACCGGGGAAACATCTTTTAATACATGGTCTCCAACAATGAGAACGTTCTTTTCTTTATTGTAGAAACAAAAATGATCATATGCGTGACCCGGAGTCCATATGGTTTCATATAAATCGTCACCTAGTTTAATTTTTTGGTGATTTTCAAACGTTTCATCTGGTTGAAAAGCAAAAATCCTCTTATTTTCAAAATAAAAATTAGGTAGATTAGGTCCATCATACTTTTTGATATATGCTCTTACTTGTTCTAAATCTTGATTTAATGCTTTCTCCATTTCTTTCATACTTATTTTTGGTATAGCAACAGGAACGCCAACTGTCTCTTGGAACCAACGAGCTAGTCCAACATGATCTTCGTGTGTATGAGTTATAACTACCTTTTCTATCTTGATACCTGTATCTAATACGTCTTTCCATATTTCAACAGCTTCATCTAAATTAGCACCTGTATCAATTACGGTATAACCATTTTCTCCTTCAATTAAATAACTATTGACATCTCCCATCCCCATCGGAAATGTTACGATTAATCTTTGTATTCCTTCAGTAATCTCTGTTAACATAATTCTTCCTTCTTTCTTTAAATTGCTATTTCCTTTTTCCATTCGGTAAATTCATCCATTATTTTTTTATTAATTTCAAATCCAATTCCTGGTTTTATCGGAACTTCAATCATACCTTGTTCCACAACTACTTCCGGTGTAATAATATCTTTTTCCCAATAATTTTGCGAACCAGCAGTATCTCCTGGGAGAACAAATTGTGGCAAAGTGGTTAATGCTATATTGTGAGCCCTACCTATTCCCGCTTCAAGCATTCCACCACACCAAACTTCCATCTGATGTTCTTGGCAAAAGTCATGAATCCTTTTAGCCTCTGTTAGCCCGCCAACTCGTCCTATTTTAATATTGATTATTTTACAGCTTCCTAATTCAAATGCTTTTCTAACATCTTCCAAAGAATGAATACTTTCATCTAAACAAATCGGGGTATCCATTTCCTTTTGCAATTTAGCATGTTCAACAATATCATCATGTGCCAAAGGTTGTTCTATCATCATAAGATTTAATTCATCTATTTTTTTCAAATGATTAATATCCTCTAAACTGTAGGCAGAATTTGCATCTGCCATAATTGCTGTATCCGGAAAATGGGAGCGCACTTCCCTTAATACTTCAATATCTGCCCCCGGTTTAATTTTTAATTTTATTCGCTTATACCCTATTTGAAGTGCATCCTCTATTTTCTCAATTAAATCTTTGATAGTTGGCTGAATCCCAATACTTATTCCTACTTCTATTTTCTTCTTATCTCCACCAAGTGCTTTGCTTAATGAAACATTTTCTCGTTTAGCATATAAGTCCCAAATCGCACCTTCTATAGCTGCCTTAGCCATATTATTTCTTCTTATCGGCTGAAACACCTTAGAAACATCGTTTGGGTGGGTCAACCTACTTCTCTTCAAAATAGGAATCAAAAAATCCTCTAACATATGTTGTGTTGTTTTTACCGTCTCTTCCGTATACCAAGGCTCTGAAAACGCGACCGATTCCCCGTATCCACAGTTTCCTTCCCCATCATAAACTTCTATTACAAAAAACTCCTTATCTTGAGTCGTTCCAAAACTCGTTATAAATGGATTTTTCAGTCGCATGTTTAATTTTCTTAGGACTATTTTCTTTAATGGTATTGTCATTATGATGTCCTCCCGGAACATATTCTTTACCTTATTATAGAATAGAACCCTTAGAGTTCTCCAGTTATTGCCCACTTATCAGGTACATCCAAATATGTTACTATGAAATATAGATTGATAATTTAAGAGTTTAGGGGTGAAAAAATGGTTAAAAAAATGAACGTGGAAAGTTTCAACCTCGATCATACTAAAGTTCAAGCACCATACATTCGCTTAGCAGGTATTACAGAAGGTGCAAATGGAGATATTATTCATAAATATGACCTTCGTTTTAAACAACCTAATAAAGCACATATGGAAATGCCTGCTTTACATTCATTAGAGCATTTAATGGCCGAATTAATTAGAAACCACCACAGTACGATTGTGGATTTAAGCCCAATGGGATGTCAAACTGGTTTCTACCTCACCGTTTTAAATGACGATAATTACGATGGCATTTTAGATACAATCGAAAAAACATTAGAAGATGTTTTGAAAGCAGAAGAAGTTCCGGCATGTAATGAGGTACAATGTGGCTGGGCTGCTAGCCACAGCTTAGAAGGCGCGAAGGAATTAGCTCGTGAAATGCTAGCAAAACGAAATGAATGGAAAGACGTATTTGGAGAGTAATTAAATCCATTAAATCCTTTATAGCTTAATAACACACCTCAAAAGTTGAGTGAAATCAAACTTTTGAGGTGTTTTTTTAAATCTAATTCAAGCTTTATTTGGGCCAAACACCCGCTTTTCAACAGAAGATTCTTTCCCTTCCAACCGCTTCTCCAATGTTTGCCGCCAATTGGATGCCAAAAATTCGCAGGAAGCAAGATCCTTCGCAAGTTGTAAGTCATCTTTTCTTTCATACATCACTTCATTACATTTTGAAATGGTCCATTCTGGATAAGGCCGTTCTAACAGAATAAGATTTTGTTTTTCTTGAACAAACCCCTCTTTTAAAACCCGAAAATACCATCCCGTTCTCCCCGTATTCTGGATTCGTAAAGCAAAATCTATGATCTTAAAGCGACGCGCTGGTTTCCAACAAGGTCTACGCGGTTGAGATACCTGAATAATTGCATCACCGAATTGATAAGTATCTCCTATACAAACCGTTTCCTCATCCAAATAATTAACTGCGATATTTTCACCCATTGCCCCAATCCCAATATGTATATCAAGCTCCAATTTCCATGTATCATAATGTTTTGTTGAATAAGCGAAAACAGCTTTTTCCGATCCTCCATGATTTTTCTTATCTGCAACTTCATCTCCTGCTAACCCACTATTACTAAGCCATTTCTTATCGTGAACAGTGTCCTTAAATATACCACTCTCCCACTCACGCTCCATCGGATTTTTAGCTTCGGGTTTTCCAATTTGCTTAACTTTTCCTACTAACAAATTTTGAACATAAGGATTATTCATAACAATCACCTCCTAGTACAATTAAAAAACTTGGCATTCGCTGCGAAACTTTGCGAATGCCTTAATGCAAAAGCTATGACCCGTTCTCATCACGTTTATTTGGCAATCTTCCTGCCTTTTTTGCTTGTTCACGCAATAAATACTCGATGTGACTGTTTACACTTCGAAATTCATCATTTGCCCATGATTCAATAACTTTATATAGCGTTGGATCAATTCGTAAAGGAAAATTCTTCTTTTTAGCCATAATAGCCCTACTTTATTGGTATAGTGATCCAGTATTGATTACTGGTTGTGCGCCATTATCGGAAACGATAGAAACAAGTAAATTGTTTATCATAGCTACTTTACGTTCTTCATCTAAATCGACAATTCCTTCTTTTTCTAATCTTTGAATCGCATCTTCTGCCATTCCTACTGCCCCATCTACAATTTGCTTACGTGCAGCAATGATGGCACTTGCTTGTTGACGCTGGAGCATCGCTTGCGCAATTTCTGTAGAGTAGGCCAAGTGCGTTAGCCTTGCTTCGATGACTTCTACACCTGCAACTTTTAATCTTTCTTGTAATTCAACTAATAATTCCTGTGATACTTCGTCCGCGTTACCACGTAGGGAAAGATCATTGTTTTCATACGAATCATAAGGGTATTTCGTTGCAACCGTTCTGATTGCTGTTTCACTTTGAATCTCTACAAATTTTTCATATTGATCCACATCGAATACAGCCTTTGCTGCATCAACCACTTTGAATACGATAACAGCCGCAATTTCAATCGGATTCCCGTTAACGTCATTTACTTTCAATCTATTACTGTTAAAATTCCTAACGCGAAGTGAAATCGTTCTTCTAACCGTAAATGGGATGGTAAGCGCAATTCCCTCTTGCCTAATGGTTCCCATATATTTCCCCAAAAACATAACTACGACCGATTGATTTGGTTGTACCAATGTAATTCCAGAGGCTAGTGTGATGGCAAGAACTATTAAAATCCCACCAATTACAAATCGCTGTTCCAAAATACTAAATACTGCTCCAGCCAAAAGTATAGCAATAATCAAAATTCCTAAAAAGCCATTTAATCTCCATGCTTGTTTCTCACGAAGTCCATCCATGATATCAATCCTTTCATTTCACTTTCATATTATTATGATATCATATTTAGGATTATTCTGTCAATTTGAACTATGTCTCTTGGAATAATAAATATTCACCGGTTGAAGATGCTTTTATATTAAACCTGTCCCCATTATACGAGGATCGGGATTAAATTACCTACTAAGTTTAAACAAACAACCATTTTTATGAAGAAAGTGACCCATATTTGATTTTAGCCTTTCCAAATGTTTATCTTTTTTCATACCTTGTTGATAACCAATTGTTGAACAGTATTAAAATCTTTCTTTATTGTCCGTTGATCATTCACTATTTCGTTTTCAAAACACTTGTCATATTGTTAGTTAGGAATGTTAAAGAATTTGAGAAACTAATAGGAGGTGAATAAATATGCCATTTTATCCCCCAAATCCAGGAAGAAGACCGTTTTACCCTCCTAATCCAAGGAGGAGACCATTTTACCCTCCAACCCCGGGAAGGAGACCATTCCCTCCAGGCAACATACAAAGAAATTGGCGAGCTAATCGAATAGAACGACAGCCACATCCTTTTTTAAATCCAACCCAAGGTCAACAAGCACCAACTTCTGGACTACAAGGATTACAAACGGTGATGGGACACGTGGGAAACGTTACAAATGGAATTAATATGCTGAGACAAATGGGATCATTAATGAAGTTTTTTTAATTAATTTTAGTTAGGAAGCTGTTTTAAAGGGAAAACCTTAAATAACAGCTTCTTTTCCTATTTGAGCGCTATTCGGAAACCACGTTATATCACTTAAACTATTGTGGGTGTAGGTTTCACAGCTAAACCTTAGAATGTAGTAGTTGATCTTCTTCATCCATAAAATCCAATTTCTAGTATTCTTCTATAAATACGAAAACGCCACAGCTAGAAACACAGTGATAAGAGTAAATTTTATAAGATAACAAAAGCCACCACAATCGTGATGGCCTTTCTACTTATTTTCTTATTTGTCCGTTACCATTTATAAAAAATTTACTGGATGTTAAAGCAGGTAATCCCATTGGTCCTCTTGCATGAAGTTTTTGTGTACTGATGCCAATTTCAGCTCCATAACCGAATTCAAATCCATCCGTAAATCTAGTAGAAGCATTGTGATACACAGCAGCGGCATCTACACCATTTTGGAAAATCTGTGCGTTTTTGTCATCTTCGGTAATAATAGCTTCCGAATGTCTTGTACCGTATTGATTAATATGTGCAACAGCAGCCGTTACATGATCAACTAATTTTACACTGATTGTTAATCCTAAATACTCTGTAGCCCAATCTTCTTCCGTAGCGGCTTTCGCTTCTGGGAACGCTTCGCATACAGCCTCATCCCCATAAATTTCCACTTGATTCTCTTTCAACAGGTTTAACAGGTTAACACCATTTTTCTCAAACCAGGCTGGATGAATAAGAAGAGTTTCAATCGCATTACAAACAGAAGGTCGTTGTAACTTGGCATTTAAAACAATTTCCTCAGTCATTGATTTCTTAGCGGATTCGTCAATAAAGATATGACAATTTCCCGCACCTGTTTCAATTACTGGAACAGTTGATTCTCGTACTACTGTATCAATTAAGTTCTTCCCACCTCTTGGGATTAGAACATCCAAATATTCATTCAGACGGAAAAGTTCCTTAGCTGTTTCTCTGCTTGTATCTTCTATTAACTGAACAGCACCTACTGGAACAGAACTTTTTTCTAATGCTTTATGAACGGATTTCATTAATGCAATGTTTGAGTACTTGGCAGAAGAGCTACCTCTTAATATAACTGCATTACCCGTTTTTAATGTTAGTGCTGCTGCATCAATGGTGACATTCGGTCTCGCTTCATAAATCATCCCTACCACCCCGATAGGAACTCTTTTTCTTTCAATATATAAGCCATTTTCCTTTTCTATCGTTTCTAACGTTTCACCGATCGGATCTTTTAAGTCAATAACTTGTCTCATTCCTTCAGCCATTCCTTCGATTCGAGCCTTATCAAGAAAAATTCTATCTAAAACAGCTTCAGTAAGTCCCTTTTGTCTACCATCTTGTATATCTTTCTTATTTTCCTCTAAGATCACATCTTTATCTGCAACGATTTGCTCAGCAACTAAGGCTAATGCCTCATTTTTATCCTCTGTTGTTAATGTTGTCATTTGATAACTTGCTTCTTGTGCTTTTTTCCCCTTAAATTGTACTTCACTCATTCGATTACCTCCCCAATCTTTTTCACCACAACCCACTGATCGCGATGTATCACCTCAATTGCCGGAATTCGAGTAGCTCCTTCTTCTCTACGTAATTCTATACTTTTATTTAATTCACTAGAAGAACATTTCACTTGTCCTTTTCCAAGGAGACCGTTCTTGCTTAGAACTTCAACGACGTCCCCTTCTTCAAATAAACCTTGAACTTTAAACACACCGGGAGACAATAAACTACTGCCATGATAGAGGATCGCCTCTTCTGCTCCTTGGTCAACATACACTTTACCAGATGATTCTGAATGTAAACCAATCCATTGTTTATTTGTATTTACCCAAGTTAATTTCTTATTACTTATATAAGTTCCATTTCCTTTACCACTTAATACGTTAAGTAATTTATTTTTCCCTTCTCCCTGACCGATGAAAACAGGAACGCCTAAGGAAAGAGCGGTTCTTGCAGCGAGTAATTTTGATTTCATTCCTCCAGTACCAACTTTGGAACCATTTGAATCTACTGCATGAAACATCTCATCATCTACCGTATCTAAATAATCAAATTTTTTCGCATCTGGATTCGTCCTTGGATTTCCATCATAGATTCCATTTATATCTGTTAATATAATCAAGCGATCTGCATGAACGAAACCACTGACTAAGGCTGATAGCATATCATTATCACCAAAAGTTAACTCATCAATGGATACCGTATCATTCTCATTAATAATCGGCAAAATACCTCGATCCAATAGCTCACTTAATGTAGCGAATGCATTTCGATATCGCTCCCTATTCGAAAAGTCCGAACGGGTTAGTAAAATTAAAGCGGCAGTTACATCATATTCATGAAACTTATCCAAATAGGTCTGAATAAGCAAACTTTGTCCAACAGCGGCTGCAGCTTGTTTCCCTTTTATGGTTACTGGACGCGAAGAATAACCTAATCTTTTAAAACCCGCTGCTACGGCACCAGATGAAACCAAAACGACTTCATGGTTATTCTCTCTTAATGCAGCTATCGCATGTACATGGTCTTCTAATTTCTTATGATCAATTTCCCCTTGTTCATTCGTTAATGAACTACTTCCGATTTTAACCACAATTCGTTCCTTTGCCATTTATCTCTGCTCCTGTTTTATAATGATAATTTATAAGATTCAAGTTGCAAGTCCAATTAAATAAAAAAAGCCCAATCATCCTTCATGTTTAAAAGGACGAAAGAGCTCTGCTTCCGCGGTACCACCATTTTTGGATGTTTATACATCCCACTTTTCTTCATATAACGTTGAAGAGACGCCAATGTTTTCACAAAGGACTGATGAAGGTAGGTTCAGTGATTTGCCTGTGGCGGAATCTCCCAGCAATTAACTCCACTCTCTTACACTGCAAGGTTCACTTACTAGTCCTTCCTAAACGTTCTAATCTATTACCATTATTATGTATAGAAACCGTATATATGTCAATAGTTAAACATTGGTAGAAAAATGCTTTATTGTGAAAAGTCGAAACTCTCCGTATAATAGAGACAAAAGCGTTAGCGCCTAGTTAGGGACATACGAAGGTGAAGGAAGTCTCACCTGTCCCTAGGCGCTGGACGTGGCCTACCTTATGACAAGATTTAATAAGCTGAATTTCTATACTTACATATTAGAAAAGGAGGGAAAACTATATGTGTCTAATAAACTTTCATTTTCATGATCACCCTACTTACAAATTAATCATTGCGGCAAACCGTGATGAATTCTATCAACGACCAACCGCACCCGCATCCTATTGGAAGGATCACTCAGAAATTCTTGCCGGACGAGACTTACTACAAATGGGAACGTGGTTTGGCATAACAAAAAAAGGGCGTTTCGCAGCATTAACCAATTATCGTGATCCGAATTTACCGGAAACAGGAAAATTTTCACGTGGAGAAATAGTACGTTCTTTTTTAGCAGGCGAACAAACTCCTGAGGAATATTTACAAACATTGAAATTGGATAGAGAGAAATATGCAGGTTATAATGTCCTGATTGGCAATGGGGACGAATTATATCACTACAACAATATATTAGATGAAGCAAACAAAATCACATCCGGTACACATGGGCTGAGCAATGCCACGTTAAATACACCATGGCCTAAGATAGTCAAGGGGAAACGAATGTTACAGGATTATGTAACTAATCATAAAGAAATAGATTCAAATGAATTATTCCGTATTACTTCCAATGCTGAGCAAGCAAACGATGAAGATTTACCGGATACTGGAGTAGGAATTGAGTTGGAGCGAACCCTATCCTCCCTATTCATTACATCTCCTGAATACGGAACAAGATCTTCAACCGTTTTATTAATTGATAAAGAGAATCATGTCACTTTTAATGAACGTACATATGAAAAAGGTGAATTCCAAAGAGAGAAACAATTTACATTTTCAATTGAATAATAAAGCTCGCCACAATAATGGCGAGCTCTTTATATAGGACTGATCTTTACTTATCTTTTCTTTTGAATATCTTTTTCTTAATAACATAAACAATCAATCCTAATACAGCGTATATGAAAAACAAGACGATAAATCCCCATAAACCAATTACAGCATCGGCAAATTCCATATTTCCTCGATTCGTGATCGCTTGTTGTAATTCAATTGCAAATACTAAAACAACCATTCCAGTAAACGTATATATAAAAGATAAAATCGTAGTACTCCACTTTAATCTTTCAATTAATTTAAAGAAAAAATGCACGACTAAGAACGTAACCATGCCGATAATTCCCATAACCCAGAAATGTAATTCTTTATCTGTCATATCGCTAAAAAGAAATGTCAGTATATCATGTATTTCATTAACAACGTCTGCCAGAGTAATGACTATTTCTCTCATCTTGATTACCACTCTCCTTTGCATGTAAGTTTGCAAGAGATATAGATTTAAGTATAAAAAAAGAGAATAGGCTATGTGCCTACCCTCTCTCTTTTTAGTTAGTGGGACATGTAGGGATCGAACCTACGACCCGCTGATTAAGAGTCAGCTGCTCTACCGACTGAGCTAATGTCCCGTATTCCCTGTCGACTTAATTATTGTAACAAATAGGAATACAGAATGCAAGACTTTTTTTAAAAAAATTTGGCAATCGCACAAAGTTTTTTAGCGAATGCCTTAGGAAATACCATTATTCCCACTCGACTAGCGTGGCTTTTAAATTTAATAGTTCATCTTTAGTTAGTGTAATGCCTTTTCCCATTTTTTCTTTATTAGGCGCCCAATCTCTAAGGTCATATTTCGGATCTCTTCCATTCCAACTAATTAGATTTAACTCCTTTGTCCACCCTTTTGGTGATTCAGAAATCACTGCAATTGTTTCAATAATATCATATTTAATTTCTGCCATGATATCAGCTCCCTTTTATATGACTTTTTAACTACCTTGTTAAAAATTATATCAAATTGGAATACAAAACCAAAATTCTCATGTTCATATATATATTACAACATATCCTAATCATCCATTAATTCAAAAAACTTAAAGCCTAAATCAGCATCTCTTCTATGATTTAAAAGCTTCTCCCTACTTTTTATTAGGCGCTCTCGTCCAATTTCCGAAATGGTTCGATATCCAGCTTTAAATGCTACGGATTTTTTATTAATTAATTCTGCATGTTGAACTAATATGAATTGAAGTTTTGTTTCAAACTTCTGATTATAACGCCATACCGCTTCCCCAGTTGTACCAGAACCCGAAAAGAAATCGAGTACAATGGCCTTCTCATCATTATATAAAAGTGATTGAATCAAGTAGCGGATTAATTTTTCCGGTTTGGAATAATCAAATACCTTTTTTCCAAATAAATCAATTATTTCTTTATCCGCATCCTCGTAAGTAGGAAAACCATACCCATTTATGGTAAATAAATTTTTAATTTTCTTTACTTCTCTTCCACTTTTTACATGGTTAGGACGAAAAGGTACTTTACTAATAACAATCTCCTCTCCATTTTGGATAATTTCATTTAGCTTTTCTTGAGAATAACGCCATTCTCCTTTTAAACGAAAGGAATTTTGATTTACGCCACTTTCAATGATGACGTCATCTAATAATTCCGTAATGATTTTACCACCGGACATATTCTGAGCTTTAACCAATCCATCCGCAAGACGAAAGTGAACAGTCCCTTCAGGAAAAGTTAACGTGCGTAATGTATTTCCAGCATTATTCAACGGATACTTCTTTCCCTCTTCCGTTTTTTCAATGGAAAGCGCGTGAGTCCGTTCATTGCTCTTGGAAAAGACAACAATATATTCGGTTACACATCCTACATTTCTGTCTAAAAAAGAAGGTTTTTTCTTTTTCTCCCAAATAAATGTACAAACAAAATTGTCCTCACCAAAAATCTCATCGCATATTTTTTTCAGATTATATAGCTCTTTATCACTAATACTAATAAAAATCATGCCATCCTCTGTTAAAAGATTTCTGGCAAGGAGTAGCCTTGGATATATAAAATTTAGCCAATTTGTATGAAACCTTCCTGATGAATGAATAAAATTGGAAAGACTTTTGTGGTTGTTGAATATCTCACTGAAGTTATCGTTATAAATAAAATCCATTCCGGTGTTATATGGGGGGTCAATATAAATCATCTTGACCTTTTCTAGATGTGATTGCTGCAGGAGTCGTAATACTTCTAAATTATCCCCTTCTATATAAAGGTTTTTTGTCGTATCCCAATCAACACTTTTTCTTAAATTTAAGGATAATCTCTTCGTGGGTGGATCAGAAGCGGAACGAATCGAATCTGTTTTTCCATACCACGAGAATTCATATTCCTTATTCTCTTTTATAAGATGCTCTCCAAATAATAGCTTTAATTTTTCTACATCAATTTTTGACTCTGTAAAAACTTCCGGAAATATCTCCTTCATTTTTTCAATATTTTTGTCTATTTCATTCAGCTTTCGTCCATCCATCTTTTGCATAAGCTTTCACCTATCATTCTCATTTATATTTAAATTAGCATATGCATCAGATAATTTGCAATTATTTGCATCCTATATACAAAAAATACAACTACCACTCCAATGAGTCCGCAGTTGCAGTAAAACTAACTTGTAAAAAGAGAATTATCAAGAACGGTTTGGAATTGAGCCAAATCCCTTGAATCTTGACGAATGGATTGCTCATCTAGTAATGGATCAGAATCATATTTTTGCATATCTTCTCTAATTAATTCTTCAGACTTTTCTTCATTGAGTGGATCCATACTTCCATTTTGGTGGGTGTCCATACTATCTCTCCTAACAAATCGTTATATACCTAGCATTAGCCAAAACCAATTTAAATATTACTCCGTGAATATTTTGTCGCAATAATCTTTACACTAATGATAAAAAGGTTTATGATTACTAATACAATATCCTAGTATGATACTATGCTTTAATATACGATTTTAGGGGGATTTTACATGACAATGAAAAAAACGTTGACTTTAGCAGGCTCCGATACTAGTGGAGGGGCTGGTATTGCGGCCGACCTTAAAACATTCCAAGAACATGATGTATACGGTATGACCGCATTAACCACCATCGTTACAATGGATCCAGAGGGGTGGCATCATCGTGTGAATCCGATTGATGTAGAACTTGTGGAGAAACAATTAGAAACAGCATTATCTGTAGGAATCGATGCAGCTAAGTCAGGTATGCTTGGATCTGTTGATATTATTGAATTAGGGGCGAAGAAGTTTAAAGAGGTGAAACTGGATAAATATGTGCTCGACCCTGTAATGGTATGTAAGGGGGAAGATGAAGTATTACAACCAGAAAATACCGATGCAATGCGCGAATTACTATTACCATTAGCACTTGTAACAACGCCAAACCTTTTTGAAGCTTGGCAACTCGCTCAAACAGATGGCCCTATTAGGGATGTAGATGGAATGAAAGAGGCGGCAGCCAAAATTCACGAATTAGGTGCGAAAAATGTCGTTATTAAAGGCGGGAAAACATTAGATCCCGAAAGAGCAATCGATCTTTTCTATGACGGAAAAGACTTTACCGTTTTAGAAGGAGAAAAAATTGATACGACATATACCCACGGCGCTGGTTGTACATTCGCAGCGGCGGTTACAGCAAATTTAGCAAACGGTAAATCAGTAAAAGATTCCGTAGCAGATGCAAAAACATTTGTGAATGCCGCAATCAAATATGGTTGGAAACTGAATGAATATGTTGGTCCCGTCATGCACGGTGCGTTTAATAAATATAAAGTAACAAATTAATTTAAGAAGTCGCAGGTGGGTTTTCACTTGCGACTTCTTCTTTATCTAAACTAACGCTTTTGGTTTATCCCCAAATTTCATCTGCTACTTCTTTAATAAGGCGAAGTTTATTCCATTGTTGTTCTTCCGTTAATATATTTCCTTCCTCCGTAGAAGCAAATCCACATTGCGGGCTAATGCAAAGTCTGTTTAAATCCACATATTTCGTTGCTTCTTTTATACGACTTTTAATTGTCTCTTTATCTTCTAATTCTCCCGTTTTTGATGAGAATAGTCCCAATACAACCAACTTGTTATCACTAACATCTTGTAATGGTGCAAAGTCACCAGCACGTTCTGTATCAAATTCTAGATAATAGCCGGAAACATTTTCTTTTGCAAATAATAACGCAGAGATTGGATCATAGCCACCGGAAGAAGCCCAAGAAGAATGATAGTTACCACGGCAAACATGCGTTGTTACAATTAAATCTTCAGGTAAATTTTCAATTGCCAAATTGTTTACACGTAAGTATAGTTCTCCAACACCCTTTACTGTTGCAGTGTCCTGGCGTGCTTTCCAGTAATTTTCATCCACAAGCATCCCCCATGTGCAGTCATCTAGTTGAACATTCCTACATCCGGCATCGTATAAATCCTTTATCACTGTTTGATATGCTTTTGCGATATCCTCAACTAGTTCATCTACATCTGGATATAGCGCTTTAGTTGTCTCTATATTTTCTGCACGCTCTAATTCTGCCAAAAATTGGGCCGGTGCAGGAATGGTTTGTCTTGCCGTAACACCTTCAGTTGCATATTGTTGAACAAAAGAAAAATGTTTAACAAATGGATGATTTTCACCACTAATTTTCCCTGTAAGACGAGCTGTTTCTGCTCGAGTTTCTTCATGGTGGAACTTATAGCCTTGTTCAATGGATTCTTTATGAACTCCATTCAATCCCCACATAAAATCTAAATGCCACCATGAACGACGAAATTCCCCATCCGTGATAACTTGTAAGCCAACTTCTTTTTGTTTTTGAATTAAATCGACGATGCATTCGTCTTCTACTTTTTTCAATTCAGTTTCTGATAAGTTCCCTTTTGCAAAAGCAAAACGTGCTTCTTTCAATTGTTTCGGTCGTAAAAAACTCCCTACATTATCAAAACGAAATGGTGCTACAAGCCTTTTTTCAAATTTAGTCTCTACAGCCATCTGAACTCTCTCCCTTTGAATCATTTTGTTAAACAAAGTGTAGCATGGAAGAGTCCATATAGTGTAACATTAAAAACCTATTACTTGTCATAGTTTTAAACTATAGCAACTTTCTTTCTTCCTCAATGGATTCTTTTAAATAATGAATATAAATTTCAGCTAGTGGACTATTTGTTACATTTTTATGTGTAATATAACCTACCGTAATGGTCTCATCTACTTTTAATGGAACAGCAACAATATCTCCATTTAATTTTCTACTAATAACCCCAGTAGAAATCGTATAGCCGTTTAAACCTATTAATAAATTAAACATCGTAGCACGGTCTGTAACCCGAATGTTCTTCGGCCTTGAGAGTGTACTAAGTATCTCTTCTGAAAAATAAAAGGAATTATAATCCCCCTGTTCATAAGATAAATATGGATAGGGAAGTAAATCGGATAATGTTACATACTCCCTATTTACAAGCGGATTAGTCGAACTAATAAACACATGTGGTGTTGCATCAAATAACTTATGAAAAGTTAAATTTCCTTCTCTAATAAATTTAGAGATTACCTGTTGATTGAAATCATTCACATATAAAATACCAATTTCACTACGAAGATTTTTAACATCATCAATGATTTCATATGTTTTGGTTTCTCTTAATGTAAACTCATACTCATCGCGATTATAATCTTCTAAAAGACGAACAAAGGCACTGACCGCAAATGCATAATGCTGCGCAGAAACAGAAAAATGCTGCTGCTTTAGATCTGGTGCGTTAGAATAACGATTTTCAAGAAGTTCTGCTTGTTCCACAACTTGCCTAGCATACCCAAGAAATTCTGAACCTTCTGGTGTTATAAGAATCCCTTTGTTCGTTCTATAAAAAATCGTAATTCCCAATTCTTTTTCCAATTCTTTTAATGCGTTAGAAAGACTTGGTTGACTTATAAATAAATTTTGTGCTGCCTTACTTATGGAACGACTTCTTGCCACTTCAATCACATACTTTAATTGTTGTAATGTCATTTGAGATCCCTTTTCTTTTTTTCATTAATCATATCAAATATTTCTAAAAAAACGCATGGAAATTATAAAATTCCATGCGTTTTTTATTCAATAAATATTGCCAACTAGAAACGTCGTAATGACATTTTCAACGGGCTTTTTGGACGATCTCTTAATCATACGTTATATCCACTACTTTACCTACTCTTAATCATAGCCTTTTCCCCTTTAACTTTATCCCGAACAAAGAATGCTATAATTAAGCCAATTACTGCAAAGATTCCTGAAATCATAAAAGAAACATTCACACCATGAATGAGTCCGTTAACCCCTTCCTCTGGCACAGCAGCTGTCGTCATAATGGTAATTGGTAATGCTGTCCCAATGGCACCTGATACTTGTCGGAATGTATTATTCACTGCAGTTCCATGCGGTATTAAATGCATAGGCAACACATTTAGACCTGCTGTTGTCGCTGGCATCATTACCATCGCAATACCCAACATTCGAAAGGCATGAACCGTTGCAATATACGTAAATGTCGTCTGATCTGTAAGAAATGCCAACATAAACGTAGTAACCGTAATAAGGACCAAACCGGGAATCAATAACCATCTAGCACCAAATTTATCAAAAATTCTACCGGTAATAGGGTTCATGATACCTTGAAGGATGGCACCAGGTAATAATGCCAACCCAGATTCAAGTGCAGTAAACCCATGCATATTTTGCATATACAATGGCAAAATAACTGCGGCCCCAATCATTGCCATAAATGTAACCATTCCAAGTACAGTCGTTAAGGTAAACATTTTATATTTAAAAACACGCATTTCCAATATTGGCTCTTTTAATCTTAATTGTCTTAAAATGAACCACGTAAGTGCAATGGCACCAACAATAAACGAAATGATAACTTGCATACTACCCCAACCAGCATTTCCAGCAATACTAAATCCATACAAGAAACCACCAAATCCAAAGGTAGATAAAATAATCGATAACACATCAACTTTAGGATTCGATAATTCCGTAATGTTCCTAAGGATAAAGTAAGCGATGATAATGTTGATGATAGCAATTGGCAAAATCATATAAAATAACGTTCGCCAAGTTGCGTTCTCTACAATATATCCGGATAATGAAGGTCCTATAGCTGGGGCAAAGGCAATAATAAGACCGAACATTCCCATCACTGTTCCACGTTTCTCAATTGGGAATATAAGCATCATAATCGTTTGCGTAAAAGGCATTAAAATACCTGCACCCGCAGCTTGAAAAATCCTCCCCAATAATAATATGGAAAAAGTTGGTGCAATCGCAGCTAGCAACGTACCAACTGTAAATAGACTCATTGCAGTTAAAAACAAGGTCCTAGTTGAAAACTTTCCAATTAAAAAAGCAGTTATAGGAATCATTATACCGTTAACAAGCATAAATGCGGATTGCAACCATTGCACCGTATTTTCACCAATATGTAGGTCTGCCATAATATGAGGCAATGCAGTACCCAATAACGTTTGATTTAAAATAGCAACAAATGCTCCTGAAATTAATACGATTAATAAAGGCACTTTATTAATACTCTCAGCGCCACGTGAAGATTGATCAGGCAATTCTTATTCCTCCTTTTAAATTTATGGGAGACTTGGTTTTATCTATTATTCCAAAGCTTCACTTTTATAAGAGCAATTTTTATATTTTACCATAAACATAATGTTAATATCAAGATAATTATATTTTAAGTTTACCTTTTTTCCCCTATAAGAACATGTTTTCGTCATATTGAGATTCTTTAGGGAAAACTTTTTGCAGTTTCAATGAAGAAGCAAGTTTTTTCCAATACAAATAAACATACTACGCAGTATGTCTATTCTGACTATTCAATCAATTGGTCTAAAGTTGAAATGTTAGTTGTCGTGAATCTTTTGGCTTTTCTATGTATTTAAAATGTCGAATCCCATAAGCATCTTTTTTCAGTATGGCTTCC
>NZ_JAHHXM010000080.1 GCF_019037185.1 Oceanobacillus caeni
TATTTCTCCACGTCCCAAGTAGATTGTCAAAGGATCTTTTCACTTTGACAATCTACTTGGGACGTGGAACAATCCATAATGGTTGTTGTGCAAAAAAACTTAATCTTTTTGTGTCCAAAAACTTGACGTAGATCCATACTAATTAGAAAAATAATAGTTAAAGACATAAGCAATTCAAAAATAATAAATGAACTATTTCTTTCATTATGTGTAATTGGCAACTGATTTGTTATTTTTAAGAAATCCCCTTTTTTCAAGAAAATAATTCTAGTAAAAACGAATATAATCATCGTCCAAACGATAATATTTACACCTTGCATTTTAATAATAAAATATATAAAGTTAATTTGTTCGGAAACATCGGTGTCATCTAAAAAATTATATAGAAAAACTGTGGTTACCGTAATAGTTACTATTGTAGCAATAAAGATGAAAGCTTTAAATATTTTCTCTTTTAATATACCCACACTTAGAATTCTTCTTAAAATAAATAGGAAATATAGCTTTTGTAAATTAAAAATATTTTTCAATTTCATTTTTCATGCCCTCATAATCTATAAGCTCTTTAAAAACATTTGTTAAATTAGAACCAGTCTTGAGAATGTTTTCAATAAGATCATCTATGTATATTACACCATTATTAATGAGTAACACCCTATATCCTATCTCTTCAACTAATTCTAAATCATGGGTACACATTATTATGGAACCACCACGTCGTTTGTATTGTTCAAATAATAGTTTGGTTGCTTCTTTTGCTTCCACATCTATACCATTCAATGTTTCATCTATAATAATAATTTTATTGTTAATCATAAATGCACTAACTAATTGAATCTTTTTCCTCATTCCATGAGAGTAACCTTCTATCAATTGATCTAATTTAGAATCTAAAGAATAATACTCTACTAAGCGAGATAACTTTTCTTTATCCAATGGTGTATCATAAAAATCACATATCATTTCTATATATTCTTTACCTGTTAAAAAATCCGGTAAAAAATCCTCACTAGATAAATATATACCTTAATTATTCATAAAAAATCCTTGAGCGCCTAAAAATGCATATCTACCAAGGAATCCAGCTAATTTAGTC
>NZ_JAHHXM010000081.1 GCF_019037185.1 Oceanobacillus caeni
TAGATGTAGTATAGATTTATGGACACAACTTGGTTAAGTCATTAATATTAAACTAACGAAAGGTTGTGTCCGAATCATGAGTCAAAAACGGTATAATCAAGAATTTAAACAAACAGTAGTTGAGCTTTATCGCTCAGGCACTCCAGTCAGTCAACTCTCTAGCGAATATGGTGTTTCAGAAGTAACGATTTATAAATGGATTAAGCAACTCTCTCCAATTGAATGTGAACAGGAATTAACTTTGGCTGATATAGAAGCCATTCAAAAGGAAAATCTTCGATTAAAACAGGAGATCGAAATCTTAAAAAAGGCTATGACCATATTCGCGAGAAAATAGATGAGCAAGAACTGATTGACTTGATTACAAAAGAAAGCGAACATCATCCAATCCAAATGATGTGTCGTGTTTTAAAGATGCCTAAAAGTACGTATTATCAATCGTTTCACAAGAAGCCGAATAGCTATCATGTCGCCAACGAACAACTGCTTGAACGAATTCGAGCAATCCATAAAGAAAGTAAGGGTCGTTATGGGGCCCCTAAAATCTTTGAAATACTTAAAAAAGAAGGCTATACAGGCAGTATCAATCGAGTTCAACGTTTGATGAAACAAGCAGGCATCCAATCATGTATTGTAAAAAAATTCCGCCCAACACCAACACAAAAGCCCGTAGAAGAACGAGAAAATGTATTAAATCAAGATTTCACTACAACAACAATCAACGAAAAATGGGTAGCTGATATTACATATGTCCATACGCTTCGTGATGGTTGGTGTTATCTAGCGTCCGTTCTTGATTTACATACAAAAAA
>NZ_JAHHXM010000083.1 GCF_019037185.1 Oceanobacillus caeni
GCTTTCTCACAGTCTAGTTATCCTGTTTTAAATCAATTGGATTCCTTTCACATTTCTAAAGCACTGAATCGAACTTTTGGAGTTAAAAAGAGCGAGTTTAAAGAAGGTGTACAAAAGGCAATCAAAGAACACGAACTGGATGATTTCATACGTTGGATGGATACATTGGAGAGCACTTTAGAAACGGATAAGCAGTTAGAAAAGGCCGAGGATTTTCGTAGATATATTGGCGGTAATTGGGATCGAATTTTTGATTGGAGAGAAAAAGTTGAGAATCCACCAAAAGAGGCAAGGGGCATGGGTGCAATGGAATCCAACCAACGACATATTTCATTCCGAATGAAAAAGCGTGGAATGCATTGGAGTTTAGAAGGTAGTGAGGCAATGGTGAAGATCAAACAAGGGATTCTAAATAAAACATTACGATCCGTCTATTTGAGAGACCAAAGGCGAAGTGTAAGAAAACAACGAGACGTGAAAAAAGTGGTTCGTATGACTGAATTTCTACGCCAGGAAACCCAGCCGTCAATTGGAGCAAAACAAGGTAAAATAAGCCTAAATACAGCTCATTCATCAGCTATTGGACAGTTAATAAAAAGTTTTAGATAACACCCTGATTTTTAGGTAAGGTTCTTGGTTTTTAGAACGTTACCTAAAAATTGGGGACAGCAAGCGACAAGGGTCGCGCGGTAGCCGAAAAAGTGTACAAAAATAGAGTGCCGGAAATATTGGTGTGAAAGACACACCGAGAAAAACTTGAC
>NZ_JAHHXM010000084.1 GCF_019037185.1 Oceanobacillus caeni
TTGGATCTACGTCAAGTTTTTGGACACAAAAAGATTAAGTTTTTTTGCACAACAACCATTCATGGATTGTTCCACGTCCCAAGTAGATTGTCAAAGTGAAAAGATCCTTTGACAATCTACTTGGGACGTGGAGAAATAAACCCATGGCTGTTGTGCCAAAAAAATGTGAAGGGGGAAGTGTTCTGTACCCCATGTTTTACGCTGCTATTCGGCACATTTTTTCGTATTCATCCGGTGTCAAATAACCAATGCTTCCATGAATTCGTTTGCGATTATACCAACCTTCGATGAATTGAAATAACGCAATTCTCGCTGTCTCAAAGCTTTCGTATTTGGTTAGATACACTTCTTCTTTTTTCAATATGGCATGAAAAGATTCAATACAAGCGTTGTCATATGGACATCCTTTTCGACTAAATGACGGAACCATTTCATGTTTTTTTAGTAGTTTTTGAAAGGCTTCACTTGTATATTGTGTTCCTAAATCTGTATGCACGATAAGACCGGGATCGGGCTTTTGATCTTGAATCGCATTCTGAAGTGCTTCCAGCACAATTTCTGTTGTCATGGTACGAGAGAATTTATATCCGACCACTTTTTTTGTATGTAAATCAAGAACGGACGCTAGATAACACCAACCATCACGAAGCGTATGGACATATGTAATATCAGC
>NZ_JAHHXM010000085.1 GCF_019037185.1 Oceanobacillus caeni
TATTATGACTTTAGTCCGTTGAGTACGCGGCAGCGTGCGAAACAGAAAACCACCTGCTATGCGGGTGGGTAACAAGTGGTTATACCAAACAAAAAACTCACTTTCTTCTATAATAGAGATTGTTCAAGCCTCTAAATATAGAAAGGAAAGTGAGTAAATTGGCCAATAAAGCAAATAGCTTGGCACACACAAAATGGTTGTGTAAATACCATATTGTGTTCACTCCAAAGTATAGACGAAAAATAATTTACAATCAATATCGAAGGAGCATAGGCGAGATACTTCGAACACTTTGTAAATATAAAGGGGTAGAAATAATCGAAGGACATCTTATGCCAGATCATGTTCACATGTTAGTGAGTATTCCACCAAAACTAGCAGTATCAAATTTTATGGGATATTTAAAAGGAAAAAGCGCTCTAATGATATTTGATAAGCATGCAAATTTAAAATATAAGTTTGGAAATAGACACTTTTGGGCTGAAGGATATTATGTAAGTACAGTTGGTTTGAATGAAGCTACCATTAGAAAATACATTCAAGAGCAAGAAAAACATGATATTGCACTTGATAAATTAAGTGTAAAAGAATATGAAGACCCTTTTAAGGGTGGCAAGAAATACTAACACTCCTTCAGGGGTTAG
>NZ_JAHHXM010000087.1 GCF_019037185.1 Oceanobacillus caeni
GTCCTCTCCCTTTCGATATACTCAGCCTAAGTATACCGAAAGGTGTTTATAATTACTAAACTGTTTAGTCTTATTTGTGGAAAACTGTTGAGTCTAGTTTAGCAGTTACAATTATCTTCTGATCCGAAATTATTAGGAATATAAAGAATGATCATTAATAGTACAAAAATGATTATTACAAAAATTAAGGATGTAACAATAAATCCATAATTACTATACAATTCTATGTAAAATTGAGACCAATGATTAAATTCACCAGTTTTATAATTTATAATATTTATAGATTGCATTATATCTAGATATAATATTGCCAACATAACAATAAAACCTAGAATTGAAACGAGTGCACTTACTTTTTCTAATTTAATTAAATTTAATACGTATATGATTATGGAATTAATCAGTTGTAATAATAAATACCCTGTTAAACTCGTAAAGAAAATTGTGCAAATTAGTAAAGGAATGTAATGAAAGTTAGTGCGTAATACTACTGCAATAATAACGGCGATACTAGATGTAGTATAGATTTATGGACACAACTTGGTTAAGTCATTAATATTAAACTAACGAAAGGTTGTGTCCGAATCA
>NZ_JAHHXM010000088.1 GCF_019037185.1 Oceanobacillus caeni
TTTGTGAATTGTGTGCCTTGATCACTATGTAGAATGGCACCTTTCACAAACTTTTTTTCTTTTAAACGATTTAATGCTTCGTACACAAGTTCTATATCTTGACGATGACTAATTGCATACGCCACAATCTCGTCATGAAATAAATCTTTAATCGCACACAGATAAATATATTTGTTTGGTCCCTTTTCCACTGGTAAATAGGTAATATCAATCGCAAACTTTATTCCAGGTTTCTTCGCTTGAAAGTTGCGGTTTAATAGATTAGGTACTTTTTTATTTATTTCGTTACGCTTGACAGAACGCCTTTGACGGATTTTACAACGAATACCATATTTTCGCATAATCTTGGAGACACGCCTCTCTCCAACCTCAATGCCATATTCATCTTTTAACGCCATTTTCATTCTTTTTCTCCCCAACGTACCACGATGTTTATGATGTAATTTGATGATGTAGTTGTATAATTCTTCGTCCCTTTGTGCCTGAACACTACCCCCTCCACGTTTTTTCCATTTATAATAACCAGATCGTGATACATCAGTCAGTTG
>NZ_JAHHXM010000089.1 GCF_019037185.1 Oceanobacillus caeni
GCATTAAATCGTTTAAAAGAAAAAAAGTTTGTGAAAGGTGCCATTCTACATAGTGATCAAGGCACACAATTCACAAACGCTGGTTATCAAATGCGTGTCAAAGAGATGGGCCTCACCCCATCTATGTCTCGCAAAGGCAATTGCTGGGACAACGCATGCATTGAGAACTTCTTTAGTCATTACAAGTGTGAAATAGAATGCTTCTTTGAAAATGCAAAGAATGTATTTGAAGTTCAAAATGCGGCAAACCAATATATCCATTACTTTAATCATAATCGAATCAACACAAAATTACAAACAAGTCCCGTAAAATACATGAAGCGTTATGCCAGTTAAAAATGCACGCAGGGAGCCACAGCGGAGCTGCTTGCCCTTGCTAGGCATGCCTCTTCTTGGCGATTCGTTGTGTTGGGGATAGGGGCCCCGACCAACGAGAGCTTAGAAGAGATGGTTCGTGGTACGCTGTGTGTGCGAATAGGGAGCTTTAATAGCTTTATTTTTCCCGATTCGCCACTTTATTCACCACCACGAACCCAAATGC
>NZ_JAHHXM010000008.1 GCF_019037185.1 Oceanobacillus caeni
AAGTCCATTTATTAGGTTGAACTTTTCAATGCCTGTTTTTTGTTGGAAGTCAATCTTTATTTTTAGGTAAACTTAAAAAAATAATAAATTTTGTTTTTTAATTTTAACAATCGACAAAAACGCCCCCAAAATGACGCTTGTTATAATTATACACAATATTGAAAGAAGAGAAACTATATACTAGGATTCCTCTTCTTCTTTTTCATCCTTATCCAAGTTCACATCTTCTAGATCAAGCCAAGATAACATTTCTCCCACAACTATATTTACTTTTTCATTTACAATATCTTCCCCATATTTTTTCTTCGCCTTTTCAATAAAACTTAAAACCTCATCATTATATTTTATAATCGGCTCATCACTTTCAAGATTATTAAACAAATCCAGTATTTCATCTAATGCTTTATCAAATCGTTTACTTTCTATTTCAGTTGCTTTCATAATAAAGTCACCTCAAGATTATCATGCCCCAAAAAAACTCAATTTCTACCTTTTTCTTTTTAAGAGTTTGTTCAAAAGTCCGGTAAAATGACACTTCGATACTAAGGAGGCGTTGCAACAAATCTTTAGTGGGACGAGTAATCGTAGTCCCAGAACGTTGGCGACCTCAGTCCGTTTCATTCACCTTTTTAAACACGCATTTTAAGAAGTCTTTTCCAAGGCTAGACTCGTAAAAGCAAGGAAGTGACAAGTGCTCATGTTATCGATATACTTAGGTAGACACTGATTTAAGTAGAAAGGGGATTCTCAGAACATGAAATACATCGGATACATTGGCACATATACAAAAAAAAGCAGTGAAGGAATCTATTCATTTGAATTAGATACGGAAGAAAAGAAAATATCGAACGTTAAAATTGCAGCTAAAGTTGACAGCCCTACTTACTTGAAGCTTACTATTGATAATAAATTTCTTTTTTCTGTCGCAAAAGACGGAGATAATGGTGGAGTTGCCTCTTTCAAAGTTAATGATAGAACCGGTGAACTAACAGCAGTTAATAATCAGGTAGAACCCGGTGCGAACCCTTGTCATATCAACACGGATAAAGATTATCAATTTTTATTCAGTGCTAATTATCATAAAGGTACGGTAGATTCTTATAAAATAAATCAAAATACTGGTGAAGTTAGCCAAGCTATATCAACTATTCAACATACTGGTAGTGGACCCGATCCTAGGCAAGAAAAATCGCATATCCATTATGCTGGCATGACTCCGGATGAAAATTACTTAGTTGTCACTGACTTAGGCAGTGATTTACTTCTTACTTACCAAGTTAGTGACAATGGTGAGCTAACTGAGGTAAATCGTTTAGTTGTTCCAGCTGGTAGTGGACCTAGACACCTAGCTTTTCATCCTAAACTTTCTACTATTGCGTATCTTGTAACGGAATTCAGTGGGGAAGTTTTTGTCCTATCATACGATCAAGAAAATGGAAGCTTCTCCATTGTTCAATCGATTAAAACCATTCCAGAAGATTTCAAGGAAAATAATCAAGGTAGTGCGATTCACGTTTCTTCTGACGGAAGATTCGTATACTCTGGAAATCGAGGACATAATAGTATCGCTGTTTTTAAAGTAGATACGGAAACTGGAAAATTATCTTTTATTGAGAATACACCAACAGAAGGTGAGTGGCCAAGAGATTTCGTTCTCGATCCTAGTGAAAAGTTCTTAATTGCTTCCAACCAAGAATCAGATAATCTTACTTTATTCTCCCGTGATACCGAAACAGGCAAATTATCGTTATTACAAAAGGACATACATGCTCCTGAACCGGTATGCCTTAAGTTTTTATAAAATTACGTTTGAATACAAACAGCTAGGAACTATTGTCCTAGCTGTTTCTCTACCTCTTCATGAATCATTCTATGTTGTTTCCTTGAGCGGGATGTCTTTTTCCCATGTACGAAATAATATACAAAAATGGAAACAAAAACGATACATGCCATTCCAACATACATTCCTCTATAACCCGTTAAAGGTAAAGTAAACCCTAATAAAAATGGACCAACGCCTACTCCTGTGTCAAAGAATACAAAAAAGGTAGAGGTTGCAAGTCCAATTCTATGTGACGGAGCTCTGTTAACTGCAATAGTTTGAGCACTTGATTGTACGGTACCAAATCCAATTCCAATAACGCCTCCCGCAATAAGTAAAATCAAACCATGTGAAGCTTGACTAAGCAAAATTAGTCCAAAACCAAATATGACAAGGCATGGATAAATAACGGAGTTTTCTCCCTTTAAATCAAATAATTGACCAGTAAACGGTCTAGATATTAATAAAAACGCCGCATACATGACGAAAAAGAAACTTGCTGTATCAACTAAATTTATTTCTGTCGCATAAGACGTCATAAACGATAAAATGCTGGAGTATACAAATCCAAGGATTGCTATAAAAATCGCAATCGGTACAGTTGTCTTTTCAAAGTAATCACTAATTTGAAAGGACTTTTTCGCAGTCTCCTTTGGTACCCGAGCTACTTCTGGTACTCTCAACGTTAAAGCAGCTATCAAGGATACTAGAGCAAAGGTAGTAGTAGTTACAAATATCACTGTATAGTCGAAATGTTGGCTTATAAATAATCCTAAAAAAGGACCAATGGCCATGGCTAAGTTCATACTTGTAGCAAAATAACCCATTCCCTCTCCACGTCTTACCACCGGAATAATTTCCGCTGCGATTGTTCCCGTTGCAGTGGTACATATCCCAAATGAAAAACCATGGATGAATCTTAGTGTTAACAATAAAGGTAAATTATTAACAAGAAAATATAATAGCATCATAGCTAGAAAAAGTACCGAACCTAATAATAATAATTTTTTCTTACCTACCGTCGCAAGTGCTTTTCCCGCTATTGGTCTCACAAGCACTGCGCCAAGTACGAAAATACTTGAAGCAAGCCCAGCCAAACTTTCTGATGCATGGAAACTTTTTATCGAATAAACCGTTAACGTTACGATTAACATATAAAACGAAATAAATAATAAAAAGTTTGAGGTGGATACCATGATGAAGTCTTTCGTCCATAACTTAGGTTTTCTACTCAAACTTATTCCTCCCTTATTTAATTTTTTCTTTTAGCTTATGGATTGTATGTAAAGTCACCATTAGATCCTCATCTGAAATTTCGTTTACTAGATTTTCTTCAACGGTGTCTATAATCAGCTTTGCATCGTCATAAACTTGCATCCCTTTTTCCGTTAAATGGATTTTTCTCTCCCGTTTATCTGTACTAGGAATTTTTTTAATTAACCCTATTTCTTCTAAACGATTCACGGTACGAGTTATAGTTGGTTTTTCTACATCATAATAATTACTTATTTCAACAAGAGTAGCTGTATTAAAATGCTTCAAATAGAAAACTATCAACCATTGCGAATGATATAAACCAACTTTTGCTAGTTGTTCATTTATCTTTTTCGTAAATGCCCGGGTAAACTGTAACTGATGATGAAAAAAAGAATCCACATTAAACCTCCACTTGAACAATTAGTTACCTAGGTAACTATATACATTTTTTCTTTTCTTGTCTAGTACAAAAGAAAATAAGGCACCAAATGAAACGGTGCCCTACGAATTTTCCAACACTTTTTAAAGATTAGTATCCATAACCTACATAAGAGGTTCCAATAATAATTAACAGTATGAATAGAACTACAATTAAGGCAAAACCTCCACCATAGCCAAAGCCTTTTTCGGGTGCACTCATAAATTAACACCTCCTCATTCACGTACATAATTACTATATGTTAAGGCGTACGAATTGTTATAGATAAATGCCTACATTTGATACTTAACTCCTAAAGATTATGGGAAAAGAGCCGTGATTTTCCCGAAAGTTTTTGTCTACACCCTTGTCTTTCTAGCAATAAAAAATTAAGTATACACATATTGGTTCTATATGGTTCATATTAGAAGACTTAGTTAAGTAGTAGAAAAGTCAACGGGAAGCCATTTACGTACACTATTGATTAACCAAATACCCTCATGCCTATCTAAGTCTTCTACATATAATACTTTCTCCCTTATTTTTCCTGTTGTAATCAGGAATTGACGATAAGTTCCTGCAAGTAGCCCGCATTTTATTGGTGGCGTCCATAGCTTTCCATCAATCTTTAACACAACATTACCAATCGTAAATTCCGTTAATTCTCTGTTCTTATTCCATAAAAGCAAATCATAGATTCCCTCTTTTTTTTCAAAGCATTGATACATGGTACGATTCGTCGTTTTATGGTAATAAAATGGATTTTCCAAATCGATTGGCTCGTTTGCAAGCATTACTTTTACTGGAACATCTGGGTCAGTAATGGACTTGGCTTCTAACTCGATTTTTTCTTTTTTTGAAAAAAGCAAACGGACTTTATACGGACCATTTTCATAACTTTTAGCAAAAGAAAGTAAAGCTGTTTTAACCTTCTCTTTATTCATTGGTATTCCAAAGTAATTAGCGCTATTGCTAAGACGATGGATATGCTCTTCCAACAGAAAATACTCCCCATCTTCTAATAGTAAGCTCTCTAACAATTGAAAATTAGGTCTCTCTTCCTCCAACAATCTAGCTTTATCAAGCATTTCGTGATACTCCCCTTTAGTTGTAGAATCCCAAGTGATTCCACCTCCTACTCCATAAGTGGCAACCCCTGTTTTTCCTTCAATAACAACCGTACGAATCGGCACGTTAAACATTGCTTCCTTTTCCGGTGTAATAAAACCAATTGCACCACAATACACTTCTCGAGGAGTTGTTTCCAATTCTGAAATAACTTCCATCGTACTTATCTTTGGGGCACCGGTAATGGATCCACAAGGGAAAATCGCCCGAAAAACATCTACTAAATCAGTTTGTTTCTTTACCTTTGCTTGTACAGTTGATGTCATTTGGTGAACGGTTGGATATTGCTCGATTTCAAATAATTTCGGTACATGAACGGATGTTGGTTGTGCAATAACACTTAAATCATTTCGTAATAAGTCCACAATCATGATGTTTTCAGCACGATTTTTCTCCGATTTGTACAACCATTTTGCATTTTCCTTATCTTCCTCTACTGTTTTTCCCCTATTAATCGTTCCCTTCATTGGACGGGTTGTAATGGTTTCGTCCTTCATATGAAAGAAAAGTTCCGGTGAAGCTGATAAAATCTGATAATCTCCTATATTAAGGTAGGCAGAATAGTTGGATGTTTGCGCTCTTTTTAGTTTTTCAAAAAAAGCTACATCATCACCTTGAAATTTAGAATACAATCGAGTGGTATAATTCGTTTGGTAGGTAACTCCATTTTTTATAGCCTTTTTAATCGTTTTAATAGATTTACTATATTCATCTTTAGGTGTAGAAATATTCCATGGACCCACCTGATAGTATCCATCACTTTCTACAGATTTTTCACTAACTTCCTTAAAAATTCCAAACCATAATAAAGGCATTTTGTTATTGGGATTTACTTTAAATTTTTCATTAAAAGCAGGTGCACTCTCATAAGCCAAATATCCTGCAGCATAATACCCTTCTTCAACCGCATCCTGTACCATTCTTAAACACGGGATCACTTCTTCCACTGCATTAGTCGAAATAACTCGAACTGGATTCGTAAACGTATGTGGACAAATCTCCCCTGTTGATGAAGCAAATTCAAATGATAATATAATTTCTTTATTCATTAGTTTTTTCCTTTTCCATTTAATTTTTTCTTTTTATTATAATATTACTAAATGACACATGTCACTTCAGTAAAAACTTCGACAAAAACCTTTAACTTTCACCAAAAACCAACATTAGTTTGACTTTATTTGTTGATAAATTCTGTAAAGTGATATAAATTTAATACAGTTTATCGTTTAGAAAATGGATGGAGGAAAAGCAATGAAATTATCTAATGATGAATTGAATATATTAGCAATTCTAGAAGAAAATCATAGAATCTCCACAGAAACTATTGCAATGCAATTAAATATGACGGAAGAAAACGTTCATAGGACGATTAAAAAATTAGAAGAAGATAAAATAATTGTTAGTTATCCAACCCTTATTGATTGGAATCAAATTGAAGGTAAAGAAACTGTCGTAGCAATGATAGACGTTAAGGTTACACCACAACATGGCGTAGGATTTGATGAAATCGCCGAGCGAATTTATCGTTATCCAGAAGTTAATTCCGTCTATTTAATGTCAGGTACTTATGACTTATCAGTTACATTAGAAGGAAAAACATTGCAAGAGGTTTCGAAATTTGTTTCGAATAAATTATCAACAATTGATAATGTTATCTCCACAACCACACATTTTATATTAAAAAAATACAAACATGATGGTGTCGTCATCGAAGGGAACGACGATGATGATAAAAGAATGGTGGTTACCCCATGAGCATGGATTATGAACAATACTTATCAAAAACAGCAATAGACCTAAAACCATCTGGGATAAGAAGGTTTTTTGATTTGGCAGCAAGTATGGAGGGTGTCGTCTCACTTGGGGTTGGAGAACCTGATTTTATTACTCCATGGAACATTCGCGATGAGGCTATCAACGCCCTACAGGATGGATACACATCCTATACAGCAAATGCTGGGTTAATCGAATTACGCCAAGAAATATCAAATTACGTACAAAGAAGATTTGATGTTCACTATGATCCTGAGAATCAAATCATTGTCACTGTCGGAGCAAGCCAGTCTCTTGATTTAGCCTTTCGCGCCATTGTAAACCCAGGTGATGAAGTGTTAATTGTGGAGCCTGCTTTTGTATCTTACGCTTCACTAGTATTATTGGCTGGAGGGGTTCCGGTTCCAATCTCCACCTACTCCGATAATGGATTTAAGGTAACACCGGAGCAAATTGAAGCAGCGATAACAGATAAAACGAAAGCTGTTTTAATTTGTACACCAAATAATCCAACCGGTACTTGTTTAAATAAAGAGGAGTTAACACAAATCGCTAACGTCATTCAAAAGCATGACCTCATTTGTCTCACAGATGAAATTTATGCAGAACTTACATATGATGATGATGGATTTACGAGTATGGCTTCCATCCCAGGAATGTATGAGCGAACGATTTTAATTAACGGTTTCTCCAAAGGGTTTGCAATGACGGGATGGAGGCTGGGTTTTGTAGCAGCCCCTAAAGAAATGGTAGACCTAATGGTAAAAATTTATCAGTATACAACCATGTGTGCGCCACATATGTTACAGAGAGCTGCCATAGAGGCTTTACAAAATAGTACAGATCAAGTTGAACATATGAGAGAAAGTTACTGGCGAAGAAGGAATTATATCGTTCAAGCCTTAAATAATATTGGGCTCAGCTGCCATATACCAGGTGGCGCATTTTATGTTTTCCCATCGATTAAGCAAACTGGACTCTCTTCGGAAGAATTTGCAAGCGAACTCCTCCAACAAGAAAAAGTGGCAGTCGTTCCGGGCAATGCTTTTGGTGAATCCGGAGAAGGATATATTCGTTGTTCCTATGCTACATCTATCGAACAATTGCAAGAAGCAATGAAGCGTATGGGAAGATTTATCGATTCATTGAAATAAAATAAGAAATCCCTGCTAAAAAATTAGTTAGGGATTTCTTATTTTTTACTAACCAAATGTGCTCTCCACTTTTCCCTTCCAAATTTAGCACTTTATACCACCTATTCTAGGCTTCTTCACATTTGTTCATAATGTTGATACTTGATATGATAAAAAAACATAAATGAAGACTGGATGTGGGGACATGTTACGCTTAAGAAATTGGATAGTTTTATTGCTTGTCGCCGGAGCTTTATGGCACTTTTATGGGGAGACATATGAGCATTCTGGTTTTCAAGGTGTTTTTCATGAGATAAAAGAAGATGTAAATGAGTTTATAGAAAATCCAATCTTCACTTCGACAGTAAATACAATAAAACAAGAGTTTCAAATATTATTGTCAAGGCTAAACGGGACTCAGGAAAATCATGATATAAAAACCGAACCGACTATAGAAAAACCAAAACTAAACGAACCGACCAATCAAAGCTTTTCCATCCATAATATTGAAATTGGTGATAAACGATCAGATGTAGAGCAACAAGTCGGAACCCCCAAACGTTCAAGTCTGAACGAATATGGAGTAGAATGGAATACTTATCATGAAAATTACCAAAACTTTTTTATGGTAGCATATGATAAGGAAGACAAAGTCGCTGGTCTATATACGAACCAGGATTTATTAAGTTCTACACTTGGCATTGATTTAAATAGTTCACGAGAGACTGTTTTATCAACTTTAGACGAACCATTATCAGCTATTCGCAAAGGACTAGTCCGTTATCAAATACAAAATGATGATGAAAATGATACATTTTTCATTGATCATAACTATGTGACGATTTTTTATGATAAACATGAAAATAATACGGTTACCGCCATTCAAATTATTAGCGACAAGCTAGAACAACAGAAAAAGGAATACTTCGGAGAACCGACCCCTGATTTAAAAGCAGGACTAGAATATCAACTTTTTGATTTAACCAATGCAGCCCGGGTCGTTCATGGTTTGCCAGTATTAAATTGGGAGGAACCACTTAGAAAAACTGCTCGTGATCACAGTACAGACATGGCTGAACATAATTACTTTAGTCATACGAACTTGCAAGGACAATCACCATTTGACCGGATGCAGGAAGATGATATTGTATTCCGAATAGCCGGGGAAAATCTTGCAACCGGGCAACCTAGTAGCATTTTTGCTCATGAAGGGTTAATGAACTCCTTGGGCCACCGAGAAAATATATTGAAAAAGGAATTTGAGTCTTTAGCCGTTGGTGTCGATTTTAACCAGAATTCGCAACCATTTTATACGGAGAACTTTTTAACGAAATAACAATCATTCGGACGCAGGAAACCAGCGTCCTTTTTTTATCCCACCTAAAACGGGTAGTAAATGCGACTAACCATCAGTGGAGGATGATTGAAAACCCCACTAATGGAAGTCTTCTTTATAATTTTCTTAAAATTATCTAACATTTCATATATAATAAGAGAATGAAACATAGTATTACTAGAATAGGAGCTGAGCAGAGAATGAGTGAAGAAGTTGTATCTGAGAAAGGTTATTTTGGTGAATTTGGTGGCAGTTTTATTCCCGAGGATTTAAAGGTGATTTTGGATAATATTGGAGACCAGTTCGATAAATATAAAGATGATCCTAAATTTCTAGAGGAATATCGTTACTATTTAAAAGAATATGTTGGGCGTGAAAATCCGCTAACATTTGCTAAAAACCTTACAGAAAAAATAGGTGGGGCCAAAATCTATTTAAAACGTGAGGATTTGAATCATACAGGTGCACATAAAATTAACAACGCCTTAGGTCAAATACTTCTAGCAAAACGTATGGGTGCCAAACGCATTATTGCGGAAACTGGTGCAGGTCAGCATGGAGTTGCCACCGCAACTGCAGCGGCAATGGTTGGTTTACCTTGCACCGTGTACATGGGAAAAGTCGATACAGAAAGACAAGCCTTAAATGTATTCCGTATGCAACTTTTAGGTGCTGAAGTAGTTGCCGTGGAAGATGGCCGTGGTCGGCTAAAAGAAGCGGTAGATGCAGCGTTTGAAGACCTAGTAAAAAATCATCAAGATACGTTTTATCTAATCGGTTCTGCTGTTGGGCCATATCCATACCCAGAAATGGTGAAATACTTCCAATCTATCATCAGTGAAGAATCCAAAAGACAAATTTTAGAAAAGGAAAATAAACTACCAACAGCCATCGTTGCTTGTGTAGGTGGTGGAAGTAATGCGATTGGTTCCTTTGCTAGTTACTTAGATGATAAAGACGTTCGGTTAATTGGTGTAGAACCTTCCGAAGCTCCATCTATTTCAGAAGGTATTCCGGCAGTATTCCATGGATTTAAGTCTTATACATTATTCGATGAGAATAACGAATTAAAGCCAACCAATTCGATTGCAGCAGGTCTTGACTATCAAGGTGTTGGACCAGAACATGGTTACCTATATGCTTCCGGTCGTGGAGAATATGTTCAAGCTTCTGGCGGGGAAGCACTTGAGGCATTCCAAGAGTTATCTAGGGTGGAAGGAATTATTCCGGCATTAGAAAGTTCGCACGCTGTTGCACATGCTATGAAACTAGCAAAAGAACTAAACAAAGAAGATGTCATTATTGTTAACCTTTCCGGTAGAGGCGATAAAGACGTAGATCAGGTTTATACTATGTTGAATAAATAAGTTTAACAAGAGCAGATTTCCTGCTCTTATTTTTATTATTAAAATACTTCCACAACCTATTGGAAGGGTAATGTTTCTAATTAAAAAATACTATACAAAATAACTGCTAATGCAAGTACTGCTGTTGGTAAGATAACACTTAGCATTAATATAGGTTTGTATGCTCTCTTATGGGTTTCACCACAGATAGCACGAACGGTCGTTACAATATAACCATTATGCGGTAAAGAATCCAAACCACCTGAAGCTAATGCTGAAACACGGTGCATTGCTCCTGGATCTACTCCTTGCGCTAAATAAATGGGTGCAAGAATTGGTAGTGCAATTCCAAGTCCACCTGATGCAGACCCTGTAATACCACAAATAACGGTTACTCCAATTGCCAACCCTATTAAAGGGGGTCCTGGTATATTTACAAGACCATTAATTAGTGAATCGAAAGCGGAAACCTGTGCCGCTACACTTCCAAAACCAACTACTGCACACGTATTAGCTAATGCTACAAGTGCATTTTGCGCACCAGTTGCAAGTGCATCCCAAAACTCCTTAAGAAATCTCAACATGCTTAAACATGCAACAGCAATCCCAATAGTCAAAGCAATTAAGAGTGCTACAGTAGGGGTCAAAAACTGACCAAGAATATTAAGTATCACGATAACTAATACAAGAGGAAGAATAGCTAAAAGGGTATTGGGAAGATCACCTTTACTTTGTTCTGGCTGTTCTTCTGCAACTAAACTAGCTGCCGTTTCCTCATTTCCTTGCTTCGGTAAGGAGAAAACTTCACCATTAGCAGAAGCTTTTCTTACCATTGAACCTAACCATAATCCACCAACAATCATAATCAATAATGCACTTAAAACTCCAATCCAACCACCTGCAGTTGGAGTTGTCCCAAAGAACTCTGTTGGAATAATGTTTTGAATTTCTGGTGAACCAGGTGAAGTCATGGTAAAAGAAATAGATCCGAATACTAATGCTGCCGGGATGAATCGGTGTGGTAAATTAGCAGAACGGAATAAGGAAACTGCGATTGGATAAACAGCAAAACCAACTACGAATAAACTTACACCACCATAAGTCATAATTGCTGCAGCTGCCACTACCGCAAATACAGCACGTTTAGCCCCAAACTTATTTTTAATCCAATTTGCAATACTATCTGCAGACTTTGTTTCTTGCATCACTTTTCCAAAGATAGCCCCTAGCAAGAATACCAAGAACCATGAAGCAAAATACCCCGTAAACCCTGTCATATAATTGTCCATTAATGCTGTATCTAACCGTAGTCCCCCAGTAATAGCAACAACAATGGAACTAAGTAGGGCCGCGATAATAATATTAACGCCCTTCATCGTAAGGTAAATTAATAAAATAAGTGACCCTAACAGACCAATCATCCCAGGAAATGCCACTATTTTCTCCCCCCTTTTTTAGTTTAAGAATAAATTGATTTCTCAGATGAAAAATCATAGCTATAGCAAACCCGATATAATTCCTCTATCTCTTTCTTAGAAGGAACTCTTGGATTATTTTGTGGGCTTCCGCTATTTAAGGCATCATCAGCCATTTTGCTAATTGCTTGCTCAAATTTGTTTTCATCAATCCCAAACCCTTTTAAGTTAGGTATATTTAAATCTAAACAAAGTTTTTTCACGGAAGATACAGCCATTTCTGCGGCTTCTTCATTTGATAGACTGTTAGCGTCCTTGTTAAATAATCTTCCAAGGTCTGCTAATCTCTCGATGCATGCCTCTTTACTAAATTCAAGGACGGCAGGTAGTAACATAGCATTGGAGAATCCATGCGGAACATGAAATAATGCGCCGATTGGTCTAGACATTCCATGCACTAAACATACAGAAGCATTCGTAAATGCCATTCCAGCTTGTAAAGCCCCCACTGCCATTTCTTCTCTTGCATCCATATTATTACCATCTTCATATGCTGGTTTTAAATTCCCAACTATCTTCTCCATCGCTGATAGAGCTAGCATATCTGTCATCGGTTGCTTCTTTCTTGAAATATAGGCTTCTATTGCATGACTTAGTGCATCCACACCAGTAGCAGCTGTCACTGATTTTGGTGAAGATACTGTCAATAACGGATCAATAATAGCAACATCAGGCATAAATGAAGGTTGTTTTATCATCATTTTGACATCATTACTTGTATTATTAATAACCGTAGCATCTGTAGCCTCAGAACCTGTGCCTGCTGTTGTTGGGATTGCAATATGGGGAATAGGTTTTTTCTCTGCTATTTTTTTGCCTCCCATATATTCTCCAATATAACCACCATTTGTTGCGACGACAGCGATTGCTTTAGCAGTGTCTATACAGCTTCCCCCACCAAGAGAAATAACAACATTACATTGTTCTTTTTGGAAAATCTCAAGCGCCTCTGCAACATATTGATCTGTAGGCTCAGACTTAACCCCTAAATAGACAGTACTTTCTATATTTTCCTTTTGTAATACATCACGACACTCACTTACGTAACCAAGGTCATTCATGATTTGATCACTAATGATAAGAGCTTTACTTCCTCGACTTTCCGTTTCCTTTCCTACTTCTCTAAACGCCCCTCTACCATAATGAATGGTTTGTGGGGTACTAAATGTAGCAAACCTTTCCAACTCTATCTACCCCTTCCTAATTACCTTCGATTCCACATACGAAAGTCGCGCCAACTTTCATACACACGTAATGTAAGCGTTTTATTAAATACATAAGTATAGATTAGCACAAATTTTCTGATTATCCAACCAAAAAGTGTGACAGTATCAAATACTCGAAGCCCCATTAGAAAAACAAATAATTCACTGACCACTTCCAAGTCTTCCAATTAGACTAGCAGTATACTATCTGTAATTCTTTAATTTTTATCCCACCTCAAGCTTCTTGTAAAACAAAAAGGTAAGTGGGAGATCAACTGCCAATTAAGGTCCGATAAATGCAATAACCATTAGTTAGGAGATGAAGGAAAACCCCCACTGATGGAAGTCTTCTTTATAGTTAAATTTTCATATTGCAATGTAAGCTATTTCAGTGCTATGATTTTATTTATGATATGTAAATGAACTACTAGTCTAGATTGGAGGATAAAAATGAACCAAGAGTTTAATCATGAAGTACGTCCACCATATGGAATTATTGCAATATTAATGATCGGTGCTTTTATTTCTTTCTTAAACAATACATTATTAAATGTAGCCCTTCCTTCTATAATGGCAAATCTACAGGTTGATACAGCAACCGTCCAATGGTTAACTACGGGGTATATGCTAGTGAATGGTATTCTTATCCCAACAACAGCTTTTCTCATTCAGAAATTTTCTGTTCGTCGTTTATTTTTAATCGCAATGGGATTATTTTCGATAGGAACTATTATTGCAGGAACAGCAACGATATTTCCAGTTTTATTAGGGGCGAGAATGGTTCAAGCATCAGGTTCTGCGATTATGATGCCACTTCTTATGAACGTAATGCTTGTAAGCTTTCCGGTTGCCAAACGTGGTACAGCAATGGGAGTATTTGGTCTCATTCTAATGTTTGCACCAGCAATCGGACCAACTTTATCTGGCTGGATATTAGAACATTATGAATGGAGAATGCTTTTCCATTTCATTACTCCAATTGCTATTGTCGTATGGATTCTTGGATTTATTTTATTAAAAGATAAAAAGGAAAAAGTCGATATCCATCTTGATGCTATATCTGTTTTATTATCAAGTATAGGCTTCGGAGGCCTACTTTACGGGTTTAGCTCTGCTGGAAGTAATGGTTGGAATAGTCCATCCGTCTATATGACCATTATCATTGGTGTTCTTTCCCTAATCACTTTTATTGTAAGACAATCGAAGTTAAACGACCCTATGCTTAATTTCAATGTTTATCGATATCCTATGTTTTCATTAGCATCTGTTATTACTATGGTCGTAAATATGGCGCTTTTCTCTGGATTTATGTTACTTCCTATTTATGCTCAAACCATTTTAGGAATTTCTCCAATGAAAGCAGGTCTAATGCTACTTCCAGGGGCGATTGTCAATGCCTTTATGTCCCCTATAACTGGTCGTTTATTTGATAAATATGGTGGTCGCATACTTGCAGTTATTGGACTGATTATTGTAACAGGGACTACTTTCCAATTAAGTCATTTATCATTTGAAACAACCTACTATTATTTAATGTTTATCCATGCTGTTCGCATGTTTGGTTTATCCATGGTCATGATGCCAATCACAACGAATGGATTAAATCAATTACCTAAACAGCTTTATCCACATGGAACTGCAATGAACAATACGTTAAACCAAGTTTCCGGTGCGATTGGAACAGCTTTTATTATCACAATCATGTCAACTCGCGAAGCAATGTACGAAAAACAATTAACGGCACAAGTTATCGGTCAACCGACGGCGGAAGCAAAACAACATATAACTTTAGAAGCAATGCTTGGTGGAATTAATGATGCCTTTTTAATCTCCACATTTTTCATCATTCTTGCGTTAGCATTAGCCTTATTTATAAAAAGAGCAACCCCAATGGGGGATAAACCGAAAAAATCAAAAAACCTATCAAAAGTACCAGGAAATTCTCGTGCTTTGTAGTGTGATAAATAAATAAAAAACGTCCCATCTCATACGAGTTGGGGCGTTTTCTATTTTATAATGAATCCTTAATTACCTTCTTATAATACAGTACCGATAAAAGTCCAAATATAGAATAAAGCAATGTATACAATACCATCACAATAATCATCGGTGTCCAAAGTTCCGTTCCAAAGAAAAACCAACCAGATTTCACTGCAAAATAACTGTGACATAAACCTACCACTAACGGAATTCCAAAGTTAAACAGTTGCTTCACTCTAATCCCATTTAACAAATCCTTATTGGTAAAGCCCAGTTTTCGTAAAATTTTATAAGTTCCTTTTTCTTCTTCGCTTTCATCCATTTGTTTAAAATAGAGAATACATCCTGAAGTGATCAAAAAGGTGAGACCAAAAAATCCAACAAGGAACATGGCTAGCCCCATCGTTATTTTACCGGTAGAACTTACATAAAGCCGTGAACTATATCCGAAGTTCTCTTGGAAACCTAATTCTTGAAAAATTTTGTCCGCTTCCTCTATTTCCCCTTTATCCTTCACATCGACTCCCACATAAACAGTAGATTCTTTTTGAATCGATTCATCCATATCCTCTTTTAATTGCTGGTAGACACCCTGGTCAACAACTGCTACAGGAAAACCGCCTAACGTCAGAAGTGACGGTAAAACATTCCTGTCTTCAAGTCCTTTATAATTTAAAGTAACCGTTTGAGCTTGGCCTTTTAATGAAATCTGACCAGTTTCTTTCAGAGACATAAATTGCTGCAATGTGTCTGGGAAATTCACGATAATACTTTCATTACGGGACAAATCAATCCCTTCTACTGCTTCATCACTAATCACAACCATTGTTGCATCTCCGGGATTAAAACTCCCATTTTCTTCATCATACGTCTCCATAATCCTAGATAAATCAGCATGCACTTGATGAAAGTCGACTTTTTTCTCTGTATATTCAATTTTTGCTGCTTCCAATTCATCCATGAAGCGAGCCGCATCTGCTTCATTTGGAATCGAAAAATGATTTGGAAGCGATTCTTCAGCCGTCTTTTCTGTTGAATAATAAGATATATAAGTTAAAGACAACAAACCAATGGCTAATGCGGATACGGTTGTAATAATCGTTAACAAGATGGAATTCGACTTCATACGAAACATGATGGATGACAGGGAAAGCACTTTATTTATCGAAAGGTAGCCATTGTCCTTTTTACGAATCATATTAAAGATAAAACTAACAGAACCTTTATAAAACAAATATGTTCCCACAATGACAGAACCTAGAATGGTAAGCATTGCAAAATATAATGCATTCAATTCTGTAAAGTCTCCACTAAACAATCTAGTGGATAAGTAATATCCAAAGGCAATTAATCCTATCCCCAAAACTCCTATCAACATCCCAATAACGGAAACTCGATTTACTTTACCTTCTGTTTTGGATGTTACCTGAAACAAATGAAGAATTCGTTGCCTCTTAATAAACAAGGCATTCATTGCCATAATCACTACATAGATACATACAAATACAACTGCAGTTTGGATAAGTGCTTCAACAGAAAAACGTAAAGTTGCTACTTCATTAATACCCATAATCTTAATTAAAATCATCATAAGCAATTTGGATACAGAAAATCCAACAAAAATCCCAATTAACATGGAACCAAAATACAACATCATATTTTCAACGCTGAGAATTTGAAAGATTTTCCCCTTTGTTAAACCAACTAGTTGGAGTAAACCAATTTCTTTACTTCTGCGTTTAATAAATAAGTTATTCGCATAAATCAAAAACACAATAATAATGGCTATTAACATAACTGCCCCGGCACGTAATGCTGCAGCACCCTTAATGGATCCTTCTACCTCATCCATAGAAGGATCATATTGTAGGGTGACAAAAGCAAAATATAAAGCAACACTAAAGACTAATGCAAAAACATAAAGATAATAATTCGATAGATTCTTTTTCAAATTACGAAAAATAAGTTGTTTAAAGCTCATGTTGCACCCCACCTAAAACACCTTGCGTTTTAATAATGTCATTAAAAAATGTTTGTCTGCTTTCATCACCTTTATTTAACTGAGTAAAGATTTGACCATCTTTTATAAAGATAACCCTACTACAATAGCTTGCCGCTAACGGGTCATGTGTTACCATTACAATCGTTGCTTTTCTTTTTTCATTTAGATCCCCTAGTTTATTTAATAAATCCGAAGCAGATTTCGAATCTAATGCTCCTGTAGGTTCGTCTGCAAAGATAATGCTTGGATCATGGATAAATGCACGGGCTGCAGATGTACGCTGTTTCTGACCACCAGATATTTCCCCAGGATATTTATCTTTCACTTCTAAGATACCTAATTCCTTTGCTACTGCGGCAAATTTATTTTGGGCTTCTTTTTTTGTTACTTTTTTGATAGTAAGTGGCAGTAGGATATTTTCCTTAACGCTCAATGTATCTAATAAGTTATACTCCTGAAAAATAAAACCTAAATGATTTTTTCGAAACTCTGCCAACTGTTTTTCTTTCATCTTGGTAAATTCTTGACCCTCAATTTTAATGGACCCATTAGTAACTTTATCAATAGAAGATAATACATTTAATAACGTTGTTTTCCCAGAGCCAGAAGGACCCATGATACCGACAAATTCACCTTTTTCTACTTCAATATCAATCCCTCTTAATACTTCTTGTTTATTCCATTTATTGCCGTATCTTTTATGAATTTTTCGTGCTTCTAAAATGCTCATATCCGTTCAACCCCTTTTTCTATTAAATTTCATTTAGAACTTAAAATCTTTCTTCTAGTTTCCTACAGTATAAAAAATATCGTTCTATTTTTCCTTCGAATTTCCTAACAAAATCAATAAGCACGTGACAATCTTGTCACATGCTCGTTAGTTGTAGAAAAGTATTCTTTTTGGCAAATGTTAATGTAAAAGTCGTGCCCTTTCCAACCTTTGATTCTACATCGATATTAATTTTTAACGCGTTAGCCACTTTTTTCGTTAAATAAAGTCCCATTCCTGTTGCTTTATAGTCTTGGTGGTTTCTCGTTGATGTAAAACCTTTATCAAAAATACGAGATAAATCTTTCGTAGGAATTCCTCTACCCGAATCCTTTATGATCAGTTGGACGACACCATCATCATCAATACTACTTATGACTACATCTGAGTTTTCACTGTACTTTACAGCGTTTGTTAATAGCTGACGAATAATAAAACTGAACCACTTTGCATCTGTAAGAACTTCTGTTATTTCTAAATTCACATCAAATCCGATTCCCTTTTGCATACACCACGTTCGTAGGTCCTTTATTTCCCTATAGATTAAAGGCTTAAGAGCTACTTTTTCAATATAGAGGTCATTTTTCATAGAGGCCATACGCCTTTGATGTAATTGTTGGTCAAGAAGTAAATGAATTCTCAACCATTCGTACTGCAACTGGGATTTTAATTGATCATCTTCAAGCCTTTCTATCATAAGTTGCATAGCGGTGAGTGGTGTTTTTACTTCATGAATCCATGAAAGCAAATCATCCTTTTCCTGTTCTAACTGTTTTATATTATCATTTAATTCCCTTTTATAATGCTCTACTTGTTCCCTAACCACTTTTTCAGAAATCTTTTCAAACGGTTTGTCCGCTTCTTTTAAGTATCCAAGGTCATCACTCGGGTTCCAGTTCTTCAACACTCTATAATATGCCGACTCTTTTTGATATCGAATGATTATAAAAAGAATAAAAATCACAAAGGATAGAAATGTAACATATAAAACGGATTGAAAATTAATAGAAGCATCAAGATAGGCAACAAATAATACCAAAAATTGTAAAATGATGAATAAATAAATCCAACTTTGCCTTTCGCGTAAGTATTCCCTAATCATGGAGTTCTTCCTTCGCCACATAACCTTGTCCAACCTTTGTTTCAATCCACTTTCCTAAATCTAGTTCTCCTAGACTTTTTCTTAAACGATTAACATTAACTGTTAACGTATTATCACTTACAAAACGTTCATCATCCCAAAGACTTCTCATCATTTTCTCACGACTAACAATTTGATTTTTATTTTCAACTAAAGTCTTTAATATGAACATTTCATTTTTCGTCAGTTCCACTTCACCAGTCTTGGTACTAACGGTGTTTTTTAAAAAGTCAATTGTCGCCCCGTTCCACACTAGAATATTGGTTTGTTGTTCCGTACTATAATCATAAACCCGTCTTAATATCGCATGGATTTTAGCTATTAACACCTCAAAGTGAAATGGCTTTTGAATGAAATCATCAGCCCCTAGTTGCATGGACATAACCATATCCATCGGGTGATCACGAGAGGAAAGAAAAACAATTGGAACATTGGAATGCGAACGAATCAATCTGCACCAATGAAACCCATCAAACTTCGGTAATTGTATATCAATCACAACTAAATCTGGCATGACTTGTGTATATTCTTCCATCACTTTATTAAAATCATGAATACCATATACATCATAGGACCACTGTGAAAGTCGATCCTTTATCTCGTTAAATAATGTTTTGTCATCCTCAATTAATAAAATTTTAAACATCAAATCCACCCCGCCCCTTATGGTGTTTCCTTAGTATTTAAGTATATCACTTCAGTAAATTTATACCTATTCATTTTAGTATGGAAAGTTAACTTTACATACTTATTAGCATAGTATATAATAATGGAAAGTAAACTTTCCATCAAGGAGAAACATAAAAAGTGAAAAATAGATTAGAAGAAATACGAAAAAAACATGGAATTAAGCAAGAAGAACTAGCCAATGCATTAGAGGTAACGAGGCAAACCATTGGCTCCCTCGAAAATGGGAGATATAATCCATCCATCATTTTGGCATTTAAGATTGCAAGATATTTTGATATGAACATTGAAGATATTTTCATTTATGAGGAGGAGAATAATGAAAGGGAAAATTAGGTTACTACGATCTTTAGAAGTGGTTGGAATCTTACTTCTACTATTAGGTTTTTCCCTAGGTTTCATTGGTGTTGAATTTCTAAAAGTAGCATTTATTAGACCGGATCTAGTCCCCATTACGGTTGGATTTCTTGGAGTTTTATTATTTCTAGTTGCCAGTTCTGCAATTGGTTACGAAAAAAACAAGACAAGAGAACAACAAATTGAAGAAAAAGATGAACGAGTGATCCATATCTATGAAAATTCAAAATCGAAAGCATTTGATCTAATGACCACCATTATACCTTTAGGTCTTCTAACATTCGTTATGCTTGGTTATATGAATAAGGTATCCTTTTTCTTTCTTGCAGGGCTTTATCTTATTTGTATTTGTTACTACTATTATCATCTTCTATTAAATAAAAAGAAAATGTAAGGGGGTGTATCCATGATCAATAGACTGCTTACTACTTTAAGTGTTGCATTGTATGCGTTTGTCGTAAGTTATCTGGTAGCATCTGTATTTGATAAATATGGAATAGAAACGAATACTATATTAAATTCGGTTTTCATTCTTTTAACCACTATTGTTATTATTATATTAACCGTTATATTGATTGTAGCAATTAATCGATTTCTTGTTTCGAGGCAAGGAACGGATAATTAAACTTACCTGCCACCAATCCATTTCAACTACTTACACACATTAAAAAACGTCCTGCTTTTCAATCGCAGGACGTTACATCATTCATTGATTTCATTTTTTGTACTATATAATTTTTCGCGTGTTTGAATATTCCATGTTAAAACGTTTTATAGAATAAAAGGATGGTGTGCTGAACACACATTTCCTTACGGTAACTTCATCGCTCGAAACGAGAGTTGCTCTTATAGTTTGTGAGAAGAACTACCCTTGCTTTTGGTCGAGCATTCTCGGGTGGTCTTCTTTTTGGACTTTTTTTAGAAATATAAAGTACAATGTATAGCATACAGTATGTAGTTCTTTTCCACATTACTCCTTATGAGAAATGTCCCCTTCAACTAACAGCTTTCTTTCTCCATCTTTTATTTCTATGATGGTAAGGCTCGTCCCTTCAATTTCTGGTGGTTCCCATATTTTATCGATAGAATAGTTTTTACAAATCAACTGTAAAACTTTTATAACAACGCCATGTGTGATGATGAGGTGATTCCCAGTTTGATATTTTTCCTCTGTATCTTTCAAAAAATCTTTTACCCTTGTCACAACGTCTGTTAAATTTTCAGCCTCTTTTTCTTCACGATAATATTGATTAGGATGTTTTGCATAATTTTCAAACCTATCTGGGTCCATTTCCTTAATTTCCTCAAACGTTTTCCCTTGCCAACTTCCTAGATTTATTTCTTTCAACCGCTTATCCGTTTCAATCGCAAGCGTTTGGTTTCCTCTTATTATTCTAGCAGTGTGCATAGCCCTTTCACTTGGACTAGAAATAATGGAAGCAAAACAAGTAGATTTAAGTCTCTTACTCAATAATTCTGCATGATGGATTCCATTAACTGTTAAAGGGGAATCTAAATGTCCTTGTAATCTCTTTTGTGCGTTCCATTCTGTTTCACCATGTCTTACAACAAATAACTTCAAACTTCTCCCTCCCAAAGCCTATGGAAATTCTTATCTGCTACCTTTCGTAATTCGGATTCCTTCCCCTTAGAGTACTTCACTAAAATAGATGTAGATGGCCCACCTGACTTTTCTAAATCTAGTTTAGTGCAATTTTTTACCATGCCATTATCTAAGGAAGGTACCATTCTTCTTAATTCATGCAATACTCCCTTTGAACCAACAGGCCAAACTTGGACATCTCTCATTCTGCAAATATCTTTCACTACAGAAAGGGGAACAACATCATCTTCTTGTGTTATAACTTCTTCACCAACTAATGGCAAACCGATTAAAGCAACACGATTGGAATCGGAAGTCTTCATGTTCATTTCACTCAAGATTTGCCTCTTACTAATAATGGTAACTCCAATTGCAGATTGACTTAAAGAAAAATTACTTTCCGTACTTCCCATTAGTGTAATATTTTCCATTCCAAGTTCAGCTAATCCTCTCTGAATTCCAGTGTTTAAATTACTCCATGCTTCGTCCCCACAAAAGTTTTGCAGGACGATGGAGACTGGTATTGCACCTGAGGATAAGGCTTCTACTATAGCGACGCGAAAAGAATAGTAACTTACGATTTCGTATGGAACTTTTACAGCATCCGCTTCTTTTAATCCGATTGCACCACTATTGTCAGTCGTCATAACTAATTCTTCTTGTTCATTAAACGGAATAATTAGCGCATCTCTCATCCCTTCGCTTCTCCTCTCTGATATGCCCCTTGAAAAACAGTAACTAAGCGTGGAATCATCAACCAGGCAATTAGGACATTCAATAAAGATCCGACAAATAAGGAAGGGACTAATGCGATGTAGAATGCTATATCAAGAATAAATATAAAAGGTAATGGAGCAATGAATGTATTACCTAGAACGAATACGATATATGCCAATGTTCTTTTCCCATGTTGAAACAATTTGGCGAATATATAAATGAGCAAAGCCATGCTAATTGCCACGATAAAGTGAAGGGGACCAAGAGGCATTCCTCCAATAAGTGCGGATACCATATGACCAAAACCACCTACTATTGCCCCTGGTACCGCTCCAAAAAATGCTCCGGCAAGTATCGCGGGAAAGACATCTAATGCAATACTTCCGATAATAGCGGGGATTTTAATAGCCGCTCCGATAACAGATAGGGCAATAAATAAGGCAATTAAGCTCATTTTTCTTATATTCATTTCCCTCACTCCCCCATTTTAATAGTTTGATTTATTCCATACCAAATAACATCCACCCGTTTACTTCTTCTCGCTAAATCTTGATAAAACCAACCTGTCAAATCACGCCAATCTCTTTCTTCCTTTTGCATTGGAACGATTCCCTTCATGATGTCTGCTCCAATTATAATCATGCTTCTATTGGCCTTAGCATTTTCCCATTCCAACCATTGATCAAGACAATTTCTTAAATGCGCTCGGGCTTCATCGATAGTCATTTTCTCCAAGCTTTCTTTTGTCCAACGTTCCACTCCTTCAAACACAATACGTTGGCTAGAAGAATTTTCCAAAGTCTTTGGTAACTTGTCTCCATCATAGAAGGATATCCATTTAGCGCAAGCATAATTATCTTTTACCCAAGCCTTTTTCCCGTTAAAGGCACCTCCTGTAACGAAATGCATGGTTCTCCCCTCCTTAAATCTGTTTTACGAAACTTCAAAACATATCCGGTCCCATGTTCTATTTTCCAATCCCAAAATTCCTTCTTTTCTTCACTATAACGAGTCAGTAAATATCGAATGACCCCACCATGTGTAACGATAAATACATTTTTAGCATGATTTCTGAATATCATGTCCACAACTCGATTCCATCCTTTATCCACTCTATATGTAAACCATTGAAATGACTCCCCACCAGGAATGACTTCCTTAAACGGTTGATTTATCCATCGCTGATAATTCATGTCATCCTTTAAATCCGCATATGTTTTCCCTTCAAAGATACCAAAATTCATTTCTCTTAATTCGGCTAATTTGATAGGCTTTATGTTTGGAAATAATAGATTCATGGTAGTTACACAACGATTAAGGTCACTGGAAATAAATAAATCATAGTCCTTTGCCTGAAGTCTAATGGAAGATAGTGCCAGTCTCGCTTCTTCTGTTAGCACGGAATCGGTCCAACCTACGTAAGCTTGTCGCTTATTTTCTTCCGTTAAACCATGGCGAAATAATGTAATAGCCACAACGTCATCCATAATATATTTTCAGTCCCTTCTCCTGAAGCACCAAGAATATCACCTGTAATTCCCCCAAAATGTTTTACTGTCTTTTGGCGAATAAAGAAATAACATCCCACCGTAACTAGGACAAATAAAAGTACCGGGAGAATAAACGTAAGATCAATCATACATATAAGTGCAAATAAGACAATGATATAAATGGGATATATATATAATGTATTTTTCTTTGCCGCATTTTTAAAAAAAGAAGCCAAACCTTCCTTCTTCGCTGCTGGAATAAGCAGTAACACCAATCCCATCACTATTTTACTTAGAAAAGGAATAAGAATGATGAGAAGGAATGTGTATAGCTTTGCAAATTGGATCACTTCATAAATAAATAAAAGTCGACTGCTTAGTAAAACTAGTAGAGACATGACTCCAAATGCACCAGTCCTTGGATCTTTCATTATCTCTAGTCTTTTTTCTTTATCTTGATAAGAGAAATAGGCATCACTCATGTCCATCCAACCATCTAAATGAATACCACCAGTGATGAGGATGGTAGCAAGCCAAATAATAAAGGCAATTGCTAATGTTGAAAAAGGAGTCCATTCCAAAAGAAAATATAATAGAGCACTATAAAGGATTCCTTGAAATAACCCTAGCAATGGGAAGGACTGAATACTTTTTTCAATATAATCCTTCTCCATCGGTAATGATTTCTTTATTGGTAGAGCTGTTAAAAATTGAATCGTTATAAGAAAACCTGTAATAAATTTCCTCATTCCCCGTTCCATCCGTTCAAAATGTCTTTTACTTTTTCCCAATTAAGATGTCTTTTTACTTCGAATGCTAGAGAATCATATTGTTCTTCCTTAACCCGCACCGCTTGGTCCAGCCTTTGTGAAGCTAATGAATCTTCTTTAGGAATGCCATGATCCATCATGTATGGAAGGACACCAAGAACGGGAACCCCAGTCTTCTCTTCTAACCATTGTACACCATCTTCAAAAAGTGAAATGTCCCCGCGAAATTTATTAATCATAATCCCTTGTATACGTTTCCTTTCCATAGGGGAAAGTAGCTCTAATGTTCCTACAATATTAGCAAAGACTCCACCACGTTCAATGTCTGCTATTAAAAGTACGGGGACATCAGCTAATTCCGCAATCTTCATATTAACTAATTCTCGATCATTCAAGTTTATTTCCACCGGACTTCCTGCACCTTCAATTACGACAACATCAAATTCCCCTTGTAAATGGCTTAAAGAGGTTCGAACCGCTTCTAATCCCCTATCATAAAATTGATTTCGGTAATCCTTTCCGGAAAGTGTTTCTACTGTTTCTCCAAGTAATATGATTTCTGATTGTGTATCAGAGTTAGGTTTTAATAATATTGGATTCATCCAAATGGAAGCCTCTGTCCTTGCAGCCTCTGCTTGAACACCTTGAGCAAGTCCTATTTCCTTTCCACCCGGAAGTATATAGGAATAATTAGACATGTTTTGAGATTTAAATGGTGCAACCTTCAAACCCTCTTGTGCAAATAAACGGCAGAGAGCAGTAGTAATGAGGCTTTTTCCAACATCCGAAGCGGTTCCTTGTATCATGATTCCTTTCATACCTTTTTCTCCTTTCAATGGTTGTTTAAAAAGTCCGTTATTATCCTCCCTTTTGAACATGCATTTTCATTAGTAAAGGTACTCCTGCTTCTACTAAATAAGCACTTTCTGCGTAACGAACTATTTTTTGATGTAATTTCCCGAGTAGTTCACTATAGGTCACCAATAATTCATTGGGAAGGATAGGCTCATTTAATACTTCATTACTAACAAGGACCACTTGATTGCTATAATCTGCTATTTCCTTTATCCCTTGCCAAATTCTTTGGAAAACCTCTTTTTTCTCCAAACGCTGCTCCACCCAATCAGCTTCATGAGCAAATAATTCATTCGATAACATCGTCGTCAAACAATCTAACAAAATGACATCTTTCTTATTAAATTCTGTAGCTAGGGTGGAAATATTTGTTTCCTTTTCCCACGTTTTCCATGAATGACCACTTTTATTTCTATCTTCCTGATGTCGTTTAATTCTTAGTCTCATTTCAGAATCTGTTGCTCTACCGGTAGCGATATAATGTAAGGAACCGCCTATTTCCTCTGCCTTTTGAATGGCTATTCTTTCTGCAAAACTGCTTTTGCCACTTCGAACGCCACCGGTAATAAACGTTATGGAAGTTGTTGTTTCCATTCTTTTAGCGCCTCCATAAGTTGATTATTTTCCTCTATACTTTTAATCGCAAATCTTAGCCATTTTCCCTCTATTCCAGGAAAATTGCATGTATGTCTAGGTACAATCCCCTTTTTTAAAAGGTAAGCAAATAATTCCCCCATATAATCCTTCTTCGGTTCTTTCAATAAATAAAAGTTAACCTTAGAAGGTGAATATACAAAGCTTTCCTTGTCAAAAAACGCAAATAGTCTTGTTCGCTCTTTCTTTATATACTGAACCGTTCTATGTACAAATGATTCGTCTTGTAAACATAATTCCCCTGCTGTCATCGCTAATGCATTAACATTCCAGTGGGATTGGTAAACCGATATTTCCTCCACAACCGATGGATGAGCCATCATATATCCTAATCTCAGGCCCGGAATGGCAAACATTTTTGTCATGGAGCGAAGAATGACTAAATTTTTATAATCATTAATCAGAGCCGCAATTGGAGTATATTCCTCCACAAAATCGTAAAATGCCTCATCGACTATAAGTAACGCATTCGCCTTCTTGCATTCTTCTAATAATTGGACAATGGTGTCATAAGAATAAAAAACACCAGTTGGGTTCGTCGGATTACATAAGAATACAGCATCTATTGCCTCTAGCTTTTCCTTTATTTCATGGATATGTAATTCCCAATGAGGCTCTTTTAAGTAGTGGTAATAAATTCGACAATCATTGGCCTGACAAGCCTTTTCATATTCAGAAAATCCTGGCTCGGTAATAAGAACGTTTTTTTCCAATAACAATCTACCCACTAGAGAAATCAATTCAGCTCCGCCATTTCCTATTAAAACGGAGTCCATATTTATCTCATTTTTTTCCGAAATCATCGTCTTCAATGAAAGAGAGTAAGGATCTGGGTAATCATTAATCTTTTGAAAAAAACTCATCCAATTTTGCTCCAAATGCTTAGGTGGACCTAACGGATTAATATTTGCGCTTAAATCCATGATTTGATCCGGTTTTTCTATTCCCATTTCTTGATATACATATTGGGGATTAGAACCATGTTGCGGTAAGTTCAATGACGCCCCCTCCAATCCATAAAACAACTAAAAAAACAATAGTCGTTCGAGTTAAGATTTTATTGGTTTCTATAATATGATCTTTATGCAAAGGGATAATCGGCTCTCCCATTTTCGCTCTATTAGAAATGACACCCTTATAATAATTGATGCCGCCAAGTTGCACACCCAATAACGCAGCTACCGAGGCCTCAAGCCATCCACTATTTGGACTTGGGTGTTTTCTTGAATCACGAAATAGTATTTCCCATGCTTTTGTTACTTTCATATGTGCTGGTTGGTGAGCAATCAATATAAGAAAACCGGTCAACCGACTTGGTATCCAATTTACCACATCATCTAGTTTTGCTGACGCCCAACCGAACTCCCCGTATTTTTCATTTTTATAACCTACCATAGAATCACATGTATTGATAGCACGGTAAACTAGAGCGAGTGGTGCACCGCCAATTAATGCCCAGAACAATGGTGCAGTCACCCCATCACTTATGTTTTCTGCTACCGTCTCCACGGTACCTCTAACCATTTCTTCTTCTCCCAAAGTTTCCGTGTCTCTACCAACAATGTACGATAATTTTAATCTTGCTTCCTTAAAATTGCCCATTTTAAGAGGTACATAGACTTCTAAAGCCGCATCTTTCAACCCCTTTCGAGCAATTGTTGTGGAAATAAGAATACTTTCTAACAAAATACCGGCAATAACGTGAATATGATAGAAGCCCCAAACTAGTAGAAACGTTATAAAGAAAGTCACTGTTATCATCATGAATACCATGATGATTCCTTTTAATTTTCGTGACTTCCCCCGGTTCCATTTCTTCTCCATTCTAGAAATTCCACTTCCCATCCATTTCACAGGATGTGGCCATGAGGGTGGATCACCTATAATGGAATCGATAAGAATTGCTAATGTTATGGCTATCAAATGATACACAATCATTCCTATTTCCTCTTTTGACTTTTTTGAATAGATTCTCTTGTACACCAATAAACTGCTTTACTAATTAACTTACCTAATGCGGTGATGGTACCTGCAAAGTCATGCTGTTCCCCTCTTTGGGTTGCAGCTATTAAAATACTATCTGTGGACGTTCCGGTTGCATAGGTTCCCGTAACAGAATCGATTACTTTTTGATCCTCAAGGGCCCTAACCTTTGCTTCCGTTGCCGTTACCATCCCTTGAATAAAGGCTTCTTCCGTTATTTTTGCGTTAATAAAAATCCATGTATTAATCGTTCCAGGAATAAACTCGGATGAATGGCTTTCACTATGTGTAGCATCCACCGCATTACCAACACCAGCAGTGACAACGACAAAAATGGATAGCCCACCGTGTTCCATCCATTTATAAGACACGTCATCTAAAACAACAGCAGTCATCATCCCTACTGTTTCAAGCGGATCAAAACCTTTTTCACGTAAATAATTCATCATTTCTTCTCGGTGATTACTACAACTGTAACCTTTGTCCACATGACGATTAACAAATGTCTGATTCCATCCTAATCCTGATCCAACTACACCAGATGACATGGTTTTTAGGGGAATTGGTGACCGGAGTACTATATGATGTTTACGATGTTGTAGCATGTCAGCAGTAATGTTCACTGCTTCTACTTCTTCCTTTTCCCATTTAGGGAGTAATGTAATTTGTGGAGCTGGTACTCTTGGGTGGGCGAATTTTTTAATATCTGTTTGATACACATCTTGGATTCGATCCTCTTTCAACACTTCATTTGTCTTATTCTGAATATTAATCATCCCTTTTTCAAGCAGCAAAAGACGATCACAATAAAGCCCAGCTAGATTTAAATCGTGGAAAATGGAAATAACCGTAAGCATTCCATCCCTTGTCCATGTTTTCAAAATATCTAATAATTCTTTTTGATAAGAAAGGTCTAGATGGTTCGTCGGCTCATCTAATAATAAAATTTCTGGTTCTTGCGCAAGAGCCTGAGCAAGATTGACCCTTTGACGCTCCCCCCCTGAAAGTTGCCCAAGATTTTTGTTTTGCAAAACATCTACCCCTGTTTGCTTCATTACTTCTTGAACAATTTTCTCATCGGTCTCTGTCCACATTTGAAGAAAACCACTTTGGTGTGCATAGCGCCCTAGAGAAACTGTCTCTTTAACCGTATAAGAAAAGGCATGTTCAGAATGCTGTGGAAGAACAGCAACAATTTTAGCCAATTCCTTTTGCGAATACTGTGATAGTTTCTTATCCTTTATAAAAATACTACCTTCTTTAAAAGGTAGTAATCCACTAATCATTTTAAGTAAAGTCGTTTTTCCACTTCCATTCGGTCCTAAGATGCCAAAGAGCTCCCCTTTAGCAACATGAAAAGATATATCTTTTAAAACCGATTCACTCGAATATCCACCTGATATTTGCTGTACTTCAAGCATTGTAACCCTTCTTTCTATCGTTGTCTCCGTTTGAGAAGTTGTTCAAAAAGTCCGGTGAAAATGACACTTCGCATTTCTTCGTTGGCTTGCTTTTCCGGTACTCACGTATTAACTGCATACGTTCCGTTCCTCAAAGCTAAGCCGCCTCGAACTACTCGGTCCTTTTCATCCTCCTTTTTGAACACGTCGTTTGATTAAAATAACAGCAAACGCTGGAGCGCCAATTAATGCTGTTATGACCCCTATTGGTAATTCCGTCGGGGAAATGATGGTCCTTGCAATCAAATCTGTCAAAATTAGAAAGCCGCTTCCTGTTAACATGGATAATGGAAGTAAATGCGTATGATCAGGTCCCCATAAGCTCCGAGTTAAATGTGGAATGACTAACCCTACAAAACCAATTGTTCCTGATACGGCAACTGCTGCTCCTGTTAAAATCGATCCAGCCGTTAAAATTACTAGTTTTCTTTTCTTTACATCTACCCCTAGATATTGTGCTCGATCCTCACCGAATGACATCGCATTTAATTCTCTACCATTCGCCATTAATAACACAGAACCTAGTACAAAAAATGGCAAAATAATTTTAATATAATCCCATCCCCGCATGGAGACACTCCCTAAAAGCCAGCCAATAATTTGCTTTAATTCATTACCAGTGAGTGATATCATGAGCGAAATAAAGGCACCTAAAAAGGAACTAAAAATAACACCTGTTAATATAATCGTTTCCACTCTCATCGAACGATCAATTTTACGAGCAAATGTTAAAACGAGAAAAATAGTAATAAAGGCAAAAACAACGCTTAAAAATGGTAAGGTGAATGCTCCAATATATGGCAGGGAAATACCAAAAAAGATGGTGACAACTGCACCCACTGAGGCACCTGAAGAAACCCCTAATGTATAAGGATCTGCTAATGGGTTTCTAAGTAGACCTTGAAAGGCAGCACCAGCAATGGCTAGTGCCGCCCCAACAAGTCCTGCTAAGATGACTCTTGGCAATCGAATATTTAATACAATACTTTGATACATCGGGTCAATATGATCAATAGAATAATGAAAGATTTCTGCACCAATAATTTGAACGATGTCTACTATTGGTACAGAAACCGTACCGATAGATATCCCCAATAATAAAGAAAGAATCGTAAATATAGTTGCTAATGTATAGGCAAGAATCTTATTCTTCGCTAAATATTTCAGGGTAAACTGCTTTCGCAACTTCTTTAACTCCTTCAACAAGTCTTGGGCCTGGACGACTTACAAGATCAGTTTGGACATCAAATACTTGGTCTTCCTTAACTGCAGTGACATCTTCCCAACCTTTTCTTTCCTTCACTTGGTCTATAGCATCTTCTGTATACTCACCATACGTCGTAATGATGACATCAGGATTATAGCCTAACAATGTTTCTTCATCTACTTTAGGCCAACCTTCCTCCTCTATAGCGTTATCTGCATTTATTGTGGCTAATATCTCATCCATAAATGTATTTTTTCCACCTACATAAATTTCTGGCGCAGGGGAAATTTCAAAAATAACAGATTTCTTATCTGCCACTTCTTCTGCTTTTGCTTGAATATCATCAAATTCATTCTTCATATCGGTTATGATTGTTTCCGCTTCTTCCTCGGTACCAGTTACTTGACCAATCATTTGAATCGTATCATATACTTGATTGAAATTTGTTGCATCATTTACAACAAGAACTGGGATACCAGAATCTCTTAATTGTTGAAATCCCTCTTCAGAACTTCCCATACTAGAAGCATGTGCTAATACTAAATCAGGCTCTAAAGATATAATTTTTTCAATATTAAATTCCATTCCACCAATTTTTTCAATATCCGCAACTTCTTCCGGATAATTATCGTTGTCAGATACTCCAACTACCTTATCACCTAAGCCTAATGCAAAGGCAATTTCTGTATTACTTGGAATTAGAGAAACGATTTTTTCAGGCTCTTTCTCAATCGTTACTTCTTGGTCTGTTGCATCCGTAATGGTTACTGGGAATGCTTGATCTCCTGCTTGTTCCGCTTGTTCTGTATTTTCAGCATTATTATCAGTGTTTGCATCCTTTGGTTCTTCACTACCACAACCAGCAATCATTCCAATTGCGAAAAACATTAAAAATAAAAGCGACATTAACTTTTTCATTCTTTACAAATCCCCCTTAGAAAACTTGGCATTCTCCATACTTTTGGATGAATGCCTTAGTTGCACTCATGAAAATCTTTACGGTGGGGCGAGTAATCGGATCCCCAGATGGAAAAGATTTTTATGCTTTCCTAACTGCTAAATACTTTTGTAAAACAAAAAACATCTCTACAGATGAACGTAAAGATGCAGATAATTCCAGATAGTATAATCCTGTCACCACCTTCCTCCCATCCTCGTAGGTACTAGTGCGTTGAATTAGGCAGGTATCCTGGCTCATGATCATTGCTTACTACACCTTCCCATACATAACGTATAGTGGTATTTGTAGTTCGCTCCCATTTACAGTGGCGGGACCGCGTTGGGTTTGCACCAACTTCCCTTTTAAGAGGTTGTTCAAAAAGTCCGGTGAAAATGACACTTCGCATTTCGCATGAATGCTTGCTTTTCCGTTCCTCACGTATTTACTGCATACGTTCCGGTAACGAAAGCTACACCGCCTCGAACTGCGACGCACAGGACGTGCTAGTATCGGCGTTGCAAAAGGACGTTGCGCAGTTAGCCGACCTCGGTCCTTTTCATCTCCCTTTTTGAACACTCACTTTCAGTCTATATTAGACACCTAATTCCATTTCGTATATAATTTTCCATTACTATTTTATCATACTACTAAATACGCAAAATGAAAACAAAGCATACTCTTTTTATAGCAAATCATGCAGAATTATGACATATTAAGATTAATTTTGGAACGTGAATCAAATGGTTCGTATACTTTTTTCTCCAAATATAGAAAACTAATGATAAAATATTACTATTAATAGTTTCTTTACAGAAATAGGAGTGTTTGAATTGAATAAATCTAACTTTGCAAGCACAACCATGGAAACCGTTCAATGGTTCGTTTTCTTACTTGCAAGCTCTGTTGCTATGCCCATTGTAATTGGAGCCATTTACCAGATGGATTTTATCGAAGTATCTGGGTTAATGCAGCGTTCCTTTTTTGCCATAGGCGTTGCTTCTTTACTTCAAGTTTTATTTGGCCATAAACTTCCAATTATGGAGGGTCCAGCGGGAATTTGGATTAGTATTTTTTCTGTCATGGCCGTAACGGGGTTACAAAATGGAAACTCTTTAGCCGATACATTACGTTCATTAGAAACCCTTATGCTCTTAACAGGGCTCTTTTTATTTTTATTCGGTTTCTTAAAACTCGCACAGAAAATCTTACCTGTTTTCACACCGTTAGTTACAGGAACCTTTTTCCTACTATTAACGGTTCAATTAAGTGGTACCTTTTTGGGCGGGATGTTAGGCCTACAAGGGGATTCCAATACCATTCAGTTAACAGAAGCAATCCTTGCATTTATTACCTTCTTTACCATTCTAGGATTATCAACCTTCGCTAAAGGTTGGTTAAGCAGTTATGCAGTTTTCATTGGAATTGTTATTGGTTGGGTAGGCTATGCCATAGTTATCGGAACAGAAAACCATCCGGGAAATGTCTCATGGTTTTCATTCCCTGAACTATTTGCCTTTGGAACACCAATTTTCGATATAAGTCTAATTCCAATCGCCTTTTTTACAGCAGTCATTGTTATTTCTAATACAGTTGCTTCCATTGTGGCAGCCAATCAAATACTAGGTCGACAACCGAAAGACAGTAATACAGAAATAAACAAAGGAACAATGTTTTCTGGTATTAGTCATGGATTAGCTGGAGGGTTTGCCGGAATCGCAAATGTGCCATTAGCTACTACTTCTGGCTTTATGGCTTTAACCGGTCAAAAACGTAGGAAACCTTTTGTTTACGCTACGATACTGTTAATTATCTTTACGTTTTTCCCACCGGTCATTTCACTTATATCTAGCCTTCCGGGTCCGATTGCGAATGCAGCAATAATGGCCTCTTTCGTTCAATTAGTTGGGTTAGCAGTGAAAAATTTAACATCAGTAAAATTGGACTCAAGAAAAATAACTATACTTGGGGTCTCCTATTTAATCGGAATGGGAATTATGTTCTTACCAACTGAAGTATTTGCTGATTTACCAATGATCGTGCAAAACGTAATGGGTAACGGATTAATTGTCGGAACAGGTTTAGTCATCATTATTGAACAACTATGGAGAACGAAAAATAACGTGGATTAACATTTAGAATCCGCATTGCGTGAATGGGATATCAGTATTTAAAGAGAAATCCGAACTAACTCAAATTCTAATGGAAGATTTTTGATCATAGTTCGGATTTTTTCAGACTAATATTTTTTTTCTAGCTTCTCCATCATTTTATAGATACTTCTTTCATCGCTTCATTTACCTGTATATTAGCTTTTTCACTAATTATTTCTGTTAACTTATCTTTCATTTCATCTGACATGACAACACAACTTGTTGATCTGAACCTACCCTTTACCTTTAATTCATACCCGTTATTCACTTCCTTATTAAATCCATAAAATCTATGATTCATATCAATCGGAATGAATTGAACATCTTTTATTTTATTCCAGGAAATAAACCGGTTTCCTGATAATATGCCGTCATCCACGATTGCGAATAAATTCAAAATATCATCGGAGTATGTCAAAGGAAGTAAAAACATGACATTTAACAGCCAATTTATACTATCTTCTTCTCGGAAAAAAAATAATAAGAAAAACATGGTAACAATAAAAAGAAGCAAACAAGAATAGAAAATAATTCCTCTTTTTTGCCGAGAAAATATTGGATGATAAATTAGCTTATCTGGATGTTTTCGAATCCCTAATAGTTCCTTTTCCGATATAGGTAAAACAACGTGATGACCTAATCGAAATAACACTTGAACAAATTGATAAATATAGTATCCGATTGCTAGAAAAAATATCAGTTCTAAAAATAAGACCAAGTGACGTTCCTCCTTTATTACAGAATAATACTTGTTACCATCCTTACGGGTTTCATGAAGAAAAGTTTCAGTTATTTGATCATTTTTCTAGGCTTTGGCCCATATTTCTTACCTACCATAACTATAAAAGGTGTTCCAATGATGGTCGGTAAAAACCAGAAAATAAGAACAGGAAATTCATTTAAGTATGGAATCTTATGTATATTAACTACTAACGTTGCTGTAACTATTCCAATATAAGAACCTAGCATTCCACCTAAATGTATCGATAACCATTTTTTCGATTTCTTCTTTTTAACAGACAGGAAACCCATTAAAGCTAAACTATAAGAAAACAAAGCAATGTAGAATAGATACTGGCTCTCTTCCCAGTTTATTATAGACATGAAAATAGCTGTTAAAAATACACCGATGTAGGACAAATGATAAATTTGTCCAAATCTCGTATGTTTTCCTCTTCTTTTTTTAGCAATCATGGCGAATACACCCGTTATTAAACAAAGAATACCAGTTAGAATATGGATGACTAGTAAAGTATCCATCATGCACATCACTTCCGATCATCTCTTTTTAAGGTGCAAATGATTATTTTAAACAATCATATCCTCCCTTATCTAACTTCCCAGTATTAATCTTGATTAATATGTTTTAAATTCCAATGGAAGGCAAGCCTAATCAGAAAACCAAAATGAAACCTTACAACTATCTCTTTGTTTTTGCTCATTTCATTCATCCCATTCATATAATTCTTTATTCACTCTCCACTAACAACATTCTAAACTTATTCGTCATCTTAGGAGAAGTATGATACACAACATCATCTGCTATGTAAACGAACGTGCTTACTTCATCTTCCTTTCCTAACCATAAATGCAAACCATGAGTTGGGAATTCACCGTTAGATGACTTATATTCAACCATTACATCATACTCAGGTTCAGAAACAACCTTCTCTCCCGGCTGCTCTACTGCAGTTCGAATAGCCGTTTCAAAGATATTCAAAGATTTTTGATCCTTAAACGAATATATAATATCCTCGTTCATACCACCTAACCCTTTTGATTCTGAGACCTTAACTTCTACAACTTTTTCATCTAATAAAGTCATCGTCTCATCATGTTGTGAGCTGCATCCCATTAATGATAAAAAGGATATAAAAATGATTGAAAAGATTGGCTTCAACATGCTTCCCCCTTAGAATCCATAATATTGCTTTGTGTTATTTAATACTTTTTCTGCAACTTCTATTTCTGAAAGACTTTTTAATCTTGCTATAGTGGATATAGATTGTTTGATCATAGTTGGCTCTGTTTTCTTATCTACGAATGGGCCTTCGAATTTCCAAGGACCATCTGTCTCCACCATCATTTGATCAATGGGATAAATTTGAACTAGCCTCTGAATTTTTTCTTTATATACGACCTCTGGAGTAACGGAGATATAGTAGCCATTTTCAATCATTCTAGCAATAGTAGCTTCATCCCCTTTAAACCAATGAAAATGTGCTTTGGTTACAGAATACTTCTCTAAAAGATCACAAACAATCGGAGCGTCGTCGTAAACAGCATGTATAACCATTGGCTTATCCCACTCTTTTGCCAGTTTAACAAATACTTCAAGCAATTCAGCATATAACTGAAATTCTTTTTCGGAAACTTTTCCTTCCTTACTCAAGTAATATGGCAGGCCTACCTCACCAATTGCAATCATTACATCTTTATGCTTCTTCATCCATTTAATTAAGCTCTCCAATTCTTGCTCATTTGGTGGCCGTTGCTCTGGATGAAACCCAAATGCAGCTTTCACTTTCCGATTATTCAAAGATAACTGGAGATTTTTCTTACATGAGTTAAGATTAGTAGATACGGATACCAATGCCTCTAAAAACTCTAGATTAAGTATTTGATTTATTTCATATTGATTATAGAAATCTAAGTGAATATGAGCATCGATGATCTTCAAACGTTTCACTTCCTATTTTCCATATTGTACCTATTATAATACTTTTTGGAATACTATTTACAATAGTTATAAAATAAGTAATATACATATAAGAGAATTTAATAGTTAAAGGAGACAAATATGAAGAACAACAAAAAGGGGTTTATATGGTCAAGGTTATTTGCCTTTCTCGCATTTATATTCTTATTAATTACGATTTACGGAAACTGGTTAGAACATAAGGAATTCATGGAAGAAGCAAATAACAACATCGTTGAAGTGAAGGTCATACGAAAATTTGCAGTAGTTAATCTTTTAGAGGGGCCAGAATTTTCCATTCAAATAGAAGCAATCCCTGAAAGCCATGTTCCCACAAAATACAATTCCTCCATGATAAGAGTAAGTCAGGATTTTTTTGAAAGAGCAGAGGTTGGCGATTCCATTGCTGGCTTTGAAGCGGATGGGGAGTTTTATTTAGAAAGCCATTTAAAAGAAGAGATTCATATATTTTACATTTTATTAATGATCTTTAGCCTTTATCCAGCTGGCTATATTCTATATTGGATGATGAAAATTAAGCCCATTCGAGAAGGATTCGGGATAATAGCTAAAGTATTACACTTAGAAAAGGTTGGAAATTTTATAATAACCTTTGTTATATTTGGAGGAATCGTTGCAACTTTGTTTTACTTCTCCTTTACTGAAGGAAAAGATGCATTGGAAAATGGCTACGAAAGATTTTTCGGAGACAATCATGCAGAAGCTAATGCACTTATATTGGATAAAGATGTTGATTTAAATTCGTCTTTACATGGAGACCATGAATATTACATTTCGTTAATGTATCGACCAGCTAATCAGGATGAAAGCATATTTATCGCTAAGGGAGTTACTTGGCCCACTTATAACAGATATACAGATTCTATACCAATCATTTATAACGTGGATAACCCGTACCAAGTTTTCGTTAAAGACATAACCTTTTGGGATATCGTGGAAATAATGATGACGGATACTGTCCTTATAGGCACTATTGCTATAATATTGGGTATTTTATTAAGTCTTATCCCCTATTTTTTATGGAGAAAAAAGAAATACGGGCATTATTAGATTAAACGCATAGCCTATTGTATCATGAAAAATATTGTCGACATTTCCCGGGAAATGTCGACATTGGAATAAAAAAAGGTATTAGCTTTTATATCAGCTAACACCTTTTTTTATTCTTTATTGATTTCCTTTTTTAACCCATTCTGCAATAGTTACCGTACGCTTCGCTTGATGTTTAACAGCAGCTTCTACATCTTCCACCATTTTACCATCTTGATCGACTGTTACGCTTGTTCCGTATGGATTACCACCAGCACCAAACAATACAGGATCTGTATATCCAGGTGTCGCTATAATAGCTCCCCAATGCATCATAGAAGTGTAAAGAGATAGCAAGGTTGCTTCTTGACCACCATGTGGGTTCTGTGCAGAAGTCATCGCACTTACCACTTTATTTACTGTCTTCCCGTTTGCCCAAAGTCCGCCTTGAAGATCAATGAATTGTTTCATTTGAGATGCCATATTTCCAAATCGTGTAGGTACACTAAAGATGATTGCATCTGCCCATTCCAAGTCTTCTGAAGTTGCTACTGGCACATCTTTTGTAGCTTCTACTGTAGCTTTCCAACCTTCATTTGCTTCCACTACAGAATCTGGTGCTAACTCTTCAACTTTTAATAAACGAACTTCTGCACCTGTTGCTTCTGCTTCCTCTTTAGCCCATTTCGCCATTTGAAAGTTTGTTCCACCCATTGAATAAAATACTACTGCTAACTTAACATTTGACATATTTTCCATCTCCTTATCATTTTTTCTGAGAAATTTATCTAAAAATCCCATATTTACACCATCCTACCTATAATCAGATACGCTTTCGTTATCTTTAATTAACATATTATCATTTCATAAATACTTAATTCAACATATATGCTCATAAAAGAAGATTTCCATTAGTGGGGATTTATTCCTTCACTCCCACTGATGGTTATCGGACCTTTACAGGCAATAAGACTCCTACCTACCTTCTTTGTTTCCTCAGAAGCTTGAGGTGGGAGTATTCTTTCGATCCCCAACTCAAATATTCGTAGTGGAGAGCTCAAAGACTTTTCTTATTCTGTAGCTGCTTACGAAACTGGATAAGCCTAACCAATTTAATTGACGTACAAATTATTCTTGACCAGGGAAATAAATACCGATATAGTTATATACATAACTATATAACCATATTATCGTAAACAATAAGAAGGAATAGTAGGCGATAATCTTGAGAAAAACGTTTAATCAAGACAAACCAATTTATTTACAAGTGCGTGAACAAATTGAAGATCAAATTCTGAAACATCAACTAAAAGAAGGAGAACAAGCACCTTCAACCAATCAACTCGTTAACTTTTACAAAATTAACCACGTTACCGTATCAAAAGGTGTGAACCAGTTAGTTGATGAAGGTATTCTTTATAAAAAGAGAGGAATCGGTATGTTTGTAGCAGAAGGAGCGAGAGAAATGCTTATCCAAAAACGAAAAGAATCTTTTATGGAAGATTATGTGGTGAAGTTAGTTCATGAAGCGAATAAATTGGAAATCACAGAAAATGAAATCATTCAATTTATAAAAAATGTAAAGGAGCGTGAGGCGGAATGAATATAAAAGTGGATCAATTAAGTTTACATTTTGAAAATCATAAGGCATTGGAGGATATAACATTTGAAATAAATGAAAAGAAATTATACGGATTACTTGGTCGAAATGGTGCAGGTAAAACATCTCTTCTATCTATTATTGCTTCCTTTCGTGAACCAACATCGGGATCGGTTACAATCAATGGGGAAGTTCCTTTTGAAAATGCCAAAATCATGCAGCATGTTGCCTTTCTTTATGATAAGGATTATAAAGATGAATCAGACAATATAAAAGAGTTGTTACAAGGTATACAGCGATACCGACCTAATTTTGATATGCAATATGCAGAGTATTTAATCCAACAATTTAAACTTGATACGAAAAAGCCTATTAACAAGTTTTCCAAAGGTATGCAATCTGCTGTTAATGTCGTCGTCGGGTTAGCAAGTAGAACTCCAATAACGATATTTGATGAAGTCTACCTTGGTATGGATGCTCCGGCAAGAGATATCTTTTATAAGGAATTATTAAAAGACCAGGAAAATCATCCAAGAATTATTATCCTATCTACACACCTTGTCTCTGAAATGGATTACTTATTTGATGAAGTGATTTTCATAAACAAAGGAAAAATTTTATTACAAGAGGATTATGACTCACTCCTTTCAAAAGGGGCTACGATTACCGGAGATAGGGATTTAGTGGAGACATTTGTCCAATCGAAAATGCAACTTAACGAAGAACAATTAGGTCATACAAAGTCCGTCATGATATATGGTGAACTAACTAACCAGGAGAGAAAAATGGCAATGGAACAAGGTCTTGAAGTTGGACCAATATCCCTGCAAGATTTGTTCATTCATTTAACAGAGGAGGAAAACATCGATGAAAAACTTTCCTAAAGTGGCACGTGACATGTTTTGGGCGCAAATGATATGGACATTCGGATTTTTAGGTGTCATGTTTATCATTAACATTGTTAAAATCGTAATTAATCTTGTCCGGGGAACTGAAGCGGACGGCTATTATGCATCCGTGTTAATTGCTTCTAATATTTTTATGATTATCATTGGACTGCTAGCCATATACTTTCTTCCTTATTATGTAGAAAACGGGGTTACTAGAAAGGATTATTTTAAAGGGGCGCTTCTCGCTTCCGTTGGATTATCTCTTGCAATTCCGATTATCACAGCAATTATATCTATAGTTGAACAGTTTATTGTAACGACTTTACTAAACATAAACTTCCGTGGAATAGATATTATTAATGAAGTTGTATCGGATGTAGATGGTAATATTATTGGGGATTTGGTGCTGTCTGTTATTTTAACCCCATATGTAGATCCCGGAAGTAACTGGATTTTGGCTATAGGTGTTTTCAGTTTGCAACTCTTTATCTTTTACCTAATTGGTTGGTTCATTAGTGCAAGTTTCTACCGATTTGGTACCGTTACTGGTCTACTGTTTATTCTAGTAGCTATTATGATTAACTTGTTAAAAGATTATTTCCTTAGAATTTCACTAGGTTTACCTTTGTCTGATCGTTTTTCAACGTTGGACTCTCTTCCACAAGGGGTGACCGTCCTAGGATTATTGTTATTAATTGTTTTCACCGTCTGGATCATTCGTTTATTGACGAGAAAAGTTGCGATTAAAATGTAAGTCTTATTAGAAAAACAAATAGGAGCAACGAATACGTTGCTCCTTATTATTTGAACTTCTACCCTTTGATGGAAAACGTAATACAGCGTTTATTCCATTATATTACTACACAAAACAGACCCTAACTCCGCACAAAAATGATGAACGAAATCAGGGTCAGTCTATTAGAAATATAAAAAGTAAATAACAATTACTAAAATAATTCGATAAATCGCAAACGGAACTAATTTAACTTTATTAATTAATTTTAAGAAAAAGCGAATGGATACTAAGGCGAACACAAATGCACTAATAAACCCAACGATGAAAAATGGTAATGCCTCCAGTGTAAAGTATTCCCAGTTTTTTAATAATGACAAGAAACTTGCTCCAGCCATAATCGGAACAGCCATAATAAAAGTAAAATCAGATGCCGTACGGTGATTCATACCTAATAATACCCCACCAGAAATCGTTGCACCTGATCTAGAAAATCCAGGCCACAATGATAAACATTGAATCAACCCTACTGAAAAGGCTTGCTTATAACTAATTTGATCGACGGAAACGACCTTTGGATTTTTAGAACGAAATAAATCCGCTACAATCATAAAAATCGCACCGATAAGTAAACCAACTAAAACCGTTTTCGTCGTAAATAAATACTCATCAATGTAATCTTCAAATAGTAATCCAAAAATTCCTGCAGGTAACAAACCAACTATAATGTGTGTAAGTTTTAAATGTGGACCACTTTTAGCCTGTTCTTTTTTATTAAAAACCCGATTGAGTCCAAGTAAATCAATAAATCTATCTTTAAATACAACCACCACGGCTAAAATGGAACCGAGCTGGATAACAATTTTAAATGTATTAGCTGCATATTTCCCTAAAAAATCGGTAGACTTTAACCACATATCATCCACTAAAATCATATGACCGGTAGAGGACACTGGGGCAAATTCTGTTAATCCTTCCACCAACCCAAGTATGATGGCTTTTAGTAGTTCAATAAATTCCATGTTTAATCTCCTTACCTACATGTTTAATTCTTTAAATGCATGTTTCATAGTAAACGTTTATTCTAGTTTTGTAAATACCCTCTTCTTATACAATCTAATTTACCAAATAGATTCCCTAAATTGTCTACCCGCTGCTTGCCTTCTATATGTTACTCAAATTAAGGTGCTCTCCAACGGGAGTAGCACCTTAATCCTCTACTTATTTTTTACTTCATTTGTCAATTCAATAAATTCCTCAACATCTTTTGCTGCTAGCTGAATTCCTGCTTCCCAGAAATCCCGTTTGGTTAGGTCAACACCCAAATGTTTTTCCGCCAAATCTTCCACCTTCATCGATCCTGTATCCCTTAATAAGGCGATATATTTATCCTCAAATCCTTCTGGTTGTTCTAAGTATTTCGCATAAATTCCCAAACTAAATAGATAACCAAATGTATACGGAAAATTGTAAAAAGGTACGTCATCAATAAAGAAGTGAAGCTTACTACACCAAAAATGGGGATGATAACTTGATAAACGATCACCATACGCTTCTTTTTGTGCTTGAACCATTAATTCATTTAGTCTTTTTTCAGAAACAATTCCTTTGGAGCGCTCCTCATAGAACGCATTTTCAAACAGGAACCTAGCATGGATATTCAAAAACATTGCCGTAGCATTTTCTAACTTAGAATTTAACAGGGAAATCTTTTCTACATCATTTTTGGCATTCTTTATCGTCGCATTCCCAATGATGGTTTCCGCAAATGTACTTGCCGTTTCTGCCACATTCATCGCATATTGACGATTTAAACTTGGAATATCCTTCATGACATCACTGTGGAAGGCATGTCCTAATTCATGAGCAAGGGTGCTCGTATCTGCTGGAGTCCCTGAGAATGTCATAAAAATCCGAGACTCTTCAAACTCTGGAAGACTCGTGCAATAACCTCCAGGACGTTTATTTGGCCTATCCTCTGCTTCTACCCAACGGCTTTCTAAAGCATGTTTCGCAAAACGAGATAGCTTAGGACCAAAGGATGCAAAGTTAGTAATAACAAACTCACATGCCTCATCATACGTAAAACGAGTTGGTTTCGCATCTTCAAGCGTAACCGGTGCATCCACATCCTGCCATCCTAATTTGTCCATCCCGAACAGAGTTGCCTTTTGGTTTAAAAAGTCGAGGAACGGTTGTTTATTATTAGCAACAGCAGACCACATCGCGTCTAAGGTTTCTTTAGACATCCGATTATACTCTAATGGCTCCTCTAGATGATCCTTTCGCCCATGTGCTTTTTGTAACGTTATTCGATAACCATCCAAATGATTAATCGTATCCGCAAAAATTGGAGCATACTTCGTCCAAGCAAGTTCCCATTCCTCGAAAATCTGCTTTCTTACTTGAGGATCGGGATCTGCATACATTCGATTCATAGCTTGTCCAACAGATAATTCCGTTACTTTTCCATCTTCATCTTCATCTTTATAGGGAATTGTCATAATAGACACGGTCGTATCATAAAGACGACTCCAAGCTGCTAAACCATCTTTATTTAATTCAGCAATGATTTTTTCCTCTTCTTCTGATAAAAGGCGTTTTCCTTCATCACGCATTTCATTTAAGGTAAAGGATATTTCCTTTAATTCTTTATCATTCAAGAGTTTTTGCCATTCGTCGTCTGAAATCTTTACAAGCTTTTTCGTAAAGGTAGTGGATAACTTTTGCACTTCACTATACAAATCCATGATTTGTCCCATTACCACATTAGCATATTCATCATCCATGTATGCGTCATGTGTCATTTGTACAAAAGTAGAAGATTGACCTAATCCCTTAGCAATCGTTTCACGTTTATTTAAAATATTTTTAAAGGTTGCAACGGACGAATCTTCTTGAAAATTCCATTCCCTTAATAATGTTTGATATGCTTGAATATCAGTTTTCACCGATTTTATTTTTTTCTGTAATTCTTCAGATTTGGTACCACCGGGAAAAATACTTTCCAAATCCCATGTATCTGCGTATTTCATTTTTTTCTCTCCTTTCGTCTTATACCTTTGCCAGTTCATAAATAGCCTGTGCATAAATAGCTGTTGCTTTTAATAAATCATCCACGATGGCATATTCATCTTTTTGGTGCATCACATCTTCACGTCCAGGAAATAATGCACCAAAGGCAACGCCATGATCCAGGGCACGTGAATAAGTTCCTCCACCAATAGCAAGAAGTTCTGCTTTTTCCCCTGTTTGTTCCTCGTATACCCTCTGTAATGTTTGAATAAGTGGATCATCCTTCTTCACATAAGTTGGCTTGGAATCAGTAAAGTTTTCCATTTTTAGTTCATTCTTCTTTAAGGTTTCTTCTATTTTCGCTTTTCCTTTTTCTATATCAAATGTTACAGGATAACGCATATTTAATCCAATATGGCCGCCCTTTTCTTTTGTATAATTTATGATTCCAACATTGATGGTCAACTCTCCCGATTCTTCATCTTGATAAGAAATGTCAAAGACTTCCCCACGTGATTGATTAAAGAAGGAAGAAATAGTTTCTACAAACTTTTGCCCTTGTGCATCCAACCCTAAGCTTTGTAAAAATTTAGCCAAGAAAATACCAGCATTTTTCCCATTTCGTGGTTCAGCACCGTGGGCACTTTTACCAACTAATGTCAAAGTGAGTTCATTCCCATTCGCTGAAACGTCTCCTTCTAATTCCCACTCCTTAAGATAGTTTCGATATTCCTGATCCATTTTTTCTAACTCAGAGTTTATTTGTACATGAACCTCTGCAAAATCTGGTACCATATTGTATCTTCGACCTGATTGAAATGATAGCAATTTAAAGTCGGCATTTGCTGTACTAGCACCGATATCTTGGACGATGTCATAGTCGGAAATTCCCTTTTCCGCAAATATGATAGGAAAATCCGCATCAGGCACAAAGCCCATATCTGGCATTTCTTCTTCTGCAAAATAATGTTCCACACATCTCCAGTCACTTTCCTCATCCGTTCCAACAATTAAACGAACTCTTTTGTTTAGTGGCAGACCTAATTCTTTTACAATTTTCATTCCATAATATGCTGCGATCGTTGGGCCTTTATCATCACTAGAACCTCGAGCATAAATCTTTCCATCTTTTATTACTGCACCATACGGATCGACACTCCAGCCATCTCCTTCTGGTACAACATCAACATGCCCTAAAATACCGATAAGTTTATCTCCTTGTCCCATTTCAAGATGACCTGCCAGATTGCCAACATTTTTTGTTATAAATCCATCTTTACTCCCCATATTTAGCATATATTCCAAAGCATCCTTAATCCCTTGCCCTAAAGGAGCTTCAGGGTTTTTATCGTTTTCATTAAACACACTTTTGATTCGTAAAAGTCCTTGTAAATCCTTTATAAAATCTTCTTTTCTTTTTAGCACTTCTTCCATCCAATTGATATGATTCATTTATCGTTCACTCCTTTGTTTCGACATTCAACTCCATTAGTTAAGTTTACCAAAAACAATGTTATTATAAGAGTTTACAATCTTCACTACTTTTTGTTAGAGAATAAGTTAAGTCATTCCGACCGTATCATTTATCAAGTTTCAGAACGTTGGTTATACTAAAATTATATATCAAAATAAGTTGAGGTAATGATAGTGAAATGGATAAAAAAACTATTCAAACTAGGAATCGCCCTTGTCATTCTTTTTGTAATAGCAATCGGTTTAATAGGTTACTTTCAATACAAAGAAGCTATTTCCGAAATACCTATCTCAGAAAAAGTAGAATCGGTTAAAAAAGTTGACAGCTTTGTACCATTGGGTGAAATTTCTCCTGATTTCACAGATGCGGTTGTCGCTGTAGAGGATCATCGTTTCTATGAACATGGTGCCTTTGATTTTATTTCACTCGTTCGCGCAGCCCTTGTCAATTTAAAAGCAAAGGAAATTAAAGAGGGTGGTAGCTCATTAACACAGCAAGTTGCTAAGAATCTTTACTTTAGTAATGAACAACATTTTATCCGTAAAGTAGCGGAACTTTTTGTTGCTTTTGACCTAGAAAGAATCTATAGCAAGGATGATATTTTAGAACTATACGTTAATATCATCTATTATGGAGAAGGTAATTACGGAATAAAAGAAGCAAGTACCTACTATTTTGGTAAATTACCTGTTGAACTTGATTATGATGAAGCAACTTTCTTGGCAGGTTTACCACAATCACCTAGTGTGTACGGTGCCAATATTAATTTGGCGAAACGGAGACAATCGGAAGTAATGGAGGCATTGTCTAATTATCGAATGGGAAAATAAGTGTTTCGTAAAAATACACTCATAATTTACTTCATTATAGTAGATAGTAAACATATCCTAACGCTTACAGGAGGATTTAAATGAATGGTGAAATGAATGCAAAGCTAACCTCTGCCGAAATTGCTTCACTTTGGACTGGGTACATGAATGATAGCATGGAAAAATGTATTTTAGGATTTATGCTAAAGCATATAGAAGATCCAGATATAAAACCTGTTGTTCAATATGCTTATGATATATCATCGAGTCATTTAAAACAGCTAGTTACCATTTTTAATAAAGAAGAATATGCTCTTCCTAATGGTTTTACCGAAGAAAAGGACGTTAACATGGATGCTCCTTGGCTCTATACTGGTTTATTTTGTTTAAGCTACGTGAACCATATGGCAAAAGTGGGCATGAAGGCTTATAGTGATTTTATTTCCTTGAGTTATAGAAAGGACATACGTAATTATTTTATAAAGGCATTATCAGAAATCACTACTCTCTTCGAACAATCGATTGATACTAGTCTTTTAAAAGGATTAAATGCTAGACATCCGTATATTCAAGTTCCAAAAGAAGTTGACTACATCGATAGTAAGAAGTATTTTAGTGGGTTAAATCCTTTTAGTGAAAAAAGGCCTCTAAATGCTGTTGAAATTACTTATTTGTATCAAAATGTTACAACTAACTCCGTAGGTATGAAACTATGCCTTTCTTTTGCTCAAACGTCGCCATTAAAAGAAGTACAGGATTTTATGATACGAGGAAGAGATATTTCGAAAAAACACATTAAGATTTTTGTAGATACATTAATGAAGGACGATATTGAAGCAGCACAGGTACCTGATGTAGGAATCAGCGACTCAACAACGCAAACATTCTCAGACAGATTAACGATGTTTCAAATGTCTCTTCTCATGTCTTCCGGAATAGGAAATTACGTCACTTCTACAGCCAAAAGCCAACGCAGTGACTTAGTGGTAAACTATGAACGTTTGTCCCTAGAAGTGTCTCGCTTTGCCAAAAGTGGAGCCGACATCATGATTGCAAACAATTGGTTAGAACAACCACCAGGAACTAAAAATAGAAATAAATTAGCAACCGACAAAGAATAAGGCTGTATCCATGATCAGTCTTATTTTTTGTTTAAATATGATGAGAACTTGCGTCTGGCCTCTAATATAAACGTCGAGTGCTGATATAATACCAGCTTTTGCTGATATCCCTCGCCGTGTGCTGATATAGTATCAAATTTTACTGATATCTCACGCCGTGTGCTGATATAGCTCCTACTTTTACTGATATCTCACGCCCGTGCTGATATAGCTCCTACTTTTACTGATATCTCTACCGAATACTGATATAGCTCCAACTTTTGCTGATATCCCATGCCATGTGCTGATATAGCTCCTACTTTTACTGATATCTCTACCGAATACTGATATAGCTCCAACTTTTGCTGATATCCCATGCCATGTGCTGATATGGCTTCAACTTTTACTGATATCTCACGCCCGAGCGCTGATATAGCTCCAATTTTTGCTGATATCCCATGCCATGTGCTGATATAGCTTCAACTTTCTTTTACTGATATCTCACGCCCGGGTGCTGATAAAACGCCCTCTCTATCTATGCGTAATATTAAACGCAGAAATCTTAGAGAACATTCACCCATTTGTCTAATGAATGACCATTCAAGATTAGAAATACTAGAGACCAAAAAGAGGTTGGAACATAACGAAATGTTTAACTCAAAAGACGAACAATCCCGCAGAATTTCCGGAGCAGTTTATCCACTCCAAACTTCTGCAAAGTTCGGATTTCCCTTTTGATAAACATTTTTGTCCCAACCTCTTTATACTAATCATTGGCTAATATGCATTTTTTGAAATTTTTCCTCAACAGTAACTACCATCAAAATTGGATACTTTTTATTATAAAGCAACAACTTATATAAACCTTTTTAGTCTTGATTAAACCAAAGTGGATCATTGTTATCAACTTCACCGTTATAATTGATTAGAATCTCGTCCCCTGCTTTTATATCTGTGTAAGCATAAAAATTAAATGTGTGGTTGTCAAAGTTAATCTCATAAGTTGCATTTGGTTCATAAGAATGGTTAAACAACATTCCATAACCAAGAAGGATAGCAGTGTGATTGATCCCATACTCAAAGGCGTAATCAGCTAGCAACGTTTTCTCAATGTGTTGATGCTGATCGTTTGGATAAGCGATAACAGGTGCTTCATGTAATAGCTCTCCTTTTTTGAAATCACATGTAGCAAATACCCCTCTATTAAATTCTCCATCACTTAGCGGAGATGTCTTTACTTCAATCATGTTGTTCACCTACTCACTTTTAAAATATTCTCTCCAACTGTAACATTAATTTCAACAAGAAGCACTCTTTATCTTTATTTGGATTGATTTCGTTCATCATGCAAATTTATCCACTCTGCATGCGTACTTGATAATTACTTTCATTTCTTTATTAGATTAGGCGTGATTATTAACGTTGCGTATTTAACTACAAATCACCTAATGCAACAATTTCTCCGTTTGATCCATTCACTCCATATTCACAGTCAATCTTTCCGCAAAGAACATACTGCTCGCAATCAAAGTCATAAACATAATAGGGATTTATTTCGAATTTATCTTTTATTTTCTCATACGCTTCTTCTCTTGTTATAGTAACCTCTTCTGGTGGGGAAAAATGATCAAACATCTCCAGCATCGGTTTGTTATCCACATAATTTACTGCTTGGAATGATTTTGGATCAATGATGATGACAAGTTTTCTTTTAAACACACGGTTAGTCTGATTACTCATTCTTAATATGGCGTTTATATATCCGTTTTCACGATGAAGTATTTTAAGAATCCATTTTCCTGTATCTTTTGGATAGTCTTGTCGCAATAATTCCCGTACTGTTAATAGGCATTTCTCTTTTTCCACCTTTGTAATTGGAAAAGAATCAGGAGACGGCTCCAAGGTAAAGGCTTGTTCTACCGTGGCTTCCTCCAACCAATGAACCTCTTTCCGATCAAAAGGTTTATCAACCGGTTCATCCCAATGAATGGTTTCTCCTATTTTTTGATACGACCTTACATCTTCAATAAATTCAAAGGATATTAAAGATGTATTCTCATTTGTAACATAGACCTCTTCAACGGCATAAACAGGAAATAACTTCTCCTGTTCAAATGAAGGAAATTCAACCAATTTCAGTTGTTCCTTTGCTAGATGTTCGACACTTTCAAAAGTAAGTGTATATTTTTCATCCTTTACCATTTCTTTAGAAGGAAATTGACCAAGTACGGAGAAAAAGGTTAACCTACCTTCATTATCTAATTTAATTTCAATGGACCCTGAAGGTGATACTGCGATACCATCCATACATTCATTGAAAAGAAGTCTGCCTTCCTCTTCTTTATGTAACTGAAATTGTTTACCATAGGTTAATCCGGTTTCCCGCTCAATCCATTTTATCATGTCGTTTCTATCCAAGCCTGCGAATGTAACCCCATTATTTACGTACGTCTTACCCATGACAAAGATAACACTTTCGTATTTTCGAGTAGTTACATTTATATCAATTACCGCTGTACCTTCTGGATTGGAATCATCATCTTCAGGTACGGTGACATGGTTTGGGAACCACTCCATCGATAATGTAAAAATCGTCTCGTTAAAAATATTTACATTTCTTCTGAGACTATGACTTTTTAAGAAGTAATTATCTAGGCCGAATTTCGTTTTCGTTAGATTAACTAATTCTGTTATTCTTCTATCCAGCATTTTCTTCTCCACACCTTTTAGTATAACTTAATCCATACAAGCTTCTAATTTTGAAACCAATTCTTTGTATTTAGCAAAAAAGTCCTTAATCGGAATAACAGAAAAATAAGAAGTGATTTGGGAATCTGCCAATAGACAATTATCATAAATTAAACTAATATTCAATCTCCTTTGTGGTTTTACTCCTTTTTGAATGAGCAAATTGGCCAATTCTGTATATAATTGTTGCCCCATTTCATCGACAGACTTTTCTACTGAAATGTGACCTGCGAAGCTATGCCACCATACGTTGAATGTTTTATATATTTGATTAAATGCCTTTGAACTATTTTCATTAATCACAAATAGCTTTTCATAATACAAATCTTTATCTTCATAAAATGGAATGACACCGTTTTTATTGTCTTCGGCTATTTGTTGAAATATTTCATTCCATAGTTCTTTAAACTTTATTTCAAAGTCATCTTTAAACACCACTGTTATTGGTAAATAAGGAAACCTTAATTTTTCTTCATTTTGATCTTGATTTAGATAAATGTTTTGTATGTAAATCAAAAAGTTCAAAGCAAAAGATGTATCAGTCCCAATCTCTAATGAATTTTTCATACGCCTGCTCCTTTTTACTTTTCTTCCGTTCATTCTTTATATTAAAGATCCCTATCGTTCCACAAACCAATACACCTAATACTAAAATACCTGTAAGAATCCAACTTTTACCCCAACTTGTAATTGCACTTAACAAACAACTTAACGCAATGACTAACACCCCATATTTTTCCCGCCATTTTGTAAACTTTGAAGTACCTTCATTACTCAAAAAACTCAACCCCTTAAGGTAGGTAACTTAGATTACCTTTGTCACCAATAATCATTCATCAATGTATCAGGGAATAGGTTGTACAATTCCAATGTTTGCACCTGTCTTTCTTTTCCCTTCCCATCTCTTTTTCTGTAATTCCTTTGCTATTAACATATTAAAAAAGCCATGTCCCACTAATACTACCGATTTATATTTTTCTACATACTCAATTAATTGCTCTGAAGCCTTTACCGCCCTTATCTTTGCATCTCTTAAAGACTCGCATCCGTTAGAATAACCACAAAACCATAATAATCTTAAAAAAAACGTCCAAGTGCTCGGTCTTAATTTCACATATTTTATGGATGCAATTGGTAATTCTGCTTCTCGAAATAAGGAGTCGGAGATTGTTTGAACTTCCGGTTTTAGTAGTTTAGCTGACTGAACAGCCCTTTCTAAATTACTTGTCACAACTATTTTGGCGTTTTCTACTTTCTCTCTCGTCTCAAGAGGATAGGTTAACTCTTTAAATACACCATTGGAATCATATTTTTCTACCCATTTCTTAAACTCTGAACAAATCACCTTGTCATTTTCATTGAGTTGTGACCTTCCGTGTCTAATCAATGATATTTCCATAACTAATCTCCTTGAACTATCTATAATGGTTTATTTCTTCAAAATTTAATGTTCTCTTGATACACTGCTACAAATCATTTTTGAAATCTCTTCGCTAACGTTAAGAACAGAAATAAAAGAAGCAGTGAATAAATGATAATCCATAAAAATGGAAATAAAGAAAGATCCAAGATACTTTCACCATTCCAATTAAATAATATAGGTTGTGTACTAGCTGCCGGGGGAATTATCCAAGTTATGTTCTTAAGATATAATGGAAGGGCATCATATATTCCTAAAGCTGCTAAAGATATGACGATAGCAAGAGATAATCCCCCATAAGAATTAACGGCGCTTTCCGTTATCACTTTACTAAATAAACTTGCAACACTTATTCCTAGTATCGATAGAAAAACAAGGTTCACAATGGAAACTAGGCCAATTTTTAAAGTTACTGGTTCCTCAAACATACCAAAAATAATTGGATAGATAAATGCATAGAGAATTAGTATCAAAGAAATGATCCAAACGGCAATTAATTTGGATAGATAATATCGATTCCTACCACCTAGATGAAGAATCATCACTTGCCTTTGAACAGGTGAATCAAGTGATAAAACACTCATACATAACCAGGCGGATATAATATATACAATCAATGCCGATATAGCATAACTATCAATTACTGGATTTTGGGTGTAAGAATAATAGACAAAAATCAAAATAATGAATGTTGAAATAGGTGGAAAATACTTATGGGAACGAAGATAATCGTGTAAAGTATATTTTATTAATGCTTTCATAACGATCTCTCCATATCATTTAATGTTACCGTTGATACCGCCTCAATACTTCCATTTAATTGAAGAACTCTAGATAAAATAACATCGCTCTCTTTTACTGGAACATAAAGATATAATTGTTGGTCCTTTTCTTCCAACTCAAGTATCTCGCCCCACTCTTTAACAAATGATTTGTCTACATTTCGAACTACCAATAATTTTATAGATTGTTTTTCAATAGATTCCGTTACTGAAATACTTCCATTATGTAATAAAAAAGTGTTATCTACTATTGACTCAAAAATATGAGACTCATGATACGTTATCAATACGGTGGTTCCTTGCCTTTTCAATTCCCCTATGATTTTCACTAATTCTTCCTGCGATTCGAAATCAAGACCGGATAATGGCTCATCCAAAATTAATAGGTTGGGCTTCTGCATAATTGCCTGGATAAGTCCAACTTTTTGAATATTACCTTTTGATAGTTCCATGATTCGATGGTTATCCAGTCCTTCTAGCTGAAATCGGTGTAATAAGTTCTTGATTCTTTTCGTTAAGTAATCCTTTGAGATTCCACTCATCTCCCCCATGTAACGTAAATATTCACTTGGGGTGAATCGAATATTTTTAGGAAATCTTTCGGGCACATATCCGATTTTGATGTTTTTGTTAAGGTAATGGACCTTTCCAGAACTTGGTCGTTCAATACCCGCTAGGATCCGTAGTAAAGTGCTTTTTCCCGTCCCATTTCCACCTAAAATTGCAATGGCTTGATTCTCATTTATCGATAATGAAATATTACGTAAAACATTTTTATTCGTATAGATTTTACTAATATTTTCAAGTTCAACAAGTTTGTCCATAAAACGCTCCATTCTGAGTGATCAAGTATAACTACTTATACTTACGAAAAAATCACGTTGAAGTTTCAATATTTTCTTCATTTATTATAAGTTAAACTCTACTATAGATGGGAAAAAAATTTTATTTAGGTGTATACATTTATGATTACTTACTCGTTGTATAAGTATAGGGAGGACAAATTATGAAAAAGGAAGTCTTGTAGAACTTTTTGCTGCAAAGTAATTTCCAGTTTTATAAAGGATTCCTTATATCAAACCTGAGAAATAAGCGGACAAGAGACACAAGGATAGGTATCTCTCCACATGGTTTATACTTAGACTAGGAGAATAAACTGCCCTTGTGTCGCCCATATATGCTAAATTTGCGTTTCAGTTCAATTTATCCTCACCAAAATACCTTTTTCCTTTAAGTAAAACTCCATTTCTGACCAATACCATATCCTCCATTTTCAAATTTAACTAGTTGTTTATTTTTGAAAATTCAACAATAATGATGGAAATTGCAGATTAATCGAATATAATAAAGAAAAGAGGTATTTGGTGTGTCAAAAGTAAATAAATCGGGAAAGATTAATAACGAACATGATGTCGGATATAAATACTTATTAACCACAAAACAAGTATTTATCCAGTTGCTCCAATCGTTTGTAGACAAAGATTGGGTAGACCAAATTGATGAAGCAAATACGGAACTGATAGACAAATCGTTTATATTACCAGATTTTCAGGAAAAAGAAGCTGATTTGGTATATAAAATGAAACTTAAAGAGCAAGAAGTCATTTTTTACACGCTAATGGAATTACAATCAACCGTAGATCATCAAATGCCCTATCGCTTATTACTTTACATGGTTGAAGTCTGGCGCGAAATTGTAAAAAGTAGTGATGACCGTAAAGTGAAACAAAAGGATTTTCATCTTCCTGTTATCGTACCAATTGTACTATACAATGGTGCGGGAAATTGGACGGTTCCACTGGAGTTCAAACAAACACTCGGCAAAGCAACTATGTTTGGAGACCAAACACTTAATTTTAAATACATTCTACTCGACGTGAATCGATATACTGATATTGAATTACTTGAGTTATCTAATTTAATTTCTTCTATATTTTATTTGGATCAAAAAAACAAGAATCCTAACGAACTTTACAAAAAACTAAAAGCGCTAACTGGCGCATTACAAAACTTAACGCAAAAGGAATTCACATTATTTCAAAATTGGTTTAAACAGATTGTTATGAAACGTTTCCCCGTTGATCAGCATAGGAAAATGGAACAAACAATTGATCAAGCAAATCCAAAGGAGGTTAACCAAATGATTTCGAACTTAGGAGAAGACTTAAAGCGGTTTTACGATGAAGCTCAGGCTAGGGGTTTAAAAAAAGGGATGGAAAGAGGAATAGAGAAAGGGATAGAGAAAGGTAACAAAGAAAAGGCAATCAAAGTAGCTGAACATCTGCTATTAAAAGGAATGTCATTAGCAGACATTGCTGAAGTTACGGAATTAAGCATAGAGGAAGTAGAAGATTTAAAAAGCAATCGAAATTAATTGGATTAACTTAATCATAGCAACTATTCAGCACTGAAATCAGAAACATACCTAAGTAATCCTTTCTCTTTAGAAAGGGTTACTTTTTTGCACTATATAAGGAAGGTGAAAAGCTAGTTATATGGAGGGGTAAATACGAGATGAAGATTATTAAAAAAGGACAGGCCGATCCCGTTTCCTCCCTTTAAACGTATTTAATTACTAGTTCAAAGTTGGAAAACATAGTCTCATCGAATGTGTCATTTTTTAATAATCCTCATAAGTCAAATTAATGAATATTGTGCTTTTTAAAATTACCACCTTTAACTTCTGCCACATCATATACCGTAACAAAAGCAAATTTGTCAATTTCATAAATGATTTCTTTCATTTTACTGTCCTCTAAACGGTTAATAACACAAGTTATTTCCTTGAATTTCTCATTTGAATAACCGCCTTCAACTTCATTAAACGTAGCGCTTCGACCTAGGCGATCACGTATGGTTTCTACCATTAATTCAGGTTGATTGGTTATGATTTTAAAGGTTTTCGAGCCACTTAAACCCTCTTCAACGGTATGAATTACTTTTGAGGCGATAAAATAAGCGATTCCCGATAAGAAAGCTCCTTGTAGACCAAAGACCGTTGAAACAACAATAAACACAAACAAGTTTAAGAATAAAATTAAATCACTCGTTCCAAAAGGCAATTTCCGGGATAGTAATACGGCTAACATATCAATACCGTCTAATGCTCCGCCATTTCTTAATGCCAACCCCATACCAAAACCAATAATAATACCACCAATAACGGTTACTAGTAACGTATCTCCTTGAATAATGGTTGGTATATGGTGCATAATGCTAGTCCCAAATGCTAGTGAAGCAATACCTATAACGGAATAAATAGCGAAACTTTTCCCAATCTGTTTATATCCTAAAAATACAAATGGGATATTTAGTAGTGCAATTAGAACCCCTAAAGGTAATCCAATCAATTGTGAACCAACGATACTTAGACCTGTAACACCGCCATCTGATACGTTGTTTGGAATTAATATTGCCTCTAAACCATATGCAGTTATAAATGCCCCGATAATAATTGATAATCCTCGTAATACCATTCTAAGTTTATTGGTCTTTTTTTGCTTCGTAATTGTACTCATTTCATTCCTCTTTCCAACTATTTCTCTTGTTGTAAAACTCTCCATGATCCGGACTTCTGTCTTCCTTTTGCTAGTATTCTTCATTCAAAGAAAATAAATAATACTTAATTTAGACAGGAAAATAGCAGATTATGTCATCCTTCAATGGATTTTCTTGTTGGCATTGCCTTTACCTTTAAATCCGAAAATATTCTAAGCAATCATTCCCTTCCATCCAAAATAATTAAATGACATCCTATCATTCAGTCTCTTCCCTGCAAATGTTAAAGTCCGTAATAATCAGCTCTATTGTCAAGGTAGCTAAATATTTTATTTTCTAATATAAAGGACAGGGACTTTCGTTCGATAGGTTGCTGTATAAAAAGGGTACAACAAATTGAAAAAAATAGGAAGTAAGATAAAATACTGTCCTAGATCTTGACTTACTATGACAGATATAGTAATTTATATTTACAGTAATTTATTTATAACAGTATTGTGAGTGGAGGTATCACGATGAAAGGAAAAGTATCCGCTGATTTACTTCGTGGTCATACAGATACAATTGTCCTCGGTATTTTAATGAAGAGCGATAGCTATGGGTATGAAATATATAATACTATTTTGGAAAAAACGGGAGGGCTCTATCAGTTAAAAGAAGCTACTCTTTATTCAAGTTATAAAAGACTGGAAAAGGAAGAATGCATTATCGGCTATTGGGGAGATGAGACACAAGGTGGGCGACGTAAATATTATAGAATCACTGACAAAGGAAAAAACCGTTACCGTCAAAATAAAGTAGATTGGGAATTTACTCAACAAATACTAAATCAGTTATTGGAGGAGGAGTAAAATGAATATAACTATTAAGAAGTATGTAGATGACCTATTCCACGGATATGAAGAAACGCCCGAGCTTAGAGATTTTAAAGAAGAGATTACTTCTAACTTACATGCTAGAATTTCTAATCTTGAGGAAAAGGGCATGCAGTCAAATGACGCTTTCACAAAGGCCGTGGCTGAACTAGGCGATATTACAACAATTGCCGATGAGATTAGCAAGCAGAAACGAAATGAATTGATCGGGGAAATGTATATACAACAAGGCAATAAAGTGGGGGTAAAACATGCAATTGGTTATACAGTTGCGGGAAGTGTTCTCTTATTTGGATTAATAACAAGCCTTATCACCTACTTCTCCACTAATAATATATTTTATGGAATCTCCGCCCTATTACCTTTTGTTGTTCCAACAGGAGCTGCTTTTGTTTTCCTTGGACTTACTCAGGAAACAGCAAGAAATTACCCAATGTCATGGATACGTGCACTGATTTACGCATTGGCGGTTGGATCTATTTTATTTGGTATTACTATTTCTACATCTCAATATTATCTAGATGGAAATACTTGGGTTGAAATACTTGGCATATTAATTCCGTTTGCTATCCCAGCACTGGCTATCCTTGCATTCTTACTTCTTACGGAGAAAAAGCGCTATAAACCTTGGGTTGTGGAAGAACAAAGAATCATAATGGAAGATTATTATCAAAGATATAGTGATCCTGAACTAACTGCAAAAAGAGGCTTGCTCTCCGGCGCTCTTTGGGTTGGAGCTTTGGGCCTTTTCGGTTTAATATGGCTATTAACTTCTGTAATATATGCACTATTCGTTATTATATTGGCTGTTGTTTGTGAAATGCTAATTGAATATAAGATGCATAAAAAAAGCAAAGTATGAGCAGCAATTTGTAACTTTAAAATAAAAGAGGACTAGTAAGCAATTTTCTAGTCCCCTTTTATTTTACCCACAACTTAATTAATTCATTTGATAATAGTCGTTTTTTGCTTGAACAAACTGTTTGGTATATTGATTAAATTGTTGTATAATCTCACCCATTTCTTGACTATGTTCATTTATATCATTAATCTGCTCATCTAGTTTTTTTAAATCAAAATTTTCATCTTCAATATATTCATATAATGTGTTCTGTATTTCTAAATTTTCATGGTAGTCTTTAAAAAAGGTATCCATCAATTTTTTCCGTTCGTTCATAATCGTTATTAGCTTTGATGCTTGTTTTCTTTGCTTCTCGTCTTTGATCTTTTTAATATTTTCCTCAATGGTTACAGACTCCTTATAAGCCTTTTGAAAGTTTTCTTCCGCTTCCACTAATAGCGCTTGTTGTTTTTTCATGTATGTATTGGCTTCTTCTATCTTTTGCTTAATGATGTCCTTATCATTGATATCGAGACTAATCAAATCATTGTATACCAACTGTGCATTTTTTCTAGTTTCATTTAGTTCTTTTTCATTAGCGGCGAAATCTTTTTCAAACTCAGCAGATTCCTCCATTATTTTGTGGATGTTGGTAGCCTGTCTTTCATCGGAAGAACATCCAGTTAGAAAAAATGAGAAAAATAAAACAATCGTTAATACTATTAATCTATTCACCCAAAGTTACCTCCTGCTGCTAAACTGGAATTAGTTTATGGTATGACAACGTCCGTTACACGAAAAAGTTAATGGTGCCATATCGTTAGTGAGTATTTCCGTTTGATAGCCTTGTTTCTTAATAAAAGATAATAGTTTGGGTAAATGTTTTATTGTCTCTTGTTTATCATGAAGAAGGACTACCGGAGTTTCGCCTGCTTGCTCCATATTTTTTATTTCTTGGATTGTATGTTGAACATATCGTTCATTTTTAAATTTCCAGTCTAGACTATCTACATTCCAATCCCAAACCTTAAAATCATTTTGGTCTAATAAATAGCGCATAGCTTCCGTTAGATATGGAATACTTCCATAGGGTAAACGGACAATGTTAGAACGTACACCTATTATGTTTTCCAATATCTCCCGATTCTCTATCATTTCTTCTGACGGAGAGGATTTACTACTATAAACTTTACCTACATCATGAGTAATACTATGTAGTCCAAGTCCAAATCCCTCTTTATGCATTCGCTTTACAACTTCAGGATGTTCTTTTATCTTTAGACCCACCATGAAAAAGGTTGCCTTCATCTGATATTTGTCTAAGACATCAAGTAATTGGCCTGAAATATCTGATGGCCCATCATCAAATGTTAGATAGATGGCTTTTTCTTGTTGATCTATCTTATTTTGCTTCTCGACCTCTTTTTTTCGGGCTGATTCTCTTTTTTTATTTTCCCTATCAATGATAGATTGACTTAATGTAGAATCGGAAAAAGCTAATACTGGCTCAGAAGAAAATGATAACATTTCGTGTGAATTCTCTATATTCGTGTCATTTTCTTTTGCAGCATTCATTTTATCATTACCAACCAACCCAGTTAATAGTAGAATCATAATGGTTAATAGAATGAAAACCACAATCTTCCCTCTGGTGTTTAACCTTCTACGCCTAAACACTTTAATACCTCCCTTTGCTAGATTAAATTTTTCTACAAATAGAAACACACATCAACAAAATTCGCAATAACGACATATTTACACTAACTTATTTAAAAATCGTTTTACGTTCAAAAATCATTTCTACTATATACGATAGCATAATTGGATGTTTATTTGAACGGAATATTTTAAGTAAAAAACTTTAATTTCCCTTTTTAAGCAATTCACTTTCTTCCGTTCAATTGTTAATGTTTATTTATATATTTTTTTGAGATAAAATATGCAATTGTAACAGAAATGAGTCCAATTAATAATGTTAATAACAATGAAGGATGACTACCTTTAATAACAACTTCTTGAGTTAGATTAGGACTAAGATTCCAAGCCTCCATCATGTCTGGAGTATATGTATATGTAAGAAGTATTCCTGACAGAACTTGGATTAATGAAAATACCAATAAAAAACTAACTACAAAAATAATATACTTTTTCACTTGCTACACTCCCTACCATTTTGTCTTTATACTTTACGTACGAATGGAAATGGAAAAAGTTCCATTATTCCATTAAAATACCACATTGATGATTAAGGGTGCCTTCCTTATCTTGGAAGGCACCCTTAATGTTTGTCTTGAATAATAACCAATCATTACCCCTGTAAAGAACCCAATACAAATGGTGATACGATTAGTAATATAGAAGTCGAAATTAATATGAAAGAAATATGCCTTGGAAGTTTTACTCTGCCTTTTCCTTTATACCAACCAGAGAATTGAAACTTATTTCTGTACAATACAAACAGTAATAATAAAATGGCTATTGCTCCTAGCCAAGAATAATTTTCAGTTGCTTCATTGACAGTATAAATATTTTCTATAAGCAGCCATCCTATTCCACCGAAAAGCCCCAAAATAATAATGATGCGTAGTAATTCAAGTAACACCCTCATATTTCTTCCCCCTTATACCTCAGTTATTTTAATCTATTCTTTAACTTCCTTTATCCCGATATATAGTTTGGAACGTCTTCACTTATCGTATGCCCCTCTACAAGAGAGATATCGTATTCTCCGTTAGAAAGTTTTATGTAATTCGAATCCTCTTTATTCTTTTCGAAAAAAGCTTCTTTTTTGGAAGAATAATGGACTAAATTTTCTTCACTACAAGCAGATAAGACGAAAATAGTTATGACCATTAAAACAAGCATAATTTTTCTAATGATAATTCCCCCTAACCAATCATATTAGTTTGCTAAAAAGGAACTCTATTTAAATTTTATCCAAAAGAAGAAGAAGGAAGCTGCCCGCCCAAAGAAGATAGGCAAGTTGCGTTACGATAAACATTGAAAATTCAAATGGAGTGAGTTTTCTTTCTCTCTTTATTTTTTTTAAGATGTCTATAATATAAGAATGAACATACAAGTAATAGTAATATCGATGCTTGATGTATTTCTTTCAATAGAGTAACCGAAAAATCAACTCCTCGTATACTGGCATAACTTTTTTTAACTCATTTTTACGTTAAGAACAATGGATCATTTCTGACTTAACTATTTAAAAATCCTTACCCCATTCATTATCTAAAATTTCACCACTTTCAGCGATATACTCTATAATAACCGAACCATGTTGCAATTTATCTTCGTTTCTTAAGAAAGATATGAATTCATCAACAAGTTTTTCATCACCGTCACTATTTTTACGTGGAACAGTAATACGGATGGTAGGTTTAACATCAAACTCTTTATAACTTGTAAGATTAATAGGATCAATACCCAGTTCTTGCCCAATTGTATCATTAAAGAAAATGAACATATTAGTTGTTTCTCCAAAATTCTCTTTAATAAAAGGACGTATTTCAGATTCTAAATCCTTTGCCCATTTATCTGCAATATACGTATCCACCATTCGTTTTGTTTCATCATCATAATAAACTAAAAATTGCGTATTCGTTTTCTTATCCCTAACCTTAGCAGCATATTCAAATCCAAAGTTCCCCATATTATCATACAAAGTATCATATAACTCGAAGTTATCATTAAAATTATCTTTTAAATACGCTTCAGCTAGACTCCATATCTTTTCTTCTTCATCTTTATCAGGCTTCATTTCTAATATAAAGGTGACTACAAGTAATCCTATTCCTAACAAAAGGACCCCCAGAACTCCAAGTATGATCTTTAGATATTTATTCAAATCTGCCCCTCCCTCAATTAGTGATTCACCATAGAAAACCACATTCACTATATTAAAAAAACATTCGATTTGTAATATATGATAGTAAAGAAGAGTAGCTTCAAACTACTCTTGGTACTAAAAAAGGGAAAGTTACTTCTTCTATTACACGATTGTTTTGGTTTTCTATACTCCTCAATCTTTTTTCAATCATATTTGAAGAAAAAAACACAATAAGTATAATGGCTATTCCAGTAATCAATTCCATAAATTATCCCCCAAGAATTTCAGTTTGTATTGATCCTTATTCAATTAACTACACTTTAAGGTTAATATCCTTAAATCTATACTAGCATAATATTCCAATGGGGTTCTTTACAAAAAAGCGAGCAACTTCAATGATACTATCTAAAACTTTAATAGAAAAAAGCCCATTTTCTTAATTATGTTAAGAAATTGAGCCTTTTAATTTTGGAAGCTTAATATAACTTATTGCCAAAACATTATTTTAGGTTTTTATATTGATTTACGACGTTTTCTACAGTGAAGCCAAATTTTGTGATTACTTCATCTCCTGGTGCAGATACTCCGAATGTGTCGATACTCATTACTGCTCCAGCATCTCCAACATATTCCCTCCATCCTAACTTCGACCCCATTTCAACGGATAGACGTTTAGTTAGGTTCCGAGGCAATACAGACTCCTTATACTCATCCGATTGTTGTTCAAACAGATCCCAAGATGGCATACTTACTATATTCACATAAATATCTTCTTTAGCTAATTCCCTTTGGGCTTCAATTGCTAAAGCTACCTCTGATCCCGCAGCAAGAATGATACCGGTTGCCTCACCCTTAGCTGGAGAAATAACATAAGCACCTTTTGCAACACATTCACTTGCATATTTACTAGTTTGAGCTAATGTTGGTAAATCTTGACGTCCGAGGACAAGCATTGTTGGTCTGTCGTTTTGTGAAACAGCAAGCCTCCACGCCTCTTTCGCTTCATTTGCATCGGCTGGACGAATAACAGAAAGTCCTGGCATTGCACGGAATGACGCTAAATGTTCTACTGGTTGGTGAGTAGGACCATCCGCTCCTACTGCAACACTATCATGGGTAAACACATATGTTACTGGTTGTTTCATTAATGATGCTAAGCGAATTGCTGGACGTAAGTAATCAGAGAATACAAAGAATGTACTTACAAATGGTTTCAGTCCATGAAGTGCCATACCGTTTGCAATGGCACCCATCGCAAACTCACGAACACCGAACCAAACATTTCTACCAGTGAGATTTTCTGATTTATAATCTCCATAATTGTTTAGTATTGCCTGTGTTGAAGAGTTTAAGTCAGCAGCCCCGCCAACTAATTCAGGAAGAACATCCCCTAAAGCATTCATTACTTTACTTGCAGAAGCTCTTGTTGCTAGAGATTCTCCAACTTCAAACATTGGTAGATTTGCATCCCAGTTTTCTGGAAGTTCCCCATTCAAAATACGTTTTAACTCTTTTGCGCTCGTAGGGTATTTTTCTTCGTATCTTGTAAATAATTGATTCCACTCTTTTTCTTTTTCGATTCCGTTTTCTCGAACGGATCTAAAATCTTCATAAACCTCTTCTGGAACATAAAAGTCTTCTTTATAATCCCAACCAAGATATCTTTTTGTACGTTTAATTTCATCGATTCCTAATGGATTACTATGTGCTTTATGTGTTCCTTGTAGTGTAGGAGAACCATAACCAATAGTTGTTTTTACTTCAATAATAGTTGGATGATTTTCGTCCTGACGCGCCTCTTGAAGAGCAGCCACAACAGCTTCTACATCATTTCCATCTTCCACCCGAAGATATTGCCAGTTCATGGCTTCAAACCGTTTTTGAATATCTTCTGAGAAGGAAACACTTAAATTACCATCTAAACTAATATCGTTAGAATCATATAGAACAATTAATCTACTAAGTCCAAGATGACCTGCTAAAGAAGCAGCTTCATAAGAAACCCCTTCCATTAGATCCCCGTCTCCACAGATTGTATAAGTATAATGATCAACTACTGGAAAACCTTCACGGTTATAAGTTTCAGCAAAATACCTTTCAGCAAGTGCCATACCAACACTTATGGGAATTCCTTGACCTAGTGGGCCTGTTGTTGCTTCAACACCCGGTGTATGACCATATTCTGGGTGTCCTGGTGTTTTGCTTCCCCATTGTCTTGTTGTTTTTAAGTCTTGTAGAGTTACATCGAAACCAGTTAAATGAAGTAAATTATATAAGAGATTTGATCCATGTCCCGCCGAAAGTACAAAACGGTCGCGGTTAAACCAATTTGGGTTTGTTGGGTTTACGTTTAAAAAGTTTTTCCAAAGTGCGTATGCCATTGGTGCTGCGCCCATTGGCATTCCTGCATGACCGTGTTGCGCTTTTTCTACGCTGTCAATTGTTAGGGTGCGGATTGTATTAATGGATATTTCAGATATTTCGTTTTTGGTCATCATTTCTCCTCCATATCGCTTTGTGTTAATTCTTGTTAGATGATTAAATACATTAGACAAATCCGTGACCCGAATACTACGTATATCGGGTCACTAAAAATAAAGGATTTAAATTTCATTTTTACTAAAATCATCAACAATTACAGAAAAAACATTTCCTTGATGATAAACTCTTGATTAGTCTTTAATATTTTTCTTTTTGTACGGAATTGCCATTAGTACAAGGATTACTACTAGAGCGATTACAATTGCCATTGTCCCGAAGTAGTTTGCAAGTGATCCAAAGAAGATACCTGCTACCCCGAAGTCTGCGTCTGAGAATGTTGAGTTAGCGAACCCAAGATTTCCAAGTACTGGCATTAGGAATACTGGTAAGAATGAAACAATAACACCGTTAATGAAGGAACCAAGTACGGCACCTCTTACACCGCCTGTTGCATTCCCAAACACCCCTGCAGCTGCACCTGTGAAGAAGTGAGGTACAACACCCGGTAGGATAATAACACTACCTGAAAGTGCCATCACTACCATAGAAACAATACCACCAACAAAGCTTGAGAAGAAACCAATTAACACAGCGTTTGGTGCGTATGTGAATACGATTGGAACATCAAGTGCAGGTTTTGCATTTTTTACAAGTTTTGTTGAAATACCTTGGAAAGCGGGTACGATTTCAGCAAGAACTAGACGTACGCCAGCTAGGATAATGAATACACCAGCGGCAAAATTACCGGCTTGAATTAGTGAGAATACTAAATAGTTTGTCCCATTACTTAATTCAGCCTCAATGAAAGTTGGACCAGCGAATAACGCAACAATAATATAAATAATAGCCATTGTTAACGCAATACTCACAGTACTATCCCGTAAAAATCCAAGTCCTTGTGGGAAATTCACTTTTTCTGTTGAAACAACTTCTTTTTTTCCTTTAACGGCTTTACCAACTAAGGCACTAATTGCATAACCTACAGCACTAAAGTGACCCAGAGCAACATTGTCATGACCTGTTAGTTGGCGCATGAATGGCTGTAATATTGCTGGAGATAAAGCCATAATAATACCTAAGGCAACTGAACCGGCAATGATTAAACCAGGAGTTTTAAAACCTGCAACCGCCATGATTACAGCTAACATACAAGCCATATAAAGCGTATGGTGACCTGTTAAGAATATATATTTAAACGGTGTAAAGCGAGCAATCAAAATATTAACAATCATACCGAAAAACATAATTAACGCAGTTGTTGTACCGTATTCTGTTAAAGCTAGTCCCACAATTGCTTCATTATTTGGAACAACACCGGACACGTTAAATGCTTCCTGGAACATGGATCCAAATGGTTCAAGAGCTGTACCTAGGATTCCGGCACCAGCTGAAATAACTAGAAAACCTACAAATGTTTTCGTGGTACCTTTAATTGTGTCCGACAGTTTTTTTCGTTGTAAAAGTAAACCAGCTAATGCGATGATCGCTACTAGTATTGCTGGTTGACTTAAAATGTCAACCAGTGTACTTAAGAATGAATTCATGTTGTCTCCCCCTAAAATCTTAGATTAGGTTCTTTTCCTTCATCAAATTAGTTACTTTCTCTCTTAATTCATCCATATCAATAATGTTATTTAACACTATTACTTCACCTAAATGTGATCCACCATCTGCAATGTCTTTTGCAAGAAAGAATACATCGGCATCTCCAGGGCCGACGGAGCTTAAGTCAGAGTGTTCTACCTCAACACCAGTTACCCCAAGTTCTTGTAATATATTTTTAATATTCATTTCCACCATAAAACTTGTACCTAAACCATGTCCACATACTGTCATTATTTTCATTATTCTTCTTCTCCTTTTTTTATAATGTTTATTACTTCAGCACTTGAGTTTGCTTCTTTTAATAAATTTAGCTTACTATCATCTGCTAAAATTTTAGTTAAACTTGATAATGCTCTAAGATGTGCTTCATTATCAATTGCCGCGATGCAAATGAAGATATCAATTGCATGTTCCTCTTTATCAAGTAGTAGCACGGGCTTTTTAGTTCTTAAGAAAGACATACCAACTTGGTTTACGCCTGCCTCTGGTCTAGCGTGCGGAATAGCAATTCCTTTACCTATATGAATATAGGTCCCCACTTCTTCGACATTCTTAATCATTGCTTCGATGTAGCTTTGTTCAATTTTACCTTTTGCAAGTAGTGGTGAAGACACTTCAGAAATTGCATCTCTCCAATTTAAATCTGCATCAGTAAATTGAATCATAGGCTCTGTAAGTAATTCTGATAGCATGGGTGAAAATCTCCCTCTTTCTGTATTTCTAAAATATAATAGATTGACTAGCTCAGAAAATAATTTATCTTCATCATGAATATCAGCATATTTTGCAATCACTTCCATTAATCTGTCCATTGATATATTTTTGACATTCATTCTCGGAAAATCCGTTGCAACCTGTTGAATAAGATAATTCTTTTCTACCTCCGTAAGAAGTGGTTTCACAACATAAAATGGTTTTCCTGGTGCCGCCGATTCTACAGTGGAAAAGATCATATCATAACTATCTGGAGAAATCTCCGCTAGTTTATTTAAAGAGTGAATACTTGAAAACTCGATGTCAGAAAACATTTGAGATAGCTGTGCCTTCAACATCATTGATGAACTTATTCCATTGGAACAAATAATTAAGGCGCGTAGTTTTTCCGTAACCTTTTTCTTATCCTCTGTTAAATGTCCCCCAAAGTGAAGAGTAAAATAGCCGATTTCCTCATCACTTATTGTTCGACCAGTCCACATTGTAAGTGGCGCTAATGCTTGGCGAACAAATTCAAACAAATCCTTATATTCCTCTTTTATTCTATCTTTCAAAGGATTGGCAAGTGGTATACCAAATGAAATACGAAAGAATGCTGGTACCAAGTGATTATATAAACTCTTTCTTAAGAAGGATTTGTTTTTAATCGGTAATAAAGTGACCTTTTCAAACTCCGTAATAATTCTTTCTGCTAACTGATAAAGAGTAGGGTTTTCTGCTGTATCAATCTCCTGTAAGGAAACTAAAAGTTGTAATGTTAAATAATAACTCTCATTGGGTGTACCTTTTGGAAATAATTGAAATGTAAGAGCAGTACCCGCTTTAAAGATCTTTTGCCTTTCAATGATCTTTTTCTCGTGTTCCTTAAAGTCCAAATCTCCTTTTGAAGTCCGTACCCGAAGAAAAGCTAATCGAATGATCATTTCACTCTTTCGGCTTTTGACAAGGCTGATATTAAACTGCTTCAATAGGTCATCCACTACACGTTTTGTATGAATGATTTCATTTTCATATCCCCAACTTTTTAAAATTAGGATAATAATCTCTTTTCCAAGCGGTTGGGTAATTAATGTGTCACTACAGTATGCAGCAAGCCTTCTCTTATCCAATTCACTACCAACAACATGGTATCCATCTACTCTTGAATATACCCATTCCAGGTTCCATTGCTTACAAAGTTCCTTTATCTTTTTGACATCTGATAAGGCAGTATTCTTACTTACCCTTAGTAATAATTGATAGTGATAATTCGATATAATTTCCTTACGAATGAACGTATAAAGATAAATAGCAAAAATCCTATCCTGTTCGGAAATGATAAACATATTAGAACTAACATTTGTCAATAGATTAAAGTTTGTAATGTCTTTTAATTCTTTTGGAACTAGAAATACATTATTTTCGATAATTATTTCTGGTAGCTCGAGATTTCTCAGAACTGCATTCACTTTATCTAAATCATAATGAAGCTGTCGCTCGGTTATGCTAAGCTTTCTCATTACTTCTGACTTAGAAATTTGATTATTGAAAGTGATTTCTTTAAGTAAGATATAGGAGCGTTGATCTATCAAAGTAATGCCCTCCATTTCTTAATTCAATTTTATAACGTTTACATTGCACCTTCAATAACGTTTGGACCCAATCTATGTTCCTAGACACTGCACACTAATTGTGCTGATAGTTTTCCCAATTGGTACTAGATATCTCTTATAATACTAACTATAACAACTACACAAACATCATAATAAAGAAAGGTAGGAAATAGAATGGACATAAAAGCAATCGCTTTAGATATGGACGGAACATTACTTAACCCCATTGGTTTAATTGATGAGAAACTTATCCACCAACTTGAAAAGCTACAACAAAGAGGAATTAAGATTTTCATAGCAACAGGACGCACACAAAAAGAAATAGTAGATGTACTACCTAGTCATGTTAATATGGATGGATATGTATCAGCAAACGGAATGGGGGCTTATACCAAGGAAAAGAAACTTTCCCAACACTCCTTAGACGAAACTTTACTTCAAAAGGTAATTTCAGAAGCCCGTGAAGAAAACATCTATTATGAGGTACATCCTTTAAAAGGACCCCGCTTAGCTTTAACAGAGGATAAACCGTATTTTGTTGCAGAGCTAGAAAAGTATATTCCTGAAACATTACTTGAAAACGAATTGAATTCAAGAAAAAAGGCTATTAGAGAGCATATTAATTGGGTCAATAAATTAAAATATGAACATATTGTAAAGGTTTATTTCTTTAGTGTGGATACTGAAAAAATTAATACTTGGAAAAAGCATCTCGAAAATTTAAAGAAAGAAATAACATTCACCACCTCTTGTTCCTCTCTTCACAATGTAGAAATGATGGTTTCCGGTGTTTCCAAAGGAACTGGAATTAAATTATTGCTTGAAGAAAGTGGAATTAATAAAGAAAACTTACTAGTAGTCGGCGATGGTGAAAATGACCTACCAATGTTTGAACTAGCAGGACATGCAGTAGCTATGAAAAACGCAGAAAAAAATGTCCAAGCCCAGGCGGATACAGTAACAGACTTCGGCTATGAACAAAATGGGTTATACCATTATTTAAAACAAAAATTCAGTTTATAAATACCTACATTAGGGATTTCAAATTTTATTACGAAACATAAGTTACTGGGGTTTTTATCACATCATTTTGATTATAAACTTTTCTATTGCACAGGATAATGATAAACTATTCCTATTCAAAAAAGAAGGTGATGGAAATTCAACAGGAACTTACGTTGATTAGTATTGTTGTCGTCATTGCACTTGGTATGTTTTCACAATGGTTAGCGTGGAGGATTCAGTGGCCTTCTATCGTGATCATGACGATTGCTGGACTCTTGATTGGTCCAATATTTGGTTTAATCAATCCACAGGAAGGACTAGGAGAACTTTATAGTCCCATTATCTCCCTTGCCGTTGCATTGATTTTATTTGAAGGTAGTACAAGCCTTGATATCCGTGAATTGAAAGGTATCTCTAAGTCCGTCTTTCGTATCGTGACCTTTGGTGCCCTTATAGCTTGGATTGGAGGCTCATTAGCGGCACATTTTATTGCTGGGCTTAGTCTCGAGATTTCTTTTATCATTGGTGGGTTATTTGTTGTGACCGGTCCTACAGTCATTATTCCACTACTTAGGCAAGCAAAATTAACCCCCCGAGTTTCTTCGGTATTGAAATGGGAAGGCATTATTGTTGATCCAATTGGTCCGTTGCTAGCTTTATTTGCTTATGAGATTATCAAAATAACCTCGGAGGAACCGTTTCAACTTAGTGATTTCATTCCATTTTTTGTCGATTCCATTTTGGCAATTTTAGTTGGCTATGCCATTGGTATGCTCGTTAGTCTTTTAGTTAGTAAAGGATTATTCCCTGAATACTTAAAGTCCCCAATTATTTTTTGCTTTGTCTTAATTTGTTTTGCATCTGGTGAAGTCATCATGCATGAAACGGGGATGCTTTCTGTAACCGTCATGGGGCTAACATTAGCTCGGTCCAAGAAATATGTCCATTCTATTGGAAGTATTGGTCATTTCATGGAAAATATTTCGGTTATGCTTACGTCTACCGTCTTTATTTTATTGACGGCATCACTTACAAGGGATACGATTATGGAAATTTTCACTTGGCCGATCATTTTATTTGTTATCATTATGCTTTTCCTTGTTCGACCGTTATCTATTTGGATATCAACAATTGGAACAGAACTGACTTTACAAGAAAAAACACTTGTAGGTTGGATTGCGCCAAGGGGAGTCGTTGCATTGACGGTTTCAGGGTATTTTGCCGGTTTATTAATAGAAGATGGCTATCCAAATGCCTCCATTTTAACACCACTTACGTTAGCTTTAGTTTTTATTACCGTTTGTGCTCATGGTTTTTCTATCGGTCCCATTGCTCGAAAGCTGGGTTTGGCTAATACCAACTCTTCAGGTGTTGTGATGGTGGGTGCTAGTAGTTTTTCGATTGCTTTTGCACAGCATTTAAAAGATATGGGGGCTTCGGTCTTGATTACCGATACATCCGATGATCAATTGTACCGGGCAAGAAAATTTGGTATTCCTACTTATCATGGAGAAATTCTCTCGGAGCATAGTGATTTCGAAGTAGACATGACCCCTTATGACACAATTTTAGCTATGAAGGGAGATGCAGCGTATAATGCACTTGTTTGCCAAACCTACATCCCTGAATTCGGTTATCACAACACGTTCTCCCTGCCAATTGGAACGAGTCAAGTCGAACATAGAGAAATCCCATCTGCTCTTAAAGCGAATTTGTTATTTGAAGAAGGTGCAACATTTACAGAGCTAAATAAAAAAGTCAACATTGGTTATACCTTTCATACTATTGAAATTAATAGCAAACAAACTCTACTGAAAGAAAAACGGAAGTCGAAAGGAATACCGTTATGTATTAAACGTAAAAACGGGAATCTGGTCTTTGTCACTTTTAAGGAAAAACCCTTACTTGACGAGGGAGATCAACTTGTGGTACTAGAGCTGGAGAAATAATTCTTCAGCTCTTTTAATTTTAATGGAGTATTATACTTTTAGCATGAATGCAGACTTTAAATACGGATTCGAAATACTTTTTTGGTAAATGGATATAAAAATTTAACCCCATTTTTCGTTAGCATATCTCCTACAATATGTGATAAATAAGCTATCGTGGAAATAAGAGCCAGGCCGTCTACTTCAATGTTAATTTCCAATAAATGTGACATATACCACCAGTAAATCAATGCCCAAATAGTGTGAGTTGGTCCTCGGTGTGCAAACCAGCCAACTCCCCCAATGTATAAGGCGAACATCACCAGCCACCACAACTCATTCGTTGCAGCATAATAAAGAAGGAATAAGCCTATGATACTCATCATTATATTTTTTAAAGTTTCTTGACTCCTAAAGGATAAACCTAAAATTACCGCACCCCATCCAAAAAGTAGAAGCCTATGTTGTTGCTCAAACCATCTTTCGTCTAGGAAAGATAGGAATTCTACATCTACAAAGAATGTAACCAAAGACAGTACCATCATTGTCACAGCGACAAATACGCCAATTTTTTTAATTAATTTAGCTGTTTTAGTTACACGTCTATTTAACAAATTATTGCCATCTAAATCTGGAGCAAGGGAAGCTACACCTGATGCAATTAAAACGACAGGTATCACTTCAAGCGATTGATTAACGGACGCCACTGCACCTATTCCTAGCCCCACTGTTAAATGCGTTCGACCTTTCATGTTGTCACCTCTTTTGTTGCTGTCTTTTGATTTATAATAGTGCCATTATACAACAAGTATATTATATTTTTCTGTAAAATTTGGTGAAAAGGGTATTAATCTATAGAGTAAAGTAAATAATAGTATCATAGCACAATGGAGGTTTTATCTATGGAAAATGATACCCATCAAGAGGAATTAACTGCAGCAGAGATTTCAGCCCTTTGGACATCGTATCTAAATGACACCATGATGGATTGTGGATTACGTCATTTTTTAACAAATGTTGCCGATGAAGATATCCGTTCCATACTTGAACAATACTTAGCAATATCAAAAAAACACCAAAAAAAGTTAACTGAAATTTTTAACGCTGAAAACTATCCAGTTCCTCAAGGATTTACGGAACAAGATGTTAATTTGGATGCACCGAGGCTTTTTTCTGATCGTATATACCTTGAATTAATGTTAAATGTAGCTAATTTTAGTTTAGCTATTTACGGATTAGCCTTGTCCCAGGTCGAACGAGATGATATTATTCAGTTTTATACTGAAGCTCTAGACGAGTCACAAAGAATGCACAAAATAACAAAAGATACAGCCAAAGCAAAAGGCTATTACATACGTTATCCGCAAATTCCTAAACCGAAGCAAGTCGACTTTGTAACGGATAATAGTTTTTTGGCGGGATGGTTTGGAAAGAGAAGACCATTACTAGGTGTTGAAATTGCAGCACTTGTGTTAAACACTAAGCGTAATGCACTTGGTCAAGCACTTATTACTGGATTCGCTCAGGTTGCACAGTCAAAAGAGGTTAAAAAGTATTTTGAACAAGGGCGTGACATTGCTGGAAAACAGTTAGAAGTTTTTTCGTCCATCTTAAAAGAAGAATATATCTCTGATGGAGCTCGTATTTTGACATCAGAAGTAACCGACTCAACGAACCCACCTTTTTCAGATAAATTAATGATGTTTCTTGTTACAACACTTATTGCTTCTGGTATGGGCCAATACGGGACCTCTATGTCTATCAGTCCAAGACATGATTTAGGTGTTCATTATACCCGTTTAATGGCGGAGATAGGCAAGTATTCCAATCAGGGAGCGAATATTTTGATTAAAAATGCTTGGATGGAGCAACCGCCAATTGCAGCTGACAGGAAAAATCTAGCGAAATAGGACAATACAACCATAAAATAAGTGGGAGAGAAAGGAAACCTTCTCACTCACTTATTTATTTCTTTTTGCCTTTATGTATTTTTCAATGAAGTGACCTGCAATACCGAAGAAAATTCCCCATAATAGTCCATTGAATATCGGACTGGAAAAAAGCTCCAGATAGGGTAATTGATTTAAAAAGTAGTGATGGTAGTAAACACCTAAATTCATCCCCACAACAAATGATATAAAAAAACCAGTTAGATACGTCTCTTTAGGAGGTTCTTTCTTCTCTTGCAGACAATTAATAATGATTGCTTTGTTATAAGCCTGCCACATAGAAAAAGCGTAAGAAGAGGGATAGAATAATCCCCATTGATGATCGAAAACATCATGAGCTTGTTGTGCATATCCATGGAAAGAATGCAAAATAGACAAATTTAAATTAGAAACTCCATTTGCAGCAATTTCAAAAAAGAAGAGTAATGAACCAAAAATATACTGCCCGTTATAGAGTTGGCCAAAGCCAACCATCATAATCGACCATAATAAAGCAGCAATAGGTGATTTATATTCATTACCTTGATTAACTCCCATAAAATCCCTTCTATCTAGTAAATTACATACCTATCATTCGTCTGCTTATCTATATGTTAAGAAGATCTATAAGCTAATTACCGGTGTTTGTGTTATTGCTAAGAAAACCCAAGCGTTTTGACTTTCTGATAATTGCTATAACTAAACGAGTTGTGAGAAGATAAAGAGTGACGGAAACCAATGTATGTGTTGTCGACCAACGAATCCATTTGATTAGATGGATTTTTTGTTCCAGAAGCCATTCAAAAGCAGTCAACGGCACACTAAATAAAAAGGCTTTACCCAAAATGGCAGGGAGTTTAGATTGATAGGTTGCTTGTATAAAAAGGGTACAGCAAATCGGAAAAATTAAAAAATCAAATAAAATGCTCTTGTCACTATATTTTTCAAATAATCTGACTGGATAAATAACTCGCTTACTTTTAACCATAAATTCATCAAGTAAATTTGCAAAAAAACCCGTTAGGAAGAAAACAATCATCCAATCCTTTGCAGGTTTTCTCAATAATATAAATGGCAATGCACCTATTCCCAATACGAAGAAACTCCTTAGAATAAATTTTTCCATAAAACAAAATCAAATCCTTTCAGACGTACTACCAGATTTGTTGTTAATCGAATAAAAAAAGACCGAATAACATCCTATATATCACATGCAATAAGGAAAAAATCGGCCCGATAGGTACAAAATAATCACTTCATACAAACGGTACAAATAAATTCATTTGATATTATTAGTACATATTAGATGTTTTTATGATTTATCTTTTGCAATTTCTTTTCTATTAGGGGCAAGTGGTGGTTGTTCAAACCATTTATTTTGTACCATAAGATTAAACCACTTTTTTGTTACCATTAGATTTTTTAGAATGATGCTTTCATAAGTTTTTACGAGGTCTGTTCGAATAGCTGATGCTAATCCTGCCCCCTGGTATCCCTGTGCTGTTTGGAACAAGAAACCGATATGATATAACATTAACTTATCGGAAAATGGGGAATCCGTTGAAACGGTTACCTCTGTTTCCATCGACGTAGGAATTGGTAAATTATCCTTGTGCATTATCTTTGAAAGAGACTGTATTTGACCATCAGACGTATTCTCCGTATCTTCTAAAAACTTCCTAACCTCTTTAGATTGTGTAACTTGACTAAATCCAATGGAAAGAGTTTTAGCCATAATGCTTTTTTTAAGGTTGTAAGAGAGATTTATTATTTCTATAGCAGATAAACGTCTTCCTTTCCCTAAAATTCCATCCTTGAAATCCTGGCTAGAAACAAATTCTGGTCTTTTTGTAGGATAGAACATTGGGTCTCTCTGAAAAGCTCCCTTCTCAAGCATTAAATCTATGATTTGATGATATATTCTTTTAGCGTCATTATCACATGAATCATAAAAATAACGTAAATCTTCTCTTACCGAGACGCCTAGTGAAGTCGTGTGTCCTATCAAACCATGTAGCGTCATGATGTGTAAATAATTTAAACAAAATATATCGGAAAATAATCTATCTGCACCTTTATTAAGGTCAGATTCCGTAAATCCTATTGGAACTGGAAACCCATCATTCTCCATAAAAGTTGCTATTTGATTTTTTTGTTTTGCGAATGTCTTGATCGCATCATCAAAAATAGCCTTTATTGAATCATCCTCAATTATGGAGAACATGTATCTATTTACTATATCTGTCATTGTTCCAGTTACATACTCCTGCCATAGTGTTCCTATTTCAGAAGATGTGAGTTTTAATTTATTTTTGTCGTTTTCCACATTATCACCTCTTTAGTAAACCACCAGAGTAGTTGCACCTCCATTACGAATATCGTCCATTTCAATTATTTTTAAATGAAGTTGATTCCATAACTCTGATATGTGATTCTTGTCTCTCATTTATTTTGTGGATTTTTAGTGGATTTATGCAGTGGCGAGTTATTGTTCCAATACATCCATAATTAGGTCTTTTACTTTTCTTGTATTTCTATCTCTTCTTGGAGTGTGAGGATAGTGTGGAAGAACTTTAATCGTTCTATTATTCTTTTCCAAATAAAAAGGACTGGACCACTATTGGATCCAGCCTGAATTTTCATCACCTTATATCTTAATACCCTAAAAGTTATCCCTTACAAATTTCTCTTATATATTCCATCTTTGCCATATGCATAAAGAAACGATCCGCGCATAAACACTTATGCAAGAACCAGCTCTTCTTCTCTTGAACAATCCCCGTTACTTTAATTGCTATAACTCTTCCATTTAAGGTCTTACTCATCATTTTCATTAGGCTTTCTTACAAACTCTATACATCTTTCCTCACATGCTCCAAATAATACGTAATTATTTTGTGCTTGTCTTAAAGATGGAATGTTAGCACCGCCTTCATAGTCGGGATCAATATACTGAACCTCATCATCTTCCCAAAAGCAAATACTACAAATATCATATGTTCCAGGTGGCTCTTCATCTAATGTTTTATAGCCACAACAAGGACAAGTATATTTCATTTAATCACCTCGATAATAGAATAATTATATCAGTAAGCAAGCATTTACGTGATGCTTCCACTATAAAGACTTGGCTTCAACACAAGACCAGAGAATGTAGCATTTATGTACTTCACTCCCATTCGGATATATGGTGTTCATAAAAGCCTTTTAGCTATGATCATAAATCCTTGCACTGGTAGAGGCTACGTATCTTATTTTATATTTACTGTCCAATTCTTGTTTAACTTTTTCCGTTAAAGCAAGTCCCATTTGATTAAATCTTTCTTCCAGTTCACCCCCATTAGGAACCAATTTATCTAAATCCCAATCAATCCATTCTCCATACTTTTCTGCCCAATAAGACAATTCCTCTACTAAACTAGCTGACATTGGAATGTCTTCTATGTTAAGATTACAACCGCACCTATTACACCAAATTGGATCTGCTCCTACATCACCTTCAATTTTTAAATCATTTGTTTTACCACTATCACAACAACAGTTCAAAGTTTTGTTTCATATATATACATCCCCCATAAATTGGCATCTTTAGTTGCAAAAGCACATAAAAAACCAAGCTCAGTTTGAATAAAATAAATCAAAACAGAATCCGAATATTTGCTTTGTTGATATTAGACAATACTTAAGAGAAAATTACTAAGCACTCATTTTTCTACTATTTATTAATAAGAAAATAAAGTAGCTCAATATTAAAATAATTAAATAGAAAAGTTCTGGAAAAACAAAAGGAGCCTCTGACAAGCGTTCGTCATGCAGATTAAATAAGTCAAAAAGAAAATTTGTTAGTAAGAATAGCAATATGGTACTCCAACTCTGAACAACGGACTTTTGCTTTATTACCTTTTTCCTTTCATCATCATTAGGTCCTAAAAAGTAATCTTTACTCCCTGTGAAATAACCAATGATGGAAATATACACAAGTAGAATTATTAGCATAAAAAAGATTTTCATTCTGCATCCTTCCTCCCTCCTAAAAATAATTCATCTACTTTAACGCCTAACGTTCTTGCTAAATCAAATGCTAATTGTAACGTAGGATCATATTTATCGTTTTCAATCGCATTTATCGTTTGTCTTGAGACATTACAGAGTTTAGCTAATTTTTCTTGGGATAGTTTTGCAGATTTTCTATATTCCCTGATACGATTCTTCATTTAACCACCATATTTCTTCTTGGAAAAAAGTAATGAGACTAAATATACAGTTGAAATTACGACAAGAAAGATAAACGGATTTATACCCTCATAAGATCGTTCTGTCCAAAAGTTAAATAAACAGATTCAGCAATTTCAATTAGCACCACACCAATTACAACCGTAAATGCATATGACTGTGCTTTCATTCTAATGAAATTTTTCCCTTCATCTCCCATCTTAGGTAATGACGCAAAAGTAACAACTATTAGTATCACACAAATTGCTAAAGCAGCAAAAGACACAACAACTATCCAATCCATATTTATTCCTCCCTCACCTAAAAAGTAAAAAGTATTTGACACAATTGTATCATCAGCCCCTAAAATGTCAAATACCTTTTACACATCAAATCCAATACCAAAAAAGAAGAGCCCCTATGAGTGCTCTTTGGAATTGTCTTATTCAATTAAAGGATGGAGAGTTTTATTAATATTTGGGTTGGTCATGTTCTTTATTCTGAGATTTCTAACGGAAGTAGTAAGTGGAGAAATGATAATAGAAAGAGGTATATAAAGCAGAAGTCAATTATAAATAGGGTAAAATAACAAAGGGCTGTTCAGTATTAATTATTGATTAGTCTTATTTAACTGGTCATCTATATCTCGCCCTCCATACATAACACGGATAACGGTAACTATTCCGTCCTCAATGCTGGGAATATAGAATATAATAAAATTGTCAACAGGCAACTGTCGAAGTCCTCTGCTATACCAAGGTTCCTTTTCAAACATCCGGAACCTCCTTGGTTTTTCATCTAAACTTAATATGGCTTCTTCAATCCTTTCCAATTGATTCGTTGCTGTCTCTGGTTCATGCAAGGTAAAAGCAATATACTCATAGATACCCTTAAATCTGCATCTGCCTGATTTGTTAATAATACTTTGTATCTCATATACCATAATCTCTACGAATTTCCGTAAAAGCCTTTGTAGCAGATTTTGTATCACCTTGCATGAAATCCGTATATCCTTTTTCCAACTCGGCATTCACCTCTGACTCTGTCAAATTGGAGATTCCAACAGGTTTTGTGGCAGGAATCTTAACGTCAAAAGGAATTCCCTTCTGCATAACAACCTGTTTCAGAAATATATTGACTGCGTTGGATAGCGGTATTCCTAACTGTCCCAGAATGGATTCAGCTTGTTCTTTAAGTTCAGGTTCAAGCCTTACATAGAGATTTGTTGTTTTCGCCATTATTAATTCACTCCTTTTATATAGTCATTGTATGCTATTGTATTTACAAAAGCAATCATTCGTATTTCAATTTAGTCCTCTTATAAAAATTGAGAAGTAAATTAAGGTTTAGAAAACTTGCTTATGCCAAGCTTTAGACTAGTTGCATATGCCGGAGGATGGTAATTATCGTGACTTTTAATATTATTTATAACAAACAACTAACGTATAAAGCAAAAATTGACCGATGTAAATGGGTCCAGTTCATTACCGCATTCACACAGCCAATTTACTACTTAATATACCTTTTATTTTTTAGGTCACAACCGTTTAACGCCCCTTTTGTTTTCACCCTAAATCGGGACAGTACTATTCCCTCTTCCCCTCAACATTCCTTCCCTCAAAGTTATCAAGCAATGCACGCACTTCATCTGTTGTCTCTGTACTCATCAACTGATTTCTTAATTCACCCGCTCCTCGTATCCCGCGAACATATATCTTAAAAAAGCGGCGAAGAGGTTTGAAGGAACGTGGTTCTAATTTTGAATATTTATCAAAAAGATCCAGATGCAACCTTAAGAGATCCAGTAATTCCTCACTGCTGTGCTCTCTTGGCTCCTTTTCAAAAGCAAATGGATTTTTAAAAATACCACGACCAATCATCACGCCATCCACTCCAAATTCTTGAACGAGCTTCAAACCCGTTTGACGGTCAGGAATATCTCCATTAATTGTCAAAAGTGTATCTGGAGCTACCTCATCACGAAGTTTCTTAATTTCTGAGATTAACTCCCAATGAGCATCTACTTTACTCATTTCTTTTCTAGTACGCAGATGAATGGAAAGATTTGCAATATCTTGTTCGAATACATGTGTCAGCCAGTCGCGCCATTCTTCTATATTCGTGTAACCAAGTCTTGTCTTTACACTAACAGGCAATCCTCCTGCTTTTGCTGCTTGGATTAACTCCGCTGCAACTTCTGGACGACGGATGAGGCCACTTCCCTTTCCCTTTGTTGCTACATTGGGTACGGGGCAGCCCATATTAATATCTACGCCCTGATAACCCATTTCAGCCATTCCAATACTCATTTGTCGAAAGTGTTCAGGCTTATCTCCCCATATATGAGCTACAATTGGTTGTTCATCCTCTGTAAAGGTCAAGCGCCCACGCACACTATATATTCCCTCTGGGTGGCAATAACTCTCCGTGTTTGTAAATTCTGTAAAAAACACATCAGGTCTGGCTGCTTCACTTACTACATGACGAAAAACAACATCCGTCACATCTTCCATTGGTGCCAATATAAAAAACGGTCGTGGTAAATCACGCCAAAAATTATCAGTCATAATCCAATCAAAATCCTTTCATAATGGGATAGCCTGTCCAAACCTTATCCCAAAATTAAAAAGCAAAATGTCCCTGCTTCCTTTACACTTATACCATGCTTAGGCACTTTTTATCAATGGATTGTTCATAAAAACTGGATATGAATCGGAAAAGTTTATTTTAATTAACATAATATAATAGTACACGGAAAAAGAACCATTTTAAGATCTTCCTTGTACACTTTCTATTAGCACAGCGTTCACCATATATTACTCCAATTTCATTAATATCATGTTTAGTTCAAAAAATGATTGAGGGAACTTATTGGGAGAAAAATGAAAAAATAGAAAGAGGGAAAGCACCTTGAAAAACTTTATCGATATAGGGATTGGAAGACTATTGAACAAAAGAAAACAGACTGAATCACTACTGGACCCAGTCGAAATTTTGATTGACTTTTGATTAGAAGAATACCTGGTATTATTTCTCACACCGTTCTATTCTCAGCAACATTTACTTCCACTTTACGTATGATAATCTCTGAAATCAACAAAAGAAACGGAAGAGCTATTAAGGAATATAGGAAAAATAATGGTAGATCCCCATTTACAAATTGAACAAATAATGTAATTGCATCCTTTTATATCTCCACCACGCTTCACTCCCCCAGAGATCAATAATTTAGATTTCCTCTTCAAAAGACAAGTTTAATGGTTCATCCAATAATTCCGATTGTATCTCCAAATTTGTTGTTTCCACATCTTTACCCACTTCTTCAAATGTAAACTGATCTACCCACACGTGACCACGACCCGATAAAATAATACCAAATGATATAGTAGAACTGCCTGAAGGAACATCTAAAACAATAGAGTAACGGTTCCAGTTCGTATCCCCTTTGATTGGGCGATTGCTCATGTTGTCGAACTGTAATACATCATCAAAAGCATTATCCACTCTCATCCACATACTAGAAAAGTACTCTACGTCTTTTGTCTTTAAAAAACAAGAAAGTCTGATTCGCTTCCCAATAAACTTGTCTGCTTTAAATTGCTGCATCATCGTGGCAAAGTTTGCGGAATCAAGCACGGTTTTAGACTTTAAATAACCTGATGCCTTCCCCTGATGAACTACCGCACGATCAATCCCCATTTCATAATTAAACGGATCTGAACCACTTAAAAACCAACCTTTTACTTGTTTATCCATATAAGATTCCTCCTTGTTTTTTAACATAGTTGACATCAGCCTTCTGTATTGTCCTGGTGGCAAATGATAATATTTTTTGAAAGCCCTTGTAAAAGCTTCCTGGGACTCAAAATGATAATAAAATGCAATATCAAGAATTCTTTCGTTCGTGTAGAGTAAAGCCGTTGAAGCATTTGCCAAGCGCCTTACGCGAATATACTCGGTTATGGACATCCCAACAGATGAACGAAAAATTCGATGAAAATGAAACTTAGAAAAACCTGCTTGCTCTGCTATATCATCCATCGTTAGTAATTCATGCAGATGTTCTTCAATATAGTTTATCGTTTTATTAATTATCCCTTCATATTGAATGACTGCTTCCTCCCTTCATTAATAGAATATCAAATATCAAAAGGAGATTTTTTGATTATTCTTGCGGATATTTAATTTTTAATTAGGATGAATCTTAACCGGACGCCAAATGATATATATATCGACATAAAAAGATACATTTCTTTTTTATAGGCTATGATAGAATTGTCTTGCAATATAATTTCTTATCCTTTCCTTATTTACTGTTCCAACTGTTACACAGAAATAACCTCTTGCCCATTAATGCTGTCCAACATTTCTTCTTTAGTTTAGGAAATTGATTCAGAGGTAGATTTGGTATAAAATATTTGACAAAATAATTATTCTATGCTATAATTGACGAAATATATAGATTGAATTATAATGAGATTCTCCTGGCCAGGGGAATCTCATTTTTCTATTGAAGGAGGACACTTGCATGAAACAAGATAAGTCCAGTTTAACTTCATTAATATCTGCTTTTGGTCGTGCATATCATAGTCAATTTGATACACCAAAGATCTTTAACGACCATATCGCTAACGATTTAATAACGCAAAAAGAGTTTGATGACATTAAAACGAATATGGTTCAAGGGATAGGATTCTTCAACAAAGAAAAAGCACAACTTTTAAATGGAGATAAGGATGAAATATTAAAATGGATCACACAAGTCCAACTTTCACCAACCCCTTTAGCACGCGCTGCATTTTGTGAGAAAGTGTTGCTTCATGAAATTAAGTTAGGGGTGAAACAATACGTTATACTTGGAGCTGGACTAGATACCTTTTGTTTTCGTCACCCAGAACTGAAAAATAGCATCGAAATATTTGAAATCGATCATCCAGCGACACAAGCATTTAAGATAAAACGATTGTCAAACGCTCATTTAGAAATACCACACAATCTCCATTTTATTTCGATGGACTTCACCAAAGAATTTACTTACCGAAATCTAATAAATAAGGGTTTTAGCAACCATAAAACATTCTTTAGTCTTTTAGGAGTTTCCTATTATTTAACGAAAGAGGAAAACTCAAGATTACTGAAAAACTTATTTGCTGAAGTTCCAATAGGTAGTTCTATCGTTTTTGATTATGCTGATGAAACCCTATTTAATGTGAACGGAGAATCAAATAGGGTTTCAAACATGGTAAAAATGGCATCAGCAAGTGGGGAACCAATGAAGTCTGGTTTTTCATATAATGAAGTTGAAAATATGTTAGAAAGAGCAGGATTACTTATTTATGAACATTTATCGCCAAGCGAAATTGATAAAACATACTTCGCCAATCGAAGCGACTACCTTTCTGCCTTTGAAACGATTCATTATATACATGCTGTAAAGAAATAACTTATCGTAAAGCTGCCGTCCACTTAATCGTTAAAGTCCGGACGGCTTTTTTATTACTAATGGAAATTCTAGTTTCGATCCGAACTAACCATTCACACCTGTTTATGTTAGTACGTAAGGAAAGCAACAGGTTACCTTTTCCCAATTTTATTTCAACCTTTTAACCTCACACTATAAAAACGCATCTGTTCAAGACTACCTTTCGACTCAAATACTCCAGCTTCAATCAGCTTTCTAATTCGATATTCGAGAAACGTATCCCCTATGTATTGGTCTAAATGCCCCAGTACCTCACCGATTACCCTTGCTGATTTTATAAATTCCTTTGTCACTTGTTTACCATGCAGCTTTTTAACTTTCTTTATAATAATTCCATCATAATAGTCTTCAGAAACACTCTGTATCCTTCCATTTCTCCAAATTCTTAATGTTTCTTGACTTTCTGAAAGGGCTAACCATTCATTTTCTAAGTCCTCTCTATCATGATCTGTAAGAAGCTTCCCATAATCCTGTTCATAAATAACCTGTAGCTTCTCAGGAGGAATTTCACCTGTGTGGAGTAGCGTATATTTAGCTTTTTTCACCCTAAAAAGCTCTTCATATGCTTTTGTTGTGTTAATAATAGTGATGTCAATATTTTTTTCCTTTAAAAGATGCATAATAAATCGTAGTCCTGTCTGTTCATGTGCGTTATTAGATGCCCAAATGGTTACATGAACTCCTTCAGGTATAGAGTTAATTCGATTCATTGCCTTTTCAAAGCAGTGAGTATAATCGGCATATTCACCAAACTCTTCACTCATACACTTCTCCATCCAACCAAATCTGAATTTAACTCCAGCTTCCTCATGCAACTTCCAGACTGGACCAACAGAGAAAGTGTCCCAAAAAGAAATGATCCTTTCCTTTTTATCAAGACCCATTTCTTTTAACGCAGCTTTCAAACAACCTGAAGCTGATGCACTCGATAGAATATGTATCATCCTTTATTTTCTCCTTTTTGACCATTCGGAATCGCCCCAGTTTATCTAAACTTGGTATGGCCTTTTTAATTCCATTCAATTGTTTAGTTAATACTACTTTGTATTTCAAATACCATGATCACGCCGAATTTCCGAAAAAGCCTTTGCAACTGATTTTGTATCTCCTTGTATGAAATCCGTATATCCTTTTTCCAACTCAGCATTCACCTCTGATTCTGTGACATCCTCTCGGCATTAAAATACCGAGCTTCCAAAGTGGAAACCTCTTAAAAGGAGGCGGAAGCGGTTCACTAGGGTGGGAGCTTGTCTCACGACAATCCCATGTTGTTCCATTTCTGACCCACCTTCCAACATGACCGCCATACCCCATGCCACTTGGGGCTCCTAGGTTGGATTGTACCAACTAGGCACTTGGTCTATAACACGAACCTATCTCACGACTGTTCCGTGTTACCCCGCCAAGCTTGTGCTACGTGCAATATTATTTGCAGCATTCAAATCAGCATGACACGTATAATTACATTTTACGCAGTGGAATTTAATACCATTGCGATTTTTCCTTTCTGCATGACCGCAACATCCGCAAATTTGGCCTGTTTGATAAGGGTTAATATCTACAACTGGGATATTGTATTTTGAAGCCTTTTCTTTGATGAACTGTTTTAATTGATAGAAAGACCACGAATGAATGGTTTTATCTGCTCTCTTCATGCTACGACATGTTTTTCAAATATCGTCTAATGCTTCCATTTTTATGATTGGGTTATCAAATTGTAGAGAGAGATCTACTATATCTTTGGCTAGTTTTCGGTTATAATCTTTCATCCACTGTCTTTCTTTTTTACCTATACGTTTCATGACGCGCAGCGCCTTTGCTTTACCTAACGAACGTCGTAGGGAACGAAAATGACGTCGCATATAACCGACTTCTTTACCAGAGAAAAATTGTCTTCTACCACTAAGAAGCTCAGAGACGACCGCAATATGTCGCAACCCTAAGTCCACACCAATAGATGTATAGTTTTCAAAGATGCGTTTATGTTTCTTTCCAAAGTCTAGTTCTGAACTTATTTGTATTGGAATCGCCACATACCAATGTTTCCCTTTACGTAACAATTCCATGGTTCCACGAAATCCTTTCCTTTTTTGCGTTAAAAATGGAAAAAACGTTTGTACATCTTTTGTTTCTACTACTGGCAGTGCCTTTTTCCCCATATTTGAGGTAAAGGCAATGTACCATCTTCCGTTTTTCTCTATGGAATTCCAATTTTGATTATTTATTTTCACGCCAAGTGATTCTTTAAAAACAGGAATCGTCGCTGCTCTCCCCTTTTTATAATCAGAAACAGCTTTTTTTGCGCGTCGTAGCCATATTTTCACCTCCATATGGGAAATTTTAACAAACACACGTTCGGTTATCAACCTAAAAGGCCTTGGATAACAAAGTTGTTCAAAAAATAAACTTGGCATTCATCCCCTCATTAAAATAAGGGGCGTTCTGCCAAGTTCGTAAACTAGAAACTCCAACAGCTTTTGTAGCAGGAATCTTAAACGACCACCTGCTAAAGCAGATGTAATACGTCATAGACGAAAATTCCATTGTTGCTAAATTCCATTGTTGCTAAATTCCACGCTTGTCCATGTCGAATCATATAGTTGATTCATAAACTATTATATATTCACAGGAAGGAGGGGGTTCTATGGGCTACGAAGGTGGCGGATATGGTATGGGAGCAGGATTTGCATTGATCGTTGTACTTTTCATCCTGCTTATCATTGTTGGTGCTTCATATGTTGGGGGTGGATATTAATCCTTAAAGAGAAGTGTTTATCGCACTTCTCACCTTATTTATTTTTTCATCGTTTTAGAACCCTGAGTGGCAATATATCTTTCATCTTCTATTTATAATCACAACTCACTATTCTTACTAATCAATCCTATAAATATATGCACCAATTACTCGAGTACATTAGGTCGCTAGGACTCTTTATACGTAACTAAAAAAGGGGTAAACAAAGAGCCGATTATAAAAATAAAAAAAGCTATACCAAGTGTCACAATAATATTGCTAAAAGGGGACAGGAAGTGACCAAAGATTAGCATTGGAAGAATAGTGAAAGAGACAAAAATGAACCTACTAGGAATCGTTATCTTATGTATCGTATTGCATTCGTTACATTTAATAGGTTTATAATTCCAAAACAAAGATTTATAGATTCTACTCCAGCTAAATTCTGCATTACAGTTCTCACAACTTTGCAAAACATAACACCTCAATTTCACTTTCTAATTTTCCCCATTGACCATATTCTGCCTTTATTAATTTGCAATTGTTAGGGAGGCAGTAACTTGCTCTCCTTTTTAATTCTCTAATATATGCTGCCGTTTTCAAAGTAACGTCCCCTTTAGTTTTAGCACGCTTTTTTTCACAACATAACCTACAACTTATAACAACGCTTCTATTGGAAATGCAATTACTATTCCTAATGGTATGGATAACCACATGATATTAATGGATGTATGAAATTTTCTAGGAAAGAGAAAGAGAAACAGCACACCAACTAACCATATTGCTAAAACAAAGAAGAAGAATGGAGCTACAAATGTGTCATCCGTATAATTCTCCGCAATTGTTCCAGAAGCGAAAAATGTAGATACAAAAAGTGCAATAATTCCACTAAAAACAGTATGGAAAACAATAGTCGTCTTGTTAATTTTCAAAAATTAATCAATCCTTTTCTTTTATTTGCTTTAGTAATTCAATTATTTCTTGTTGTTGTTTATATCGTTTTCTAAGCTGCCCTTCTATTGATAAAAGAGTCATAACTATTACGATAAAACCTAAAAGTACCAAACTACAACGCCCTCCACTCTCACTCTTTCTTTTCAACCCTACCTTCACTGTCCATCACATTAAGTACGATTGAACCTAAAAAAACGTTTCATGACTAGAACAATACTGCACTTAACACAACAAGTAAACTCGACAACCCCCTGTCCATCCATTGCGCCTAATAGTTGAGCAAAAAACTATTTCGACTCCATTGAAAAAGTTTCTTCTTTTCCTTTCCCCCATTCTATCGTCACTTGGATAGGTGTGTCTGTATCAGTAATCGCACAACCTGAGCATTTAGATGGAAACTTAACAGTTGCACCTTTGTATTCACTTTCATTTAAGACCGTTTCACCATCATTTATAACAATTTTTAAATTCTCAATTACCATATCTTTTTTTGCCTTTTTATATCCAAAAACATATTCCCCAATTTCTGTTGAGGTTCATACAACTAATCCCCCTTTAAATTCTTGAGTTATCCTTATTCAACAACTGCCCAACAGATTGATAACTCATTTTTAGTGAGACATTATCCCACATTATATTTATTTAGATCATCCACAATGATTGAAAGCATTATTTTATTCCGCTATTTGGTAATCCTTTATCCTATTACTTTGCCATTATATGTTACTACGGATTGGGAAAAGTAAAGTTTCACTATATCTGGGCTGGTCAAGAATTGAAAAAAATATTGAACCAATAAAAAGGGCTGAACCCTTATATATAGGATTCAGCCTAAAATCTTGATTGGTTTTCTAAATCTGGTCTTATTAAGCAATTACAATATTTTGATATACCCTTCTGTTCCATTCACAAGAATTCGTTGCCCATCTTTTATCTGTTTTGTAGCATTTTCCACGCCAACAACTGCAGGTAAGCCATATTCGCGTGCAATAACTGCTCCGTGGGTCATCAGTCCGCCAACCTCAGTGACGAGACCTTTTATCGATACAAACAATGGTGTCCAGCTAGGGTCAGTAAAGGCAGTAACTAATATATCTCCCTCTTCTAAATCAGCTTCTTCCATGTTTAAGATGACTCGAGCACGTTCCTCTATAACTCCTGAAGAGACAGGTAGACCCACTTTTGCTTCGTCTGGGAGATTTTCTCGTTTATACTTACCTGTAATGATTTCACCATCAGAGGTGATCACACGCGGAGGAGTTAGTTTTTCATATAATTTGTAATCGTCTTTTCGCTTGTTGATGATCTGGTAATCCAGTTTATTCGTGCGTACGACTTCATGAAGTTCTTCAAAAGTGAGATAGTATATATCTTCTTTTTCATGAATAATGTCCGCTTGTACGAGTTGTTCGGCTTCTTTCAGTAATGCCTGCTTATAAACAAAGTAACGACTAATCATACCGTATTTCGGATATTCACGATATCCGATGAAATTCCGGATGAGGTCAATCATCCGCTTTGTTTCTGTCGCTTTTTGTTCACCATCCGGTAATTGTTTCAATTGGTCTAATAACTCTTGTTCCTTTTTCAAAGCCTCTTGTCGCCCTTGCTCAAATTTCCGTTTGCTGGCATTAGGCTCAAAGTTTTTGATATTACTAAGAATCATGGAGATAAGTGTAATTGGTTTTTCGCTCCAACGGGTTTTCGTCATATCGATTTCGCCGACACATCGCATTCCGTATTTGTTCAGGTAAGCTGTTATCGCATCTTGGGCTTCCTGTCCACCTTCAAACTTTACCAGCTCATCCAAAAAGTTATCATTTTTTACACCCTGTAAATAAGCTATTAATTCTGGATAAGGACGAATTACATCTGCGACATCCAATAGTGCTAGACCCATTTCCGAAGTAATATTATTTGGTACAGATTGAGAAAGTGTGTCCGCTGCATTTTTTCCCCTAACCATTCGTTCATTTTTTCATTTATCCATGTTGAAGCATTCATAGCTGCCATAAATACCGCTGAACTTTGTGGGTCAAACAACAACTTCTTTAATTCCTGAATATCCTCAAGAATAAAATCAAATAAATTTGTTCCTGACTTCGTTCGGATGTTCTGTTTTAACTGTTTTATCGATTCTTGACTATGCTTAATCAAATCAGACACGATAGATGGATTGTTTTCGATTTGTGCCTGCATATCTATATTGCCTCTTGTGGGACTCGGTGCTTTATGATCATTTGGTAACCATTTTATAAAGTTTTCCCGTTCAATGATGTTCATGAGTGCGTCTTTCATAAGCGGATCATGCTGTCCCATGCCATTTAATAACATGTTTCTACTGACAGGGGAAGCAAGCTGATCTGTAACATCAACAAACAACCTTCCACCAGCTTTACGCATTGGCGCAGGAGTTGTTAATAGCCAAAAAGATAATCCCAACGGCTTCATGGGGTCAGTCATCATTTGTTGATGACCGACAGATACGTAAACACGTTTTTCATCATCATTCGTTTCAGGGATAGGGAAAAGCCTTGTGATTGGGCGACTCTGAACAATAAAAAATGTGCCATCGACCAAAGATCATTCGATATCTTGTGGAAAACCAAAATAAGCCTCGATCTGTCTTCCGATGCGTGCCAATTGTAAAATCTGTCCGTTAGTAAGTGTTTGAGACCTTTGCTTATCCGGATCGATCTGCTCGGTCTTCGTTCCTCCTTCTTTTCGTCCATAGGTAGCTAATTCTTTAGTTGCTATCCTCTTATCAATAATTCTATTTGCTTTAACTTTATAACAATCAGCAGTGACCAAACCTGAGACTAGTGCTTCTCCAAGTCCAAAACTGGCATCGATTGATAGTATCTTTCGGTTATGGGTAATCGGATCAGCAGTGAATAAAATTCCTGAAGCCTGTGGAAACACCATCCGTTGAACAATAACAGATAAATATACTTGTCTGTGGTCAAATCCGTTTTGCATACGATAAATCACTGCACGATCAGTAAATAGAGAAGCCCAGCATTTACTGATATGTTGTAAAATTTCATTTTTACCGATGATATTTAAATAGGTGTCTTGTTGGCCAGCAAAAGAGGCATATGGTAGATCTTCAGCAGTTGCACTAGAACGCACTGCATAAGCCTGTTCCTCACCAAACCTGGAGAGATAATGGTCAACTGCTTTCACAACATCGGAAGGAATTTCTACTTCCATAATAGTTTGTCGAATCCTCTGACAGATGACACTAATTTTGTCACGTTCCTCTGCTTTTACTAGATTTAGTTGATCCAACAATGCGTGGAAGTCTACGTTATGTTTGAGGACTTTTTGATAAACCTCTGACGTAACACAAAATCCTTCCGGTACCTGAATTCCCTGGATTTTGGATAACTTCCTTAAATTTAACGCCTTTCCTCCAACAAGCAAAAGCTGTGAATTTTCTATTTCCTTTAAACCGAGAACCAAAGAACTCATCCAATCTCCCCTATCCATTAATGTATTGTTGATTCTAACAGTAGGGAATGAAAATAAATAGTCTATATTTGCTATTTTTTATATGCTATAATTTAATTAGGGAAAGATTAACTTAACACAACATAAGCTGATTCACCGGTTCATTTTAATCTTTAATTACCACCGAATTCCATTCACAAACGATAGATAATTGTCCATCACTTAACTGTCCCATAATTGTTCCATTCATTTTTTCCATAAAGCTCTTCACAATCGACAAGCCTAGTCCAGTACTTTTGCCAGAACGTGATTGATCTGCCCTATAAAACCGGTCGAACATGAAGTCCACATCCTGTTCAGTCAAGGAATGTGCATCATTTTTTACAACTAGTGCAACCATAAAATCTCGTTCCTCAAGACTTATAATAATATTTCCATCTGAGTGAGAAATGGCGTTGGAAATTAGATTTTCAATGACTCTCGTAACTGCTGACTCATCAGCCATTATAAATACATCGCTTTCAGGTATGTGAATGGTGGGTTCCATATTCCTCTCATAAAAACGGTCATAAAAACTCATCAAGACATCTATTGTTATGCTCCTCAGATTGATTCGTTCAGACTTTAGTTGATGATCTGTAGACTCGATAATACTCAACTCAAAAAAGTCCTTTAACAACATCTCCAGCCTTTTTGCTCGTTTGTTTGCAATAGATAATAATTCTTTTCTCTCAGCAGCTGTAACATCATCTTCCTCAGCCATCTGAATATATCCTAAAATAGAAGTTAATGGAGTTCTCAAGTCATGGGATATATTAGCAATTGCTTGTTTCTGTTCCCTTTCAAATCTGACTCTCTTTCTATTCTCAGACATGTATAAATCAATAAGTTTATTAATTTCCAACCCTAGACTTTCCACATCTTTATCCAAAAGAGCCATATGTATTTTTTTGTTAGTTTTTCGATCATTATAGATTTTTAACTGCTTACTTATGTTTTTCACTTCTTTTTTTAAAGCAAATAAGCGAGTGAGTAAAAAAACTGTTATTAAGAATATGAATATGACTACATAAAACATGGTTCCCACCCGCTTACCTATATATTATTTAATTTCTTTTCTATTAAAATAGAATACTCCACATAAAGTAACAATTATTATCGTTACTACCCCAATAAGCATGGACTTTATGATTTCACCTTTTGTCATGGTGTATTTAAATACTTCGCTAAATTGCTGAAAGATAGAATTCTCATATACCATCTCAATCAACGGCGGCTTAGAAAGTTTTTCAACTGCATACATCACGATTGTGAATAAAATAGAGATAATAATTGTTTTTCCACTATCATCCGTAATAATGGATAATAACATAATAATAGCAGTATAACCTAGAAATTGAAGTGTAAATAACCCATAAGCTCTCCCTAAATACATCAAATTAGAACTATCTATTATATCTCCGTGTCCAGTTAAGATGACCAAAATGATAGCTGTTACTAATGGAATCAGTATTGTAACAACGATGGCGCCCAGTGAAAAGATAAAAGACTTTGCCATAAAAATAGTTGATCTTTTATTACCGCTTATTACCTGATTTTTAATTACACCGCTTTGTGAGAATTCGATTGAGATAAAAAATCCAGCGAGTGTGCTGACAATTAAGTTGAAAAATAGAGGGACTGTAAAGATTGATAAAGCATTTAATTCGCTTAATCCAGCAGTATCAAATGAAGTTTCATTAATTTGCCACCAGTCAATTATAATGAGGTAATGTAACAAAGTACTTAATACTATTATGGTTAGTAATAAAACCCAAAATGTCTTATTCCGTTGTAATTTGAACATTTCGGCTCTAATAAGATTAGTCATTCCTTATGGCCCCCTACTAATTTTGAAAAATAACTTTCAAGACTATCACCATTTTGCGAGAGATGTTCGATAACAAGACCATGATTTGTTAGTGCACGTGAAACGTTACGTACATCATCGAGATACTTGTAAAGTTTTAATGTACCATCTTGCATCACTTCAAAATCAGTCGTTGATAGATTCTGTTCCAGTACGGTTGCACCCATTATCGGATCATCAACCTTTATTCTTAAATGTTGTCTGCATTTTTCATCCAGTTCTTTAGCAGTAAGCTCTTCAAGTAGTTTACCTTTATGAATGATTCCGAAACTGGTTGCGAGAAGATGGAGTTCACTTAATATATGGCTTGATATTAAAACGGTTAATCCCTTTTCACGGTTTAACTTTTTTATTAATTCCCTCAACTCAACAATTCCCATTGGGTCCAATCCATTTGTTGGCTCATCAAGAATTAAGAATTCAGGATCGCTTAATAAGGCAATCGCAAGACCAAGCCTTTGCTTCATTCCAAGTGAAAAATTTTTTGCCTTTTTCTTTCCAGTATTAGAAAGTCCGACAAGCTCCAATGTTTCTTGGATACAAACACTTCCAGGAATGCCTTTTTGTAATCGATGGACTTCTAAATTTTCATAGGCACTCATATTCGGAAAAAGAGCAGGATTCTCGATAATGGCGCCCATTCTTTTTTGTGCATTAATTAGCTCATTTCGATTATCATTTCCAAATAACTCTATTGAACCGCTTGTTGGGAAGGCAAGCCCCGTTATTAAACGTAGCATCGTTGATTTACCTGCACCATTTTTACCAATGAATCCGTAAATTTCACCTTTTTTAATGGAGATATTAACCTTTTCAAGGGCAAAATCATTTGTATACTTTTTTGTTAGCTTATTCGTTCTTAGAATATATTCATCCATTAATTTATCCCTCCATAATTGTTCACCAGTCCAGTATGGTCTCTAAAACTTAAGAAAGGATTAAGACAAATCTTAAGAAAAACTTAAGTTTTCATACGATATCCCATCCCCCATATCGTTTCTATATATTCTTTATTCGGATTTGCCTTTAAGAGCTTATTTCGCAAATTACTCATGTGAACGTTAACCGTGTTGTCATCCCCATGAAAAGGCTCGTCCCATACACTTTCGAATAAATTAGATTTAGAAAAGACTTTTTTAGGTGTAGTCATTAGAAGCTTTAATATCTTGTATTCTCGAACGGTTAACGTGATTTCTCCCCCTTCTACATAAACGGCCTTTGTTTCCAAATCAAGATGAATACCATTGTGAGTTAATACTTGTTTAGGAGTTTCATTCGTACGTCTATATCTACGAAGGAGCGAATCAATGCGAGCAGATACCTCATCAACATCAAAAGGTTTAGAAATAAAGTCATCCGCACCTGATCTTAAACTATTAATTTTTGTTTCCTTTTCACTTTTTGCTGAAATAATAATAACTGGAATCGAACCTTTTTCTGTTATTTTTTCAAGAATTTGTTCACCGGCCATACCTGGAAGCATTAAATCAAGTAAAATTAAGTCCCAATTCTGTTTATCTAAATAAATCAGAGCCTCTGTACCAGAATAAGCAGGTTGTGGATGATACTGGCTCTTTTTTACAATTCGGCATAATAATTGGTTAATATCATTGTCATCTTCAACAACTAAAATATTGATCGTCTGATTCACTTTAACTTCTTCCTTTTCGTTTAATTTATTAGAAGATGGATCACAATTCGGCTGGTATATACTGAACAGGAATAGGCAATTTATTCCCTTCCTCTTTACTAGCATAAGCCCTTAAATTTCCTTTATACACCAGTTGCAATTCAGTTACTTCTTGAAATTCATCTGGCGCTATTAGTGATAGTGGCTTTTCAAAATCAATGATGTTACATTCTTTTAGCACTGAAGCAACAAACTGAGAACAGAATAATGCTTTTTCTCTTTCTATTGGGTTTTTACATATAAACCCGAATAAACCTAAAAAGTTATAGCGATAGTATTCCTTATGTCCTTCGATCTCCTGTATATAACGCTTCATGTTTTGCATTTGAATTTCTGTAACTGTAAGGGAATAAACCGCACAATCTGCTTCTTTAAATATACCTTGTCTCACATCTTCTTTTACAAACCCCCCATTGAATGGGTTGCAAACCTTTTTTCTTCCAAAACTATATACTTCTGATAATTCAGAGTCAAAAGATATTGATGCATGGTTATAAGGTTTCTTTGTATATAGCTTTATCAACTTTGTAAAAAATGTACCAGTATCCGTTAAAAGAATATACACCTTTCTCTCTGTCATAATCATTCCCCTTGTCTGTTACCATAGAAATAATTGATATGTTCAATTTACATACCAAAACATAAGAAGACCTTAATAGATTCCTTAAGAAAACCTTAAGTTTTTTAGAATAGTCATGTAGGGGATATTAGAGAACGTAGGGAATACCTTGATGTATATACAGTGGGATTATAAAGGAATAGAATAAAGGATGATTTGATAAAATGTTAAAAACCTTATTGGGGAAGGATTGGAAGGAATGGAAGGAATGCATAACGCTACAAGGATAAACATCTAATATTTTAACATATGCCCTTACATTTATTGAGGTAACAAAGAAAAGTATTTCGCCTCATAGAATGAGTATTGTCTACACACTTGGACACGAAAGAGCGAAACAATACGAATATACACTCAATTAAGTGAAAAATTAGACTATGATTCTACAACAAATCTTTTTGATGGGAAAGAGAGTAACGATAATGTCTCGTTACTTTCTTTTAATAACCCCCCCTTTAACACGGTAAGCGACTTCCTTACGCACAGCATCCTCCTTGTCCGGCAACCGCATCTGTTAACTTACAATTTTCTACTAAGCACAACAATAAATAGCTTTATCAAAAGCATCTTCCGGTATATATATGATTCCATCTCTTATCTCATATGGTATATCATTATTTTCTAACAGTTCAGCAACATTGCCATTTGTCTTTTCTCCCCACTCTATGTATTCTTCAGTATATTCTTTTTGGCACGCAGCTAAAGTCGCGAAAAGAATAATATAGCAAAGTATTAATACTAGAACCTTCTTCAAATTATCTCCCCCCTGAATATTTTTATATACAAATTAAATTCGAAACAACTAAACGTTCCTTTTTTTAAAGAAATTAGAAATAAGGAGTAGAATAATCCCTATTATGGTTGATGGTAATGCAAAAGGATAGAAGGTTTCTGGAATATCTTCTGCCAACACACCACTCTCACTAAAAAAGAATAATCCTGATATAAAAAATAGAAAACCTAACCAATAAATTACCTTTCCAAATGTGGTATATTTCTTCGTCATGTTTAATCCCATCCCATTTCATTTCAATTAAATAAAATCAACATTTTATAATTGAACTAGTCATTTTTCAGAAACCGGCATATATTTTGTAAAATAAGCACCTAAAATTAGCAAAATCATAGAAATAGACCAATTCAATATTCCCATAAAGTTAAACCAATAGGCTAAAAGGTTTGTAATACCAATAATATAAAAACAAATTGGAGTTAAAGCACTTTTTATCCCTGTTATACCAGCCCTTTTTCTTTTTCGGACCACAAGAATTATGGAAAAAATCAGTACTAGTATTAGTATTATAGATAAAATAATCGGTATCATTTTATTTCCCCTTTTCCTATTTTCTATAGACATCAAATAGATCGGCAATAAGTTGAAAGTCACTTAGCCCAATCAGGCACTGTCTCCCCTTCCTTCCACCACCTCACCCGAAATTGTCCTTGTTCCCCATTAATAGCTTGAACAACAATATATTTTGTTGCTGTTTTTTTAAAATCCACGCTTGATACATCGTCATTTTCTTCATTCATTCCTGCATAATCGCCATTTTCATCATAAAGAGACATGCCATAGCTATTTCCATTTTTAAAATGATGTTCTACGTCAAAGTAAATTCGTTCACCTTGTTCTCCATGAATAGGTATCAAGTGCTCCCCATTAAAATATTCGTATTCCACCTCTACAAATGTATCTCCTGTCACTTCATTCCACCCGACTTTACTTGTATGATCCATAGGAATCATCACCAAACAAACAAGCGGTATAACAATTACAATCCAGCTATACCACTTTAAAGGCTTTAACTTTTCTTTACCAAATAAAAAGAGAAGAGAGAAAAAGCCACCAATTGTTCCAGCGATTAACGCGTATTCTATTGGCATCAAAACCAAGAAAAGGGGATATCCAATCAAAAAATAAAGCAAAATTTGTTTACCTGTAAAATTGGGTATGAATTTCCCAATAACATCTATGAAAATGGAACTAATTATTCCGTAGCCAAAAAATAAAGCCCAAATCGCCGGTATTGTAATCAGTTCATGGAATTCAAAAAAATTAAATCCACTACTGCTAATTATGACGATAAAAAAGATTGATATTGAAAAGCTCGCCCCTATAATCCTTTCTAATAAGCGATTCTTAATAAAATGTTTTCCCAAATATGTTCAACTCCAATAAAAGAATCTCACCGAACACATTCCTTTAGACAAAATGCTTGAACCCACTACTTTGGAAGAGTAAGGTTAAAGTTTTTATATCAAACACCACGTTTATTTCCCCATAAATAGGTGTGAAGTTGCGGCAATACCCGAACATCGTTCAATTCTGAACTATTCATTACAAGATCAACCAATCGTTCGTATTTTTCAAGCAGATAGGCTAACAACTTCTCCTGTTCTCCCGTTTCTAAATCATCATTACCCACTTGCAAAAACAATTTTACATCAGGATACCTTTTGTGTATGTTGATGGCATATTGCAAATCTTTTTTCCCAAAGACGACTACCTTTAAACTGAAATCCCCCTGTTGTTTTTCCTTTAATGAACGGATGATAAAATCCAATGTTTCAAAATTTGTAGTCATTCCAGAGCTTGGCGGCTTAGGCGAAATCGTTAGATCATCTATCTTTGTAAACCATTCCTGCCATCTGCTACCTTGTGTTTCCAATGCAACCTTCACCTGATTTTCATGAAGTAAATCTACCAATGCATTTAATTGAGCCAATAATCCTGGATTTCCTCCAGAGATGGTAACATGTTGAAATCGTCCGCCTCCCTTTTCATATAATGCTTCCACTATTTCCTGCGGTTCCATCATTTGAATCGATTCCTTTTCTGAACCGTCCCAGGTGAATTTCGAATCACACCAGGAACAGGAATAATCACAGCCGGCCGTTCTGACAAACATTGTTTTTTGGCCAATGACCATTCCCTCCCCTTGAATAGTTGGGCCAAATATTTCAAGTACAGGTATTTTTCTCATAATGTTTTCTCCTTTGGTCGGTAAATACAATAGCTCGTAGGCGTTTCCCTTAAATATACCTGAACACAAGTTGGCTTATTCTGTAGGGTGTTTAGGTATTCCTGAATGATTTCATAGATAGTCCGGGCAACCACTTCTGTTGTCGGAAAGTATTCAGCGTCTTGGTCGGAGAATTTGGTGTCTTCATTCATCACATGATGATCAAATCTCTTGTGAATTAAGTCTTTTATTTTTTTAAAATTAACTAAAAAACCTGTGTGATCAAGTTCGTTTCCAGCAATGGTGATATTGGTAAAATAGGTGTGCCCATGCATATTTTGACATTTCCCAGCATCCTCATGTGGTACATAATGAGCTGCAGCAAATTGAAAATCTTTATTTAGTTCATATGCATAGGGATGTTCTGTAACCGGATAAATCTGTTGCATCATGAATCATCACTCCTTCGTTTATTTTGTATCTTTGGGAGCTTGTATCCATCCAATAAAGAAAAGCGTAAGCGCCCGTTTAGCGACGTACGGACTGGACTGAGCCGTAGGAGATAAAGGAAACACGACGAACGGAGTGAGTCGATGTTGACTTATCGTACGGAGGTGAGGGAAGTCTCGCTAGTCGCTGGGCGCTGGAGCTAGACAAAAAAGACAACACTAAAGAAGGTGCTGTCCTAGCTCCTTAGTTTTTTATAGAGGGATGGAATTTCGAACCTCTCCTGCCAATACGCAGATTCTATTATTCACTTACAATATTACTTTACCATATCTTTTGTTTTAGATTAAAGAATATATGTCAACATAAAAAATGAATATAAACGTTTCCAAAAGAAGAGAACATAATACGGGTAAAAAGCTGAAGACTACTTGTTCTTCCTTTATTAAACTTGCTTTCATAGAAAAAATGCTTCAGTTATTGAAGAAAACTGCCCTATATAATAACATCGTATTTGTTTATTTACTACTGCTAATTCTCAAATTAACAATTAGCCACACACCTTGAATAATCGTTGGTATTATAAACGCAATCAATAAGACTATAAATGCCAATAATTTAAGCTCAGGTGTTTGAGTAACCCCAGCACCATCGACCTCTCTTAACCAAATAATAGCTAATCCAATTACAAAAATGATAATCCAAAATATGTTACCAATCCACCAGAAATACCATCGTTTTTTCACCCTATTTCTCTCTCCATTCTCCAACCGAAATAAATTTCATTTAACTATACTGCCAATTACTAAAAAATCATCGCCACTTTTTTGAAATAACGTACCCGGAAACAGAACTAAAACAGCAAGCTTTGAAAAAGTGTAATGGTTATAACTAATGCAGATAAAGATCCAGCAGACAGTAATGTTATCATTTTTCGCCAGTTTATCTTTTTTGAAGGTTTTACAGCCTCTCGAGAAACCGTAATCCATATAGCCATAGATGCTATAACTAAGATGAAAATAACTTCTTTAGACACATTTGACACCTCCATCATTTACAATAATCACATAACCTTATGTACGGATTAGAAAAATAAAAGCTTCATTAAGGAATGACCTTTTTAATTGAACAATTTGACACTTATTTTTTAGGCATAGTGTATATCACAGATACACCACTGTTTTCTTCAATCTTCGTAAAAATTTCATGAAAAGTTTCTATTGCTCTTTCAATTAATTCGTACCTTTCCAAAATTTCACTACAGTAACCACCCATCAGAATCACTATTACTTGCACCACAATCTAACTCTTTCTCCACCCTCTTCTTTCCACTCTAGATACCAGACTTTAAAGCAGGTGTTTCAAACTTTTTTAACATAGGGAAAAGAATTTCATCAGTTCAATAACTAATGAATAGAGTCATATGCCAAAAATATGCTGTTGAAAAAGCTACTCATTTATTGAATTTACCCAATATAGTATATGGATTCTACTCACTTGAATATATCATTTTTCTTCTTCAAACTAGCGTTCAACGATGCTTCCACCTTTTTGTAATATAGATAATACCCCATCCAAAAAACAGCATAAACAAATATAAAAACCAGAAAACTTATTAAAATTGCTGCTAAGCTAAATGGAATCCAGTCAGCAATAAACAAGGCGATTGTAAAGTAAACAGCTATCGACAAGCAGAAATGAATAGCGGTTTTTTTCAGGTAACTCCAGCCATTATCCTCAAACAAAAACGAGGCCAATCCAAAATAAATACCAAGAATAAAAGAACAGAGCATATAAATCCATATTTGTGAGATAGCAGCGTCCGTGCTGGTAAACATTACAACAGTAAGGGCAATAAATGTAAAAATACCACCTAGAGCTATCCCCATCATACTTCTTTTAACTGCTTCAACAATCATCTGACTGCCCTCCCATAACCAATCTATCTTTGATTGATTTCACATATTTTCGTGTAATAAACTCTTTATTTCCAGAATGAAAATAAACACAGAGATTTCCATTAAATGATAACTCAAAACGTTCAATATGATTAAGATTGCCGATGACTGATTTTGAAAAACGCATAAAGCCATAAGGAGCTAAAACATCTTCTATTTCATAGAGCTTCATCCTTACTTCAATATTCCGTTTACCAATGCATGCAAGAATTTTTCTTTTTTCAGCATATACAAATTCTACCTGATTGGGGTCAAGTAGTACCGTTTGATCTGACTCAATCCCAAGTATACGCTTTCGATTTTTCCGTTTAATAATTGCAACTATTTCTTCCAGTTCATCGGACCATTCATTTGTCTGAATGGTTATGGATGGTTCTGCATGCTTATCGTCAATTTCGATGTTCACCTTCATCATCATGCCCCCAAACTATCCTTTTTCTTTAGAAACGTGGTAACATACAATAACTTCTATTAACCGCCAGACCAAATCTTAAAATCCTTGAAAACTTATAAATAATAAGAAACAAGGTCAAATCCCACATAAGTTACAATACTAATCGCTACATACAAATAACAATACTCATTGTCATCCATAAGGTAACTTAAATACGATTTCTTGTAAATGAGCAGGCAATATCTTTAGATTTCCTTTTGTTTTTTCGATAGACTTGTATAAAACAAAATTTGCTATAAGGGCTTTCAAAAAGTAATCACGATCGGCATGGTTAATTATCTTCATTTTCTTTTATATTGTTATCCCATTTCCTCGTAACTGCTGAAAGTATAAGCCAAGGTTCAATGAATAAGTTTATCAATATATGAGCTACAATTGGTGCAAGTATATTACGATCAGCTATAATGTACAGAATAGCTAGTAAACCACCAAGAATTGTAGTGGAGAGTATCACTGGAAGTGCTATTCTCAACTCTCCTCCAAGAAATACCCATGCCCCATGTGCTAATCCAAAGATAAAAGCCGAAACTAATACTTGTATAAGTATTGAATAATCTAAACCCATTAGCCAATCCATCAATACTTGCCTAAACAAAATCTCTTCTACAATGCTAGAAACGAATACAGCCCAAACACCAATCACTTTAAGCCATGAAAATGTAAATAAATGATCACGTACAAATGGGATTACTTTAACCGTGTACATAATATATCCAAATGCAATTATAATTGTTAATATCCAAACAATAGGGTTATTAAATGCTTCTGCATTAACACCTAATCTATGCTCGATAAATTTTTGTGGATCTCCAAAATACCAAAAGATAATACTTCCAGTTAAAGCAATAGATAAACTGCCCAACACTAAACCTGTGATAATTTCATCTTTACGATTATACATATCAACACCTCCTGTATTGCTAATTAACTATATTCCAGAGTTTTAACATATTCTTTATAAGCGTATGTACCCATGCCACTAACAATTTCATTAGATACCTAAATTAAAACAATTCACATTCAATCCGTTTCTATCATGCTATTAATGGAAGTTTAATAAAATATCCTACTCTAAAAATCTATTCTAAACCCAGGCAATAATTGTTGTTCTACAACTATTAAATATATTTGGCCCTCTCGCTTTCTTACTTGATTATGGCAAATAATACCTTTCTTGTAGTTACAAAATGTATAACACGTCAGGTTTGATGAATGACATCACAATAATAATGCACGTAATTAGAAGTGAGAAGATAAGAAAACAAAATTCGATTGAATCCGTGTTGGATAAAAGATTGAAGGATTATTTGGAAAAGTAAAAGACTGAACCACTATTGATTCAGCCTTAATTGGTGTAGTTTCGAATTAAGTTAAATACAGTCACCATTTCTCCCCAGCTTCTTTCTAGTTTGGATACCAACTATAAAGCAGGGGGAGGGGAAGAGGATTTTGACAGGTGTATAATTATTTACTCATTACTTAATAACTTCATATTAGATTTTATCTCCTCAATCATTTTTGCTGGATTATCTGCCCTGAATATAACAGTTTTAACATATTTTTTTCTCCCATATGAGCTTTCCATTAGAGCAGGTTCTTTTAAAAAGATTTCATACTGTGGAGAATCCATATTCAACATGGCATGTATGTTTCTTTAGGTGCCTTTTCCCCAATTCCACCTTTATCTTTAGCTTTTTTAATACAGTCTATATTCCTGATATCCAATTTAATACTGCTTTGATATCCAAAGCGAATGATAAGTTGGTCAAAAGAAACAACATGAGGTAAAAATCTCACAGAATTATATAGCCCTATCATATAAAGCAAGGCGTAAATATTTAGGATCGTAAAAACCCATGCGGCAACATCACTCCATAACAGGATAAGAAAGTGGAATAATATTCCTTCCAATATTATTAGGATCGAAAATACGACTATAATAATGTTTACCTGTGAAGTCTTATGATAGGAATAAACCCTTTCATTATTGTTCACAGTTGACTCTTTAAACCATCCTATAATTGAGTAATAGAAGACGCTTAGTTCTGATAAAATTGCACCTAAAACAAACCCATCTCCCAATTTGGGCTCAAGTGACATTCTCGTTATTTCAAGTAAGTCTTTTCCTTTAGTTTTACTACTTGCCCTATAGCGAATAATGCTTTTAATGATACTATAGAAAACTGCAATTACGATAGTTATTTCCAGGATGGGTAGAATCCAAATCAATATTTGATTAAAAAATCCCTTGTGCGAATGAGGGATTATCAAATAAGAGATTCCTAAACAAATAATAAATGAAAGATATACCAATAATTTTGGCATTGACCTCGGTCGTATCAGTAACCAATGGATGCTTATTGGAGGTAAAATTAGTAATGTCAACGTTACTAAAATGACGATAACATTACTAATATTATTTAATCTTAAAATAAAGTAACTCCCTCCCATAAAACTTACCAATATCACGAGCAAAATGGATAAATAGTATTTTTTTATTAAAAACACCCCCTAAATAGTTACCGTGGTACCTTGTACTTCTATTGCATATTTCCCATTTCGGACTGCACCATATAATAATCAATAGCCTGAGTCATTTCTGCTCATCTTCAGTAAAGGGGGAAGGAGTCATTTCTTCGAGTTCTTGTAGACCCTGTTTTTCCACGTTTACATTGGCTAACTTTTGCATTACATCCTCACCAAGAAATGAAAGAGTTTCTTCTATATACGATTCAACCATTTCTTGTACTTCTGGGTCTTTAATTGGTTTACCATACAATTGTTTTACTTTTTTAGACATTTCTACAAAGGTTTTATCTAAATTCATGCTCTCTTCAACTGATTTCTTTGACAACTCTTCCACAACATCCGTTAATTTATGGCGCTCCAACCAATCCTTTTGTAAATCTTCAGTTGGTAAACCCAAAATAAGGCTAAATAATAAAGTGCTATCCACTTCTCCTTCTTCTTTTAGTAAATGGATAACCCTTTTTATCGTATTCATTGATTTTTCTATCAGTTTTTTTTGCTCTTCTAAGGCTTTTAAGTGGAGAGATAATGTTTCATTCAAATCAGTGATTTTATCCAAGCTGTATCCTAGAAATTTTAAACTGAGAATCTTTTGCAGGGTTAAAACGTCTTTATCGTTATACATACGATGCCCTGATGTAGGGTGCTTCTCTGGTACTAAGAGACCTATCTCATCATAGTAACGTAAATTTCGGATCGATATTCCTGTCTTTCTTGAAAATTCCCCAATGGAAAACATATTATGTCTTTCCATCAAAATTCCTCCCATCCGAAGGTATAAATTCATTATAAAACATCCAGTAACTGGAGGTTCAAGTGGTATTTTAAATTAACAGGGGGATAAAAAATAAAACAAGGAGAAAAAAGTATAAAAGAAGTTTCCCCTGCTCCTCATTATTACATTAGCTTTTTATCTTTCATAACATAAACACAATCAGCCACTCTTTCAATAAAAGTGCGATCATGCGATACAAGGAGAACAGTTCCTTCATATCCTTTTAAAAATCGTTCCAATGCTTCAATACAGAAAACATCCAAAAAGTTTGTTGGCTCGTCCAAAACTAGCACATTATATCTTCCTAAGAATAGCTGACACAATATAAATTCATTTGTATCCTTTAATAATTCGCTAATTTTTGATATAATTGTATTCATGAAAAGGCCTCTTTCTAATGTATTTGCCGGCTAAGCATACATTTATGATAGAGCGCCTTTTCTTTTTTTCTAGAATTTTGTTTCAAATTCCCGGGAACTATTTTACACATAGAACTTTGGAGGCACACCACTGCAATGAGACTTATCCTGCCAAGGACATATTATAAAACAGTGCTTTAATAAAGGGGTTGTATAAAATGAATGAAAATAAAGGTACAGAAATAAAACGCTCTTCAAAAGTAGAAAACATTCTCCCTCAGATCAATAGTAAAACTAAGCTAGGCGACTTACGAAAAATCGCGAAAGAAATTAAAAAAGATCACGAACTAGCTATGGAACTTTGGTCAACCGAAGAGTTTTTGCCCAGACTATTAGCAATCTTAATTATGGACAAAAAACTTCTTTCACAAGATGTGCTAAATAAGCTTGATAAGGATATGCAGACTCACACTTTTGATGAGCGAAATAAATTAATGGATTGGTTAATGGCTAATCAGCTCACCAAAGACAAGAAAAAAATTGCATTGATGGAGTCATGGGAAAATAGTCCTTCTGCTCTTCAAAGGCGAGCTTTCTGGTATTACCAAGGACGCTTGAGATGGACTGGACAAACACCGCCTGATAACACCGCAGACTTGCTATCTGCATTAGAAGCTAATATTACGCAGGAAGAACCGGAAGTTCAATGGGCTATGAATTTCACCGCAGGCTGGATAGGCGTTTATGATGAAGACAATCGCGAACGTTGTATTAAACTTGGTGAGAAAACGGGGCTTTACAAAGATGAAATAGTAGCAAAAGGATGTACTCCCAGCTATTTGCCGGAGTTCATTACGATTGAAGTTAACAAACGACATAATAAGTAGTTACCTCTGAAAAATTTAATAGAGTTTAATCCGAAAAATAAAGGAATTCCAAGCCTTAATATGAAAATTGTAATAGGCTTGGACCAAAAAATAAAGAAAACAACGCGTTTTGGCAGCTAGTTAGTGAAATTACAAGGAAGATGTAAAGGATTAACTCATATCTCTTTTTGATCTGTAGGGCGCTTATTTTTAATAAGAACAACTTTTCAGTTGCGCAGTAAACGATACTATTCAATAAAAAAGGGTCTTCCACAATCGGGCGCTTTTCTTTCATAAGAAAGCGTCTTTTACGTGGACAACACATTTAATCTTGAGTAACATTTCTGATGTCGTCGGAGTTTTAGAATCTAATCTAGAGTCCTCACCTAATGATGCGTTACTTAAAAATCTGCTATCGTGGGTTCTACAATATCCTTTCTTCGATAGACATTTAAAATTAGCCCTAAAACAGCAGCATAAAATACGATCGTACTTCCTCCATAACTAATAAATGGCAGGGAAACTTCCATAATTGGCACGATCCCAAAGCCCATCAAGATGTTCCAAGCAGTAGGGACGGAAAATAATACAGCACCACCAATTACAATCAACCTCCCATAAAGGTCCTTTGTTTTAAACGCATTTTTTGAGATTCTTGAAATAAATATCAGTAGGATCAAACAAAGAACGATTCCAACCCCCCAACCAAGTGAATAGACGAGGAAGGGAAAAGCAAAATCTGTATGTGATCCTGGTAACAATTGTAAATTTAGATTATTATAAAGTCCGTTACCGAACCATCCTGCTTCTGCAAGGATATTCCTTACGACCATATACATATATCCTGCTCCATTTGGATCGGCATCTGGGTTCATAAAAGCAGATAATCTAGTAAACAAATAACCTTGGCGCGGGGTCATGATCATCATAATCATGAAGATGACACCAGCCATTAGATTTGCAATGACTAGTTTGATAGCCAATTTCTTATGGGCTTGGGCAAATGTAAACATTCCTAGCACACAGAAGAAATAAATGATACCGACCATAAAGTTTGGCACCATCATATAGAGCAAGATGGGAGTCCAAAATAAAACAAGAAGAAAGCCTTGTTTTTTCCAACTATGAAACTCATTTATTTTGTTAAAAATACCCGCCCAAGCAATAAAAAAGAAAAATAAGCTCATTATAGTGCCATCAAGCGTTAGGCCCGGAAGAAGAACCCACCTTTTTGCTCCGTTGATCATATATCCAAAGAAATGGAGATATAAGTGGATCAACAAGCCGATAGCATAAAAGTACATCCACCAGTTCTTGAATTTTTGGTAATCAAAGAAAAGGAACCCAATAATTACAGGAACAGCTAGGAAGTACCAGATAGCCTGTCTCCTCATAAAATAAGTGCTTGATAAGGAAGTTTCAGGAATACCACCAACTAATGGGAGAAAACTAATACTAGCAAAAATAACAAATAAAACGATAAGAACCCAATCCATTTTTGGTTTATGAAGAGGATTTAATTTCTCTCCTACAGTAAATGGATTACCCATTTCTTGAATGGCCTTTTCATCTGAATCCTCTTCAGAAAATCCCCTTTTTTTATAAGCTTGACTTAACTCTTGAAGATGATGAGTAAGCTCTTTTTTTATCATGTTGTGGGCTTCCTTAGATTTCACTTTGGAAGTGACTTTACTTAAATATTCCTCAAATTTGGGAGAACTCATAAGGAAGCCTCCTGTATTAAGTGTTTAAGGGATAACTTTTGTTTTGAGGTATCCTGTTTATAAGTGGCTAAGTATTTTTTTCCTTTGGAATCTAAGGAATAATATTTCTTATTATTTATCCAATTTGAAGTAAGGATTTCTTTATTTTCTAATAGATGTAAAAGTGTATAAAGCTGCCCTTCATTTTCTTGGAAAGTACGTTCATTTTTTTGAAAAAGTTGGATGGAAATATTGTAGCCATCCTTTGATTCATGTTGAACAGATTCTAATATAGCTATAATAGTTTCTATATTCCAATTATGAATTTGTGATTGTTGATTCGTACGAATGGCTTCTTGCACAGCTTTTTTCCTTTCATTTGAGAAAGAAAGATCCTTAAAAACTGTTTTTTTCATCGAACTCTTTAGGTTCATAAATGGATCATTCATCACCTAATCCTCCTCTACAATCTTATCTTTTAATAATTCTTTCGCACGGTTTAATCTCGTTTTTATTGTATTTATATTTACTGTAGTAATCTTGCTTATTTCTCTTAAAGACATTTCTTCATAATAATGCAGAAATACGACCTCTCTATACTTTAGAGGTAAATTCATGACAGCGTTCGTTAATCTGTTTTCTTCACTATTCGTGATAACCTCCTCTTCCACCTGTTTTGACTTGGAAGGAATATAATCCAATATTTTATTGCTAAGCATTATTTTGCGATAATACCAGCTTCTTAAATAGTCCTTGCAATGATTACTCGCAATGCGATATAGCCAAGTTTTTATTGTTGCCTGCTCATTAAACTGATGTAATTTCTCATAGCACTTTATAAATATCTCTTGCGTTAAATCTTCTGCTGTGGCTTGGTTTTTAACATATGTATATACCAGATGCAGGATATCATCACTATATTCATCCATTAATTGATCAATGATTTGCTCTTTCTCATCCAGCATCATTTCATCTGTCACCGCCAATTGATTTAGTTCATTCATCTAGTTGTCACCCCCTCATATATCCTAGACGAAGCTACCCTTCATTTGGTTTGAAAAAAATGAAGATTTTTTATGACCACCTATAATCTAGGGTATAATTGGTAAAAGGAACAACCTGTTATTAGAACTTTTAAGGGTAATCTTTTTCATCCTAATATAAGGAGATTTATTCTCGTTATCACCATCAACCATTCTTACTGTAATTTGAGTTGGTCCCCATTTACTAACGTTTTCAATCCCAATATTCTTCAATAAATCATTGACAGTACACCCTATACATTGTATATTTTAATTAACAAATCCCACAGGCCTCTGTCCTAGACATGCACACTAGATGGGCTTTTTTTATTTTAAGGAGATAATAATGGCTAAAACAAAACCATTTCTATAAATTGAGGAACAAATAGAATTACTCCGTTCACGTAAATTCATAATAACAGATGATGAATACGTCAGGGCAAAGGAGTTTTTACTAAATAACAACTATTATCGTGTTAGTGGCTATACACTCACATTACGTCATAACGACATGTTCTCTGAAGGCGCTTCATTAGATAGATTAATTCAAATATATGAAGCAGATCGGCGAATGCGTCATACAATGCTTTCGATTATAGAAGTTATTGAAGTACGCTTAAAGTCCATGCTTGCCTACTTTCATTGTGAAAAATACGGTCCTACTGGTTACTTAGATATCAATAACTTTTATTGTGTACACAAAAATAAGATTAATATTAAAGTAGTGGATAACTATCTCTACATAACAAGAAAAGCAGCATCTCAAAAAAACGCAATGACTGATTCTGAACCTTTTATCAAACATCATAAAGAAAAGAAAAATGATATTCTTCCCTTTTGGGTCTATGTTGAAATCCTGACATTGTCTAATTCTAGATGAAGAATTAAAAAAGAAAATAGCTTTTCAACTTGGTTTTAAGTATTCAAATGGTCATAAAATACTTGAGAATCTATTACACTGTATAACGATACTTAGAAATATATGTGCGCATGGTGGCCGTTTGTATAACAGACTTTTTACAAGAAAACCTCGACTTTCAAGAAAAGAGAAATCCTTACTTTTAACTGAAAATGAGAATTTAATAAATAATAAACTTTTTTCTTATATTTTGGTGCTTAAATCACTTTCTAATTCAAATGATTTTCATTTAGTTAAAGAGCATCTTATTCTTATTTACGAAGGTTACCCACTTATTGACCTATCCCATTATGGTTTTCCTGAAAATTGGAGAGAGGTACTGTAATAAAAAAGGATTATCCGAGCATACTATTAAATAATAGATCCTACGAGCTTGAGAATGCGCAATACTGTAGGCCAAACAACCCACTTAGTAAATTCTAAGTGGGTTCTACTCACTTGCCTAAGTAAAGTGTTAATCGGTCTAAGGCTTTGTTCTATTTTTGTAGGTAGAGGATTTCTCTTTAACAATTTGAAATCCGTATAAAGTAAGTGCTAATATCATAAAAACATACATTAACTGGATTTTTTTCATACGCACCAATGATGCAATACCAAACCTTTTAAGGATAGGTTCACCAACGTACGTAAAAGCTAAATGCCAGATTAAATTCAACCCAATATATCTTTTAAAATTGCCGTAAGTATATTTCATAATCCATAAAGAACTGGCAAAGAATGAACCCCATGTAAAAGGAAATGACGCCAAAACGGAAGGTTGTCTTTTTCCATACCACAGCCACCACTTTCTCTTTTTCGCTATAAATTGAACCAAGGTCACTACAATAGCCATAAGAAGAGATACGGGAAGATATCGTTTAATGGATTTCTTGCCCGCAAAAGCAAGTGAAAACCAAGAAAGAACCGTCATTAAAATCAAAAATGGTTTCACTTTTTTCATACTAATTACCTCCCTTACTATCTTTGGGAGTTAATTTACCCCAGTTATAGGGAATTTATGTTTAACACAGCACTAACTATCAATAAAAATACTTCTATAGACTGTGGTAAAGAAGTAGTTAAAGCAATCGTTAACAATTAGTTCTGGTCTTTTGCGAAGATGCTATAGCCTTTTTAAAGTATATTTTCCTCCTCCAGGTTACGTATTCGTCTTTGAAGGTCACGCTCCACCTTCCTACAAAAGCAGTTTCACTACCTGATTGAATTTCTTAACCTAGTTATGTAGCGTTTGTTCGGAAAAAAGATAGTGGAAAAAGAGGGCTAGAGGAAAGATAAAAATATTGGATAAGTATTGAATTATTTATTGAAATGAATCATGGTTAGATATTCAATAAACACAGTAATGACAATGGTTTTAACCATAATTCACTTATGAAAAAACTATTGAAAAGATATTGATTGGTATTGAAAAAGGCATAAAAATCCCGGGTTCCTGTTAAAAGAAAACCAAGAAATTATTGGTTCCAATTTCAAAATTGGTAAAGTTTATTTTAACAAAATAGGGATTGAAATCGGAAATGTTTATTTTTACTGAGAGATATTTATTTTAGTTAGACATAGTAGATTGAAGACCCATAGATATAAGAAAGACTATTATGCAATATTCAATTTATTATTTAGGACTGAAATTCTATCTCTAAATATTCTAGTGTTATTTGGATTACCGTATTAGTTTAAACAGAAGTAAACTCCACCTTCTTCCACCGTTCTATCCATCGTTATATCACAAAAACCATCCCCATCAACCATATTATATTTCCATCAGATAAAGTTCGGGCGTTCGGTTCGTTCTAGAAATTCCGAGAGCTTATTTAATATCCATAAATATTTTGTTTGAAATATTTTATCAAGTAATTGAATTATTGCCATTTTCTGTTATTATTTAATGGTAATCAGTAAAAGGTGGTGTTGCATTGATAAAATAAGTACCAATTTATTAGTTGCTAGGTAATTAAGTCTCAAAACTAGAAGGTATTAAAGAAATGGACAAGATTAGAAGATATCAATTATTTTTATTACTTCCTCTAATTATCCTATTCATCATTCTAATAATGAATAGGAATGAAGTTGGTAGCTTTAATGAGGGAGAAGCGGAATCAAAAGGTAAGATTAAAAATTGGGCTCTTGACTATGTTGGAATTGATTTTCAGAAAGAAACTGCACCTGTAAAAATTGCAATACTGGATAGTGGTATTAATAAGCAACATAAAGAATTTGAAGATTTAACTTTTAAAGAATATAATGCGGTTACGCCAGGAGAAAAAATAGTAGATGATTTTGGCCACGGCACAGCGATAGCGGGGATTATTGCGGCAAGAGGGATTGAGACCACCGGTGTGATACAGAATGTAATCATTTATGACGTAAAAGTACTAAATGATAAAGGCGAAGGAAAAATTGAGTCTGTAATTGACGGAATAGAGTGGAGCATAAATCAAGATGTAGACATTATTAATATTAGCTTTGGTTTTACGAGTGATAAAGAGGGATTAAAAGAATCAATTGATAGAGCAGTAAAGGATAATATTATTATCACTGCTGCCGCTGGAAATACACTCGGACTGACAGTAGATTATCCGGCTCAATATGAAAATGTCCTTTCAATATCTTCCTTTGACAAAAATTTTCAACTTGACCCTTATTCAGCTATTGGAAAAATAGATTATACAGCCCCAGGTGTCGATATTATATCTACAAATAATAAAGGCAAGTATTCTACTTTTTCAGGTACCTCTTTCTCTACTGGTTATGCCACCGGTGCAATTGCCTCGATTATAAATAAGGAAGACGATGAAAACAGAGTGCATAATATTAAAAATAAAATTTCTGATTACGTTTTACAGATAGGAGATAATGAGAAGTTTGGACATGGACTTATAACGTTGAAAAAAGAAAAGTTAAAGGAGAAAATAAGTGAAAAAGAAATTTATTAAGCTACTTGTAGCTATATACTTGTTTAGTAGTCTTGTAGGGTATGCTCCAAATGTATTTGCGGAAGATAACACAGATTTAACTTTTACTCAAGAGGTTCTCACGGAAAACCCAGAACAAATTAATTTAGATTTTGATCATACAATTGAAGAAAAATCTACTAATGATAATAACGTTGTATATGAAGTAAACGTAGAAGAAGAATTTGGAATTAATAATGATAATTTCGAAATGATAGTAGAAGAAAACTCAAAAGAGGAAATGACTGTAAATACCGAATTTGAAACAAATGATCTCTCAATTAATTCAGAGCTATACATAAATATTGATACTGGGCAATTTTATGTTACAGAAGAAACAACTTCTGAAACAGGTGAGGTAACCGAAACAATATATGATGTCTTCCTTTACGAAATAGAGGGTGAGGAATTTAAGGGGCATTTAATAGATAGAAGTAACGGAGAATTATATGAAATAAATACTATTGATGCACAGGCATCAATCATCCCTGTTATTGGGCTAGTCGTTAAACAAGGTGTAAAATGGGCAGTTAAAAAATATGGAAAGAAAGCGTTAGTTAGTGCTTTTGGGAAAGCTGCATTAAGTAATGCAATAAAGAAGGTAGCTAAATTTTCAGTGTCAAAAAAACATTTGAGCAATGCAGGCGGTAATTATAGAAAGTTTAATACAACAAGTCAGTCTACTGTCAGATCTTGGGTGAAGCAAGCGTTACAAAAAAATCCTACTATTTCATTTAATGAAAACTATGATAAATTATCGTTTACCATAACTGCGAACGTTGGGAAAAAGGTTGGAACTAAAGGGGAAACTAAAATAAAAGTCGTATTTGACTATACAGGTAAAGTATGGACAGCTTATCCAGTCAAATAAATTTCAACTACGAATTTACAAGCGGCAAGGATTGTATTTCTTATAAAAAGAGAAGGGATGTTAATTCAATCCTAAATGTCTCTGCAAGATTTACAATCAAAATAAACAATAAAATTTATTTTGATCAAGAAGAGTTTCCCATCCTAGAGTTCTATAAATACTTATATAATTGGGTAAATGCCAATAAAAAGTACAATATCACCCAAGAGTTTCATTATTATACATTAGAATATGACGAATATGATGAAGGGGCTATTATTTCACTAATCCCATTTGGTGGAAATATGGCCAGAGTAAAATCAATTTGGGCAGAACAAGAACTATATAACGTTTTTAATTTAGAATATATAGTAAATGAATTTACTAACTTAGAAAGAAATTTAAAACGAGATATAGAGGAATACTTTGATATTAGACTAACTGATTTTAACAAACATATACCTTCGAGACAATTCGAATGGAAAAAGGATTAACAATAGTCAAGAGATTTACTTTTAGTAGATCTCTTGACCATTTATAAAAGTATAATTAAAAATAGAAGCAACCATCAAACAAAATAAATCTCTAACTTGTTTAAGAAGACCTCCGAAATAGCAAAAGTTTATTTTAATTGCCAAATTTATATTTTAATTAGATAATTTCTGTACAACTAAAAAATACATCTCCCAACCCCCACCCCTCTAACCCGCATTCCACCGTTTCAGTTAAAATAAAGTTTTGCTACGGAACCCCCATTTTCACACTTTTTCTGTTCAAAAATGACCGTTTTTCGAACCTTTTTCGGCTGTTTTTTCACCTTTTTTTCGAAATTAAAATAAAGTTTTGCGAAAATAGTGGAGTTAAAAAAAAGAGTTGGATGCTAGAAAGAAGAAAGAGAAAAGAAGAATAAATATTGCAAAGTATTGAATGATTTATTGAAATTAATCATGAATGAAATATTGAATAAACCCTGTAATGGCAAGGGTTAGGGCGATAATTATTTTATGAAAAAGCTATTGGAATAATATTGATTTGTATTGATAAAGGAATAAAAAATCCCGGGTTCCTATTGGAAAAAACCCGAGAAATTATTGGTTCCAACTCCGAAATCGGTAAAGTTTATTTTAACGTAAGCGTCAAATAGCCCACACCTAGTATTAAGGTATGGGCTATTTTATACTCTAACTAAGATTTAATTTGAACTTT
>NZ_JAHHXM010000009.1 GCF_019037185.1 Oceanobacillus caeni
AAATATTTGGTAAGACAATGTATTAGGCAAAAATTTAGAGACACTTCAGTACTGTCTACTTGACAGAACCAGGTGCAATTCCATTCGGGCACTCATCTACCTCATGAGTGACCGTTTTCTTATAATTCCATTCCATTCGGGCACTCATCTACCTCAGAACTCCCGATCCCTCCGTTCTTTCCTCAACAGTCAATCCCCTAGCTGCTGCTCAGCAAATGTCCGGTATAATTCATGGGAAGCCATCAACTCCTGATGTGTTCCTTCCCCTGTTATTTGTCCTTTTTCGATAAACATTATTTTATCAGCGTGAACGATGGTGGATAGTCGGTGTGCAATGACAAACGTTGTACGTCCGACCATTAAACGAGATAATGCCTCCTGGACAGCTTGTTCGGATTGACTATCTAAACTTGCAGTCGCTTCATCTAGCATTAATATTTTCGGATCTCTTAAAAAGGCCCGAGCGATATTAATTCGCTGTCTTTGCCCTCCGGAGAGTTTCACACCACGTTCTCCAACCTCTGTATCTAATCCTTTAGGAAAAGATTGAATAAACGTATCGGCATAGGCCATTTCAGCAACCTTCCATAATTGATCATCGGTAATACTACTCGCATTACTTAATCCGTAAGTTAAGTTATCTCTAATCGTCCCTGCCATCATCGCACTTTCCTGTGAAACATAGCCAATCTGACTTCTCCATGACTTCATTGATAAGGAGTGAATGGGAGTATTCCCTATCCGAATGACACCAGATGTTGGTTCATAATATCTTTCAATTAGCCCAAATAAGGTCGTTTTCCCCCCACCACTCGGACCAGCCAAAGCAACCATCTCTCCTGGTTCCGCTGTGAAATTAATATTCCGAAGAACAGTTTCATTTTCATCATAGGAAAAGGAAACGTCTGAAAAAGAAACAGGTTGATTAGCAATATCCTGTTCCAAACCTTCTTGACTCTCTTCCTCACGCAAATCGAGAATTCCTATAATCCTCTCTGTCGCCCCTTTTGCCTTTTGTAATTCTGTAAAGAACATCGCAAAGGAAGTAATCGGATAAATAATTTGAAATAAGTACAACAAGAATGCCACGAGAGATCCCGTCGAAAGCGTACCTTCTGCAACACGAATTCCACCATAGCCAATAATAACAACAATGACAATCATCATAATGGTGTACATAAACGGACCGATTAAAGCAAAAATCCGTGCTTCTTTTAATCCATAGTTAAGCAAATTGGTAATACCAGACATCCCTTTATTCTGTTCCACTTCTTCGGCGGTCGAAGCTTTGGTTAAGCGAATTTCACTTAAGGTTTGTTGGATATCACCAGTAAATTTTGCTGTTTCGTCTTGCAAGTTCTTTGATATTTTCGCCATTCTTGCACCAAGTGGCATCATAATTGCAAATGTAACCGGTACAGCAATGAGCATTAACAACGTCATTTTCCAGTCCATAATTAGTAAAATGACAATTGCCCCGATAATAGTAATAAAACCAGTAATGAATTGCGGGAAATGCTGTGTAATAAGGTCTTTGACAATACCAGTATCATTTACGACACGGCTTACCGATTCCCCACTTGCATGTTTGTCAAAATAACTTACTGGTAAACGAAGTAGTTTAAACCACATCGTCTCTCGTAATCTTGCAACAATCTTTTGCCCAACAGCTGCTAATAAATAAGTTGATACCCCATCTACAACCGCTTGTAAAACAAATACGACAAAAATCGTAACAACAAGTGCAGTACTTATGGCATCTACCGAAAACCCATCCACTAATTCCTTTGTAAGCAAGGGAATGGAAAGACCAATGATCATCGTAATAATACTTCCGATTAACCCGATGAACAAGGACCATTTTGGTATTTTGGTTGATAAAATTAAAGAAATAAATGGTTTAAGTTTTGTTTTTTCTTGATTTTCCACTTTTGATCTCCTGTCTCATTTTTTACAAGGTAGGAATTCGCTAAAGCCTGGAAAACGTCAAGTTTTCTAAAAAACCTACCTTACTTTGTATACATTACGGATATGAAATCAATTTAGATTCACACTTCTTTAAAAAAAGTCATAGAAAAAGCTTGCAGCTACGTATGATTTGCTGCAAGCTTCTCATTTTACTCTGCCACTGCTTGTGCTGCTGTAATTAGGGCTAAGTTATAAACATCCTCTGCATTACATCCACGTGATAGATCATTTACAGGTTTATTCAACCCTTGAAGGATTGGTCCTACTGCTTCAAATCCACCAAGACGTTGAGCAATTTTATAGCCAATGTTTCCTGCTTCCAAACTTGGGAAGACAAATACGTTTGCGTCCCCCTTAATAACGGAATCAGGAGCCTTTTTCGCTGCTACACTTGGTACAAATGCTGCATCAAATTGAAATTCTCCATCGATAACTAAAGAAGGATCATTTTCTTTTGCAATTTGAAGTGCATTTTCTACTTTTTCAGTTTCTGGTGATTTTGCAGAACCTTTCGTAGAAAAGCTTAGCATCGCAATGCGTGGATCCACACCGAATAATTTAGCTGTAACCGCACTTTCCGCAGCAATTTCCGCCAAATCTTGGCTATCTGGTGATATGTTAATCGCACAATCCGCAAATACATATTTTTCTTCGTCGCGAACCATGATGAAGACTCCAGACGTTTTCTTCACTCTACCATTTGTTTTAATAATTTGTAATGCTGGACGTACTGTATCTGCTGTGGAATGTGCTGCACCACTAACAAGTCCGTCCGCTTTTCCCATATATATTAGCATTGTTCCAAAGTAGTTTTCATCAAGTAAAATTTTACGTGCATCTTCTTCTGTTGCTTTACCTTTACGGCGTTCTACAAATGCCTGAACCATTTCATCAAACTCTGAATAATCATTAGGATTTAAAATTTCACAGGAAGAGATATTTGCTCCAACTTCTTTTGCTTTGCCTTCAATTTCTTCTTTATTTCCAATTAAAATAGGAGTTACTAATCCATCTGCACTTAATCTACTTGCTGCAGTTAAAATTCTTTCGTCTAGTCCTTCAGGAAAAACTATCTTTTTATCTTTTCCTGAAATTTTTTTAGTTAAATCATCGAATAAGTTACTCATTTTACAATCCTCCAATATGCTATATATTCGTGTTCAAAAAGGAGGATGAAAAGACCGAGTTCGGCTAAATGCGAAGTGTCATTTTCACCGGACTTTTTGAACAGCCTCTATATGCATTTCCATCATAAATCAAACCATACTTTATTTAAAGAAATTGACATTGTTTTTCCTACATTTTTTGACAAACAAATGACAAATTGCAATAATCGATTTAATCCAAATGCTTTCTCATGATTAGTATTCCCCAATTATGCTATAGTAAAAGGGAAAGTAAAAGTCCTTAAAATCCTTAAAATCATGGTTAGTTTGGGTATACAGGACTATGATATAAAAAATAATCATTTTAAAGGAGAGATACATATGGTAGAAGCAGTGGGAACTTTAGACGGTTGGTGCACCTTGCACGATACACGTACATTCGATTGGACTTCTTGGAAGATGGCGTCTGAAAATGATAGAAAAGAAGCGGTACAAGAGCTTAAAGAATTAATGACCAAATGGGAAGCCATAGAAGAAGAGAAAAATGGTAGCCAATCCATTTATAAAGTAGTAGGTAATAAAGCCGATTTAATGTTTATCGTTGTTCGTCCGACAATGGATGAATTGGAAGAATTCAAAACAGAACTGAATAAATCAAAAATTGGCGATTACCTTATTCCAGGTTATTCATATGTTTCCATCGTGGAGCTAGGTACAAATGATACTGTTGATGAAGTGAAGAACCGCAAAATCAACGAGGCAGTGGAAGCACGCCTTAAACCAATTCTTCCTAAATGGGAACATGCTTGTTTCTACCCTATGAATCGCCGTCGTTGGAATGAAGCAAACTGGTTTACGATTGATCGTAAGGAAAGACAGAGATTACTAACGGACCACGCTGCAACTGGTCGTAAATACGCTGGTTTAGTGAAACAAATAATTACTGGATCCATGGGACTTGATGAATGGGAATGGGGCGTAACTCTATTTGCACACGATCCCCTTCAATTTAAAAAGATTGTTTACGAAATGCGTTATGATGAAGTTTCCGCAATCTACGCTGAATTTGGCGACTTTATCATCGGAAATTACTTACCAAAAGAAGATCTAGATACTTATTTCACACTGTAAAGTTAATATAGAAAACTTTAAGCTATCACCCTTTGTGGTGATGGCTTTTTTATTTATTTTGAATGAATACAATCGACATCCTCTATCCGGAATTATATTCACCATTAAAAAACTCTCCCAAAATAAATCCCATTTATCTGTCATCATTTTCTAGGTATTTACATACATATAATTATTGAGTCTAGCATCCCAGATTATGGGCAGAAAGAAAAGATTCAAGTAATAACCACACTAACCATACGACTGCCCAGCAGTCTAGAGATAAGGGGAAGCCAACAAAGCATCAAAAGGAATCACTTAAAAATAGGGAGGAATTTTAATGTCTAATTATCAAGTTAACCGACAACAGGGGAACTTTTATCCGGTAGCTGCTGCTTATCCTTACCCGGGATACCTAATGAGTGCAGTGCCCGGTCAACCTATGCATCCTGTACAACAACAACAACAAGGTCAAATGCAACAAGTGCAACCACCATCAATTCAACAGCAGCAACCTGCTCAACAACAACAACACCAATCTACAGATGTACCTGGAATGCTACCTATTGAACAATCCTATGTTGAAAATATTCTTCGTCTTAATAAAGGAAAACTAGTAAAAGTTTACATGACGTTTGAGAACAATCCGAGCTGGAACGCAAAGGTGTTCACCGGAGTCATTGAGGCTGCAGGAAGAGATCATCTTATTTTAAGTGAACCAAATACCGGAAAACGATACTTATTATTAATGGTTTACCTTGATTATGTGGAATTTGATGAGGAAATCAATTATCAATCTCCATTTGGAGGTAGTAGTGGGCAATTAAGTACCTTCCCACCGAGATAATTAGAAGGAAATTGGCATTGGGCAAATGCCTCCGTTGTTCTTATGCAGGAAGAAAGTTTTAACTCCCCTATGTGCAAATCAAAAGGATGACACTTCCAAAAATCTTGTGTCATCCTTTCTTTTCTCAAATATATTTAAAATGGAGGTATTATGATGAAGAGCCCGTTAGAAAAGTTTACCCTAGTTGAAATCCTCTCTATAGGTATTGCAGCTGTTGTTGGTCTGTTTGCCATGATACAAGGTTACTTCATCCTACTATTTATAACCTTCTATTTTATAGCGATTAGTTTAGTTTGCGAAGCTTTTATCTTTTTACATAAAAAAGATACTGCTCATGCTGGAAAACAATTAGTACGAGCTGTCTGTATTTTTATCTTTATCACTTATATGATTTTTCAAATATAGCGAAGCACAAAAATCCCCAATAATACCCAACCAATTAAAAATGCAAGTCCACCAATTGGAGTTATCATTGCAAAGGTTTTAATGGCTGTGGTGGAGTAAATATAAAGACTACCTGAGAAAATTATAATTCCTAGGAAAAACATCCAGCCAGCCCATGTTAATGACCCGCTTTGCGCTTTTGTCATTAGAATTCCAACTGCTACTAACGCAAATGTGTGAAACATTTGATATTGTACTGCTTTATTCCATGTTTCTATTTGTTTTTCAGTCAATCTGCCCTCTAATCCATGTGCACCAAATGCCCCAAGTGCCACTGCTAAAAATCCATTGATTGCCCCTAAGATTAAAAATAGTTTCATCCCATTGTCTCCTTTCTAAAAAGAGGATTAGCTTTAAAAGTCAAAGATAGAATCGCCATTTTCCTGTTCATGATCGATTGTCTCGCTTTGTTTCAATTGTTGTTGTTGGATTTTTTTAATGGTATCTTGCTTCCCAATCATTGCCTTTAATTCCGCTTCTGTAAATTCATCACGTTGTTCTTGAACTGTACTAATCTTTTCTGAATCTTCTTCTAGAAACAAATCACATAGCAATTTCACGTTATTAATATGTATCAATAATTTATCTTGATTATTTTGGTTCTCTTTCGCATCATTTATTTCTTTCAACATTTTATTTAAAATCGTTTCATTTTCTATCGCCATACGAACGCTCCTTAAACCTTGTGTTTTACACAAACTCATTATATCATGAATCCTATTGTATGAATAATTATGGTATTGAACAAGTAAAAATCCTTGAGTTTTGTTCCCAAGGATTAATAAAAGCGTTTTCATATTTTTGTATTTATAAAATTTATAGTTAAGCTTTTACAAAAGTCTCTGCACAAGATTCTTGTTTTTCCTCTGAGTAGCGATGATACATCCAATGTAGAAAATTAACCTCTTCTTCTTTTAATTGTCTACCAAGTTGTTTTGTGGCGTTCTCACAAAATTGCAAAAAATTTACCATACCGCTTTATTCACCCCCGAATGGAAAAACTTCATCTAATTTGTATTAATTATACTACAATTTTTACAGAATGCAACTATATTTTTTAAATTGTTTGATAATATCGACACCTAGTAATGTAAAAATAGAAAAAGTGAGCATGCGCTCACTCTTCAATAACATCCTTATCCGCTAATTTTAATTCTAATGTATGAATTCTTCTTCTAAGATCTTCTAATTCTTCTGTCGTTGCTATGCCCATTTCTTTTGCAATCTTTTGTGTTTGTTTCTTTTGCTTGGATGACCATTCTTGTTTTTTTGTATCGCCTTTTTCAATAAAATTATCCATCATTGATTTTGCTTCATCTTGTGTTAACTCATTTTTATCAACAAGTTCCTTTAACTTCTGTTCCAGTTTTTCTTTTCCACTAACTGCAGCGCCAAGACCTAATAAAAAACCTTTTTTTAAGTAATTGCTCATTTTCCTAACCTCCGTTACGTCTTTTTCTTATAAATCGATGATGAATCAATAATATAATACTAAATATTACTGTAAATATTCCCGTGACAATGAATCCGACCCATTTCATTATTTCTAAGCTATTAGTTATACTATATGCAGAAATACTAAATCCTACTATCACCATGATAAAAGAAGTAATCTCTAAAAGTAAATAATATTGATGTTTCAGATTTATAAAATGTTTTTCTTTATCCCACTGCCTATCCTTTTCTCCGCTCTCCAGCCATGTTAAGAGAGCCCTTGGATAAGCTAAAATTGGTTCTGTTGCATTTTTTACATATTGCTTTGCAACTGACTCTGCGATACTTTTCGTCCCAAACCAATCTTTGATTTTAGGTTTAGCCCATTTAATTATATTTATATTCGGGTTAATGGCAAAAATAATTCCCGCTACAATAGATATTGCTCTTAATAAGTAAGCATAGTCTGCTGGAAGTTGAATGGCGTCGTCTTTCATCACAACATCCAATTCTTCCTCAATGAGCTCCATTGCATTACCATCAAACTCTTTTAACATACCGTTTGAATATTTTTCAGTTGCTTCTTCAATAACCTTCTTTAACTTTCGTTTATCCGCTTTTGGTAATACAAAATTCATTTTAGTTAGTGCCTCAACGACCATATCATAGTTTTCCAAAATAAAACCTTGTATAAAGAGTTTAAAATGATCGACGTCCTTCTGTTTGATTTCTCCCACCATTCCGAAATCAATAATTCCAACACGGCCATCCGCTTGAATAATAATATTTCCCGCATGTGGATCAGCATGGAATTTCCCTGCGTGTAAAAATTGATCCATAAAAAAATCAAAAACAGTTTTGGTCGTTTGTTCCACATCAATATGATGTTGTTTCATAAATGCAGTATCTGTTATCTTTGCTCCTTCTATCCATTCCATAACAAGTACTTTATCGGTACATAAATCTTCATAATAGGTCGGTATGTGGATATTTTTGTTTTCTTTGAATCGTTCTTTAAAGAATTTGCCGAATTCAAGTTCTTGTTCGAAATCCAATTCCCGATCCATCACTGTGATAAACTCTCGGAAAAGTGCTTTTAGGTCTAACTTCTTCCCAAAGGCCGTTAAAACTTTTATAATCCAAAACACCATTCTTAATGCTATAAAATCTTTATGAAAAATTTCTTCAATCCGGTAACGGCGTACTTTAATTGCAACATCTGTCCCATCCTTCAACACACCAACGTATACTTCCCCAATCGATGCAGAGGCGACTGATTCTCTTTTTATAGCCTTTAAATGCGTACCTAGGTCAGTCCCCCATTCTTTTTGCAATAGGCCTTTTGCATACTCATAAGGCATTGGTGGTACATGGTCAACTAATCCAGACATTTCGTTAATAAATACATCAGGCATGAAGTCGGTTCTTGAACTTAGAAACTGACCAACTTTGATTAATACTCCTCCCAACTTTTCTGCCGTAACCCGATATTCTTTAGCCATTTCTTCTAAAAGTTTATTCCATCTTTTTTTAGCCTGTCTATCCCAAATGGCTGTCTTCAAATGGAAAAGATAGATTTGAAAGATGAATTTGATAACCATAGAAACAATCACCGTAAAACGATAGACTGCGTTATATTTTAATCCTTTCATCTGAGACACCCCATCGTTGTCTGTTTGATTCGTGTATAATCCCTAAAGTACTAATACTTATACCATCTCGTATTCTTCCTGTTTTTATGCAAAAATTACTATTGAATATTTCCCCGAAATCCTGTATATTTATTCAATGTATGCTGGCTATTATGTAGCAGCAACTAACTAGTTTTTATTACTATTTCTAAAAATATTATATTTGATATTACATAAATTAGAAAGGATCTTACTTCTTGAGACAACATCAGTTAAGCATTCATTTAAAATTTATTCTCACCTCCATTATTGGAGTTTTCTTATTTATGATTCCGGTTAAAACGAAAGACGGGTTCTCGATACCAATTGCATTACTGGCTAATAAAGTTCAAGACTTGCTTTCGAGCCAATTGTCTTTCATTATGATGGCCATTATTGTCATAACGGCAATATGTACGATTATTGGATATATTTCTCCAAAGCTATTTCAGAAGACCCCTTTCTTTCAAGGGTTATTCCATGTAAACCTTTTTTGGACGATTACAAGAATCCTAGCAGCCATTTTTGCCGTCATGGTATTTTTTCAAATTGGACCAGAGGCAGTTTATGGACCTGATACAGGACAAAAATTATTAGATGATTTATTACATGTTTTGTTTTCTGTGTTCTTATTTGCTGGGTTATTTTTACCTTTACTAACGAATTTTGGTTTATTGGAATTCTTTGGGACGATGATGACAAAAGTAATGCGCCCTTTGTTTACTTTGCCAGGTAGATCCTCTGTAGATGCGTTGGCATCATGGATTGGTGATGGGACAATTGGAGTTCTTTTAACAAGTAAGCAATATGAAGAAGGTTTCTATACAAAACGAGAAGCGGCAGTCATTGGTACTACTTTCTCCGTTGTATCGATTACTTTTTCTTTAGTGGTTTTAGCGGAAGTTGGCCTCGCCCATATGTTTGGACCATTCTATTTAACCGTAGTGGTTGCAGGTATTGTTGCGGCAATTATTATGCCAAGAATCCCACCTTTATCAAGAAAAGCAGACACCTTTATTAACGATGAGGAGAACCATTCACAAGAGCTTATTCCTGAAGGTGAAACAGCGTTATCTTTCGGTTATAATAATGCACTAAAACAAGCTAAAACCCAAAATAGTGTCTATCGATTTTTTAAAGAAGGCGGACAAAATATACTAGATATGTGGATGGGTGTAGCACCTGTCGTCATGGCTTTCGGTTTAGTTGCACTAATGATTGCTGAATATACACCATTTTTCCAATGGCTCGGTACTCCATTTGTACCACTATTAGAATTATTGCAAATTCCTTATGCTCAGGAAGCTTCCCAAACCATTATAATTGGTTTTGCTGATATGTTTCTTCCATCCGTTATTGGAGCTGGTATTGAAGCAGAGATAACAAGATTTATTATTGCAGCTTTATCCGTTAGTCAGCTCATTTACATGTCAGAGGTCGGCGGATTACTATTAGGAACTAAGATACCTGTTTCTTTCTTAGATTTAATCATTATATTCCTTTTACGTACTATCATTACTCTTCCAATTATCACTATAGCTGCGTATATTCTTTTTTAAGAGAACGTTCAAAAACTCCGGTGAAAATGACGCTTCGTATTTTTTCATCTACAAAAGCGTCGGCGTTGCAACAAACCTAGACGGTGAGACAAGTAATCGAGGAACCAGGGCGTAGATTTTTGAACACGCAATTTTAAAAACCTTGCCCAATTTGGGTAAGGTTTTTAAATATAGTCTTATTGCCCGTAAAGGTGGCAAAAAAAATAAGCAGTCCAAAGTTGAACTGCTACACCATTTCGTTCATTTATATAATAAAAGGGGGAGATATATATAGACAATTTGTTGTCTATAGGAGTAGTATATCCAATAAATTACAATTTAAACATGATAGGATTGACTTTGTTTATCTCTTCTTCCCCACTGTTTTAATAAATTTACCTTTCCTTCTACGATTGGTTGGGTTATGGCTATAATCGGTTTGCTAGATAAAAGGATAACGATAAGGATAGAGAGTACCAACATTTCGATAAAACTAATGAAAGAATTCATTTGGAATAAATCATAATGACGGAATGTTTGTATAAAAAATCCGTGTAAAAGATACACGTATAATGTCCTTTTACCAAGTTCTGTAACCCAGTTTAAATTCCGCTCGGGAACCCATGCTAAAATACTTGCCGTCATGAAAGCTGCTGTAATATAAACCGATAACCTAATGGCTGCACTATATTGCCCAGCATCCAAATCATCATAAGGCTTAGACTGAAGAAACCAACCTGAATCAATATTCGGAATATAATATAAGAACACAGCTACAGCTATCATTACGAAGACAGAGGCAATTTTTACAACCGGTCGTTTTACGAAAAGCAACTGTTTTTGTGTCAAATGAAAACCTAACAAGAAAAATGGGAAAAAGACCAACGTCCGTGACAAGCTAAAGGTGTGGCCAATTTCACTAAAATAACCTGCTATTAAGCCAATTATTACTGATAATGGAATGCCAATTTTGGCTGGCCATCTTTTATAAACGATGAGTAGAAGATGCCAACAAAGAAGACTAAGCAAAAACCATAATGACCATTGTGGCTGAAAAACCCCAGTTTTCCAACTTCCACTTCCTACGCTAAAATAAAATAAAGTGTATATCCCTTGGAAAATAAAATAAGGGACTAATAACTTTTTAATCAGTTTCCATAAATAGCCTTTATCACTCGACCCTTTCGCAAAAAAGCCAGAGACCATAATAAATGCAGGCATATGAAACGTATAAATCCACAGATAAAGTGTTTCAACTCCCCTAGAGTCAGATGTAAACGGTTGAATCATATGTCCAAATACTACTAAAAAAATGAAAAGTACCTTTGCGTTATCAATAAATGCATTTCTCTCCATTTTTTCTCTCCTTATTAGAAAACTTGGCATTCGCTTTCGTTTAAGCGGATGACTTAGTTGCCTTGAAAATACTATGTACTATAACTTTACTCCTTTTAAAAGAAAAAATCACCTTTTGGAATGCTTGTTACTAAACTGTTAACTTCCAGTAAAATGGTTGTTAAAACCTTAGTATTTGCTATTAGTAAATTACTATGGAATCAGCATTCATTTCAGGAATTGGCTTTTTGTTATACTTATTGCTTGCTGCCTGCCAAAAAAATGTCCCCCTTGGGAGACATTAAGATGTTGCTTTCTTCTTTTTGAGTGTTGTTTTTGTTTTTTTCTTTGGTTGGCTCGGTTTTGGCTTGTCTTTCTTTGCTCGATCCAATGATGCTTGAAGTGCATCCATTAAGTTTGTCACATTATCAGGCATTGGTTTTTCCGTAAGTGTTGGTGTAGATGTTTCCTCATTATTTTTCTTGTCTTCAATCAGATTTAGTAAAGCTGTTCTATACTCATCCGTGTATTTTTCTGGTTCAAATTCAGTGGTTAATTGTTCAATTAACATTTTCGCTGTTTCTAATTCCTTTTCGCCAATTTTCGTTTCCTCTGGAACATTTGGAACGTCTTGTACATTACGAACTTCATCAGGGAAATGAATTGTTTCTACAACGAGAACATTTTCATAAACTCGAATGACAGCTAATTGTTCCTTAGATCGAATCATCATTTTTGCGATTCCAATTTTTCCTGTATCTTTCAAAGCACTACGAAGTAAACTGTATGCTTTTGCCCCTCCTTCATTCGGTGAAAGATAATAACTTTTTTCAAAGTAAATCGGATCAATATCCTCTAATTTCACGAAGTCCACAATTTCCACAGCTCGGTCTTCCTGCTCTTTACGTAGCGCCTCTAAATCTTCATCATCTAAAACGACAAATTTATTTTTTGCATATTCATATGCTTTTACTATTTCATCATTGTTTATTTCTTTATCACATACAGGACAAACTTTCTCATATTTAATTGGGGATTTACATTCTTTATGCAGTTGGCGTAGTTTGACATCTTTGTTTTCTGTTGCGGCGTGCATTTTTATTGGGATATTAACTAAACCAAAGCTTATGGAACCTTTCCACATCGTATGCATGGGGTAACCTCCATTCATTTAGGCATTTTTTTCATCTTTTAATTAACAAATCATAATCCTATCTTTTGTTTTACATCATTTATTATCCCTTCGTTTATTTTCCACATAATTAGCCAATTTATTAAAGAAGGGGGAATTTGTTTATGGATATGATGAAACCAATTACAAGTACAGAGATTCCATATGGTAAGGAATGGGTTTACGAGGTGAAATATGATGGATTCCGTTGTGTATTAACATGGGATAAGGATGGAAGCATTCAGTTAACTAGTAAAAACAGAAAGGATTTAACAGAAAATTTCCCGGAAATAATTACCTTTTGTCAAAAAAACTACAATCAAGTAAAAGACTATCTTCCGTTAACAATAGACGGAGAATTGGTCGTTTTAAACAATATGTATCAGGCCAATTTCAACTGGATACAAAAACGCGGACGCCTAAAGAAATCTTCAGCTATTCAACAAGCTAGTAACCAACGCCCTGCTTCCTTTATGGCCTTTGATTTACTGACCTTAAAGGGAGAAACCTTATTAATCACTTCTTTTAGCAAGAGGAAACAGAACTTACAAAACCTTTTTAAAAATTTACCAGAAAGCAAACGAATGATTTACGTCCCTTCTTTTGAAAATGCCGATCATTTATGGGGGATCATTTTTGATTATAAAGGGGAAGGCATCATTGCCAAACGGAAAAATAGTAAATACATATCTGGGAAAAATCATCAAGATTGGTTTAAGATTAAAAACTGGCGGACGATTCAGGGATTTCTTACGCATTATGACATGCAAAATGGCTATTATACGTTCAATGTATTTCACAATGATGAAATTTATGTTGTTGGGAAATGTAAGCATGGCTTAAAAGAAGATGAAGCGAAAACATTAGAGAAGCTATTTATAACGAATGGAGAGAAAACAAAGGATGGTGTTTCCTTGCCACCAGCTGTTTGCGCTAAAGTTCATACGCTCGATTTACATCAGGAAGAATTGCGAGAGCCAGAATTTGTTTCCCTTTTGCCACAAACAGATCCACAGACTTGTACGTTAGCTAATTTACAAATCGATTTGGCGATGATACCCGAACATATCGGCATTTCTAAGATTGACAAAATCTACTGGCCTGGCCCTATGTACACAAAGGGAGATTTACTTTCGTATATTCGAGAAATCAGTCCATATATGTTACCGTTTTTGAGAAATCGTGCTTTAACCTTAATCCGTTTCCCTGAAGGCATAGATGGAGAATTCTTCTATCAAAAACATCTTCCAGCTTATGCACCGGATTTCATCGACTTCAAACTAATAGAAGGCGAAAAAATGATTATTTGTAATCGTATGGATGCAATTCTTTGGTTTGCAAATCACGGGGCATTGGAATATCATGTCCCTTTTCAGATAGTTGACCAACCGAAGCCTATCGAAATCGTATTTGACTTGGATCCACCAGACCGAGATGCATTTTCTTTAGCTATTCAAGCTGCAAATCTGATTAAACCAATCCTTGATGATTTAGGCCTCCTTTCCTTTGTAAAAACTTCAGGTAATAAAGGAATTCAAATTCATATTCCTATTCCGGAAAATAGTTTAACATACGATGAAACTGCTGTTTTTACCCAAGCTGTTGCCTATACCGTGGAAGGAGCTTACCCTAATTTATTTACAACGGAAAGAATGAAGAAGAAACGCAAAGGTCGTTTGTATATAGATTACATTCAACATGGAAAAGATAAAACAATTATCGCTCCATATTCTCCTCGTAGAACAAGAGAAGGTACAGTAGCTACTCCATTATATTGGGAAGAAGTCAATGAAAACCTTAGGCCAGAACATTTTCATATTAAAAATGTATTATCCCGTGTGAAGGAATTGGGCTGTCCTTTTAGATACTATGAAGAAGCAAGAGAAAAGCAAAATTTAAGCAAGGTTTTATCTTTAATCAAGTGAGGTCTGTTGTAATTAAAAAGTATACATTCAGCTAGTTATATTTTTTTCGGAAGGGCAAAAAAATTGATTTCAGAGGAACAACCTTTATCGGTGAATCATCTAGACTATGTGTAATCGCTATAAGTTGTGGAATGAAGTGGTTTTTCCCTTATGCAGGCACTCATCAAAACTAGAAAGGAATTTATTACAGTAAAAAAGTAGCATACCAATCACATTTGCGATCTAGTATGCTACTCCTTAATTTAGTTATTCTTCATAATAAAAGCTTCTTCCACTAAAATCCATCTGTTTCCGTTGTTGCGTTTTTATCATTAAAGATCTTCGTATTAAAATTACCCAAAACTCGTGAGGTGATTGTACCAGTTACCATAGAGCCGTTAACGTTTAATGCTGTTCTTCCCATGTCAATTAGTGGTTCAACGGAGATTAGGAGACCTGCCAACCCTACAGGTAGCCCCATGGATGAAAGAACAATAATTGCTGCAAATGTTGCCCCACCACCAACACCGGCAACTCCAAACGAGCTAATACCCACAATGACTGCAAGCTGAAGAATAAATCCGATAGAGAATGGGTCAATTCCAACAGTTGGTGCAATCATTATCGCTAACATTGCCGGATAAATACCTGCACAACCATTCTGTCCCATTGTCGCCCCAAAGGATGCAGACATGTTTGCTATCCCTTCATCAACACCTAATGATTCTCTTTGCGTTTGCACATTTAACGGAATAGATCCCGCACTAGAACGAGAAGTAAAAGCAAACCCTAATACTGGGAAAGCTTTTCGCAAATAGGTGAAAGGATTTAATCCAAAACCACTAACAAGGATTAAGTGAATCATAAACATAACAATTAACGCAACGTAAGAAGCTAAGACAAACTTACCTAGTTCAATAATTCCAGCAAAGTTAGTCGTTGCAACCATATTCGTCATAAGTGCAAGAACCCCGAATGGAGTTAATCGTAATATTAACGTAACAAGGCGCATGACAACTGTATAAGTGGAATTAACTATTTTAATAAATAGGTCAGCCTGTTCCGGATTTTTCCTACGTACTCCAAGAACAGCAATACCTAAAATAATCGAGAATATTACAACCGCAATCGTGGATGTCGCTCTCCCACCAGTCATATCTTCAAAAATATTACTTGGAATAAAATCAAGGATACGTTGTGGTGTTGTTTGACCTTCCATATCCGCATACATAGCTTCTATTGATTCTCCACGTTCTGCTTCTGCATGACCCGCTTCAATTTGTTCTGCATTTAAATCAAATAACCATGACGAACCAATCCCAACCAAAGCCGCAACCATGGTTGTAAGGATCAATGTCCCTATAATCCAACCCGCCATTTTTCCTAGTTCTTTCGTCTTTTCCAAATTAATGATGGCCCGAATGATGGATACCATAATAAGTGGAATGACGATCACCATTAATAGACGGACATACCCTGTCCCTACAATGGCAAACCAATCCATTGTTTTTGCAATAATTTCAGATTCTGTACCATAAACGGCTTGAAAGATGACTCCAAGAAGGATACCGATTCCCATCCCTGTAAACACACGCTTGGAGAAGGAAACATGTTTCTTTTGCATATTGATTAATAAAATGATAGCTAATATAAGAACAATTACGTTCACAATAACCAATAAACCATTCATTCTTATGACCTCCTTTTATCTATTTATATAATTATTATTCCAATTGGGTTACTACGTTTTATATTTTAAACCTAATCCATAAGTTATTCAATACCTTGAAAGAAATACTGTAACTCTTTAACTCAATGTTGGTTCTAATTTCAATTCTACATTTCCCTTAATCGCACGGGATATCATACAGCTCTTCTCAGCCTTTTCCACCAAAATCCTTAGTTTTCTATGATCTTTTTCCGTAGCACTTGTCTGTAAAGCGACGGTCGGACGATGAATAATTTTCTTATACGTAAAAATGCCATTTGTAACATCGACTATCCCTTCTGATTCAAGGGCCATCTCTTTTAATGGTAAATTAGCTCGTTCAATCATGGCAGCTAGTGTAATTAGGTAACAAGTTGCAGCAGCACCAAGCAACATTTCATCGGGATTTGTGCCTACTCCCGGTCCGTCCATTTCGGTCGGTATCGATATTTTTGTTTTCAAATTTCCTGCAGCTATATACCCCTCACTATTTCTTCCTCCGGGCCAATCTGCTTTTAAAAGAAAATGATGTTCGGCCATATTATATCACCTCATTGTTTATTCATACCTTAACCTAGATAATATTGAACTTAGCAAAGGATAAATACCTATGCTAATTAACGTCTTTTTATTGTACCCCAGTAGGAAATTAAATAAAAATAATGTGCATCTTTACCTAACTCGAAAAATATAAAGAAGACTAACCATCAGTGGGGGTTTTCCTTCATCCCCAACTAATGGTTAGTCTGTTGATCACCCACCTACCTTAAGCTTGAGGTGGGATAAATAACTTAACTGGTCATCTATTTTTCTAATAACTCCTTTAAAATAACGGCTTGGTTATGTTGTTCATCCTTTGCACCGTAGAGTAGTGTTACTTTGGAATTGCTTTTCACTATGTCCTTTAATTGATTTAGCTGCTCTTTCTGTTCTCCATTTTTCAATTCTTGCTTATACTTTTCTTTAAAGTCAGCAAACTTTTCTGGATCATGGTTAAAATCCTTTCGCAACTTGGTTGAAGGTCCAATTCCCTTTAGCCAATAGTCCAGTTTGGCTTTATCTTTAGAAACTCCCCTTGGCCAAATGCGGTCAACCAAAACCCGTATTCCATCATTTTTATTAGCAGACTCATAAATACGTTTTAATTGAATGGACATGATTATCTCTCCTTCAAAAATGTTAAATATATAACAAAAAACGATTTCCATTACGCATACCCGATTTCAGGGCTTTTAAATGGAAATCGTTGTTTTTTGTTAAGATTGTGCTCCTTCTTTCTCTTCTTCTTTCTTCGGTCCGGAAGCAAACCAACCGACGATGGCGATAAGGACTAATACACCATAGAAAATAAGTTTCCATAAGATGGAGTGTGGGAATTCATGAGGTATTAAACCAATATCTTCATGTGCTAATACCATAATAGCCAACTTCACACCAACCCATCCGACTATAATAAATGCTGCCACTTCCAAACCAGGACGTTTATGAAGTAGGTCGACAAAGACATTTGCTGCGAAACGCATAATGATTAGACCAATCATACCTCCAGCAAAAACAACCCAAAATTGTGCAGCATCTAAACTTCCGATTGTTCCTAGTCCACTTGGTGGAAGAGCCATCGCCAAAGCAACTGCGGCCAATATAGAGTCAACCGCAAATGCTAAGTCTGCAAATTCCACTTTCACTACGGTTAGCCAAAATTCTTTTGGTGATGCTTCATGAATTTCTGAATCTCTCAGTTTAGCCTTGGCCGCTTCTTCATCATCCGGGGTCTTCGGTTTAAACCTGTCATACAGGTTTTTAATCGATATAAATAATAGATAAATGGCACCTAAAGCTTGAACCTCCCATACATCTACAAGGAAGGAAATAATAAATAATGATCCGAAACGAAGGACAAATGCACCTGCTAAACCATAGAATAGTGCTTTCTTCCGTTGTTTTTCCGGTAAATGACGAACCATAATCGCTAATACTAAGGCATTATCTGCTGCTAGTAAACCTTCTAAAGCCACTAACACAACTAATACCCAAAGGTATTCAATGATTAATTCTGATCCCATAATCTCTCTCCTTAAAAATAAAAATGGTCTTACCATTAGGTAAAGACCATAAAAAGACCTTTACCCGACTGGTAAAGGTCTCGCTAACAACGTTAGTTGCCAACTAAAGCCGGAGACTTAAGATCTCGTAATGACGACTTTAATTGTACAGCTACTCCCCTTTATAGGAATATAAATATATTAAAACCCTAAATATATAATATGTCAATTTCCATCTCTATAATATATATAACCTAAGATACAAAATTTATACGCTGCTTTTTTAAACTTTCTTCCGTCATTTTATTTAGTGTAGATTCTAATGATGATAACAAATTTCTACTATCTTCCATACTTTCCCCACAAACACCGTAGTAGTATTGGATCTTATGCTCTATGCTATTTGGACATAAGCAAACCCAAGCGTTATTATCTAAATAGAATTTTACCATATTTTCCTTTGGCAATAAAATATCCTCTGCTAATCCATCTACAACAAATTTCCGTTCCCGCTTCTCATAATTTTCTATTTGTTTCACTTTTAAACCGGCAATTTCTTTTGGAGGATTTTCTTTAAATTGATTCATGATTTCCTTTATTTTAGATAAGTCATTTTCGCCTTCTAGAGCGAATGCTGACGTACCTTCTAAATAATATCCATGTTTTTGATACAAGTCTTCTAATACATCAAGCAATGTTTTACCTTGTTTCTTCCAAAAATAAACCATTTCAGCTGTCATAACGGAAGCTTGGATCGCGTCTTTATCACGTGCAAAACCATTTACTAAATAGCTGTCGCTTTCTTCAAAGCCAAATAGGAATGTCTCCCCACTAGAGTCAAACATACCAATCTTTTCCCCAATATGGTTAAAGCCAGTTAGCGTATCGATTGTCTTCACATAATAAGAATCCGCAATAGCTCTTCCTAATTCTGTAGTAACAACAGATTTTATCACGCGTGAATTCCGATAAACATTCGGATCACTATGTCTCAAAATATAATCTAATAGGATAGACCCTAGTTGATTTCCGGTAAGTACTTGGTAATTCCCCTCTGTTGTTTTCACAGCGACTCCAAGTCTATCACCATTCGGATACGTAGCAAGCAAAATATCCGCATCCACCTTTTTCCCAAGTTCTATTGCCATCTGGAAAGCTTCGTGCTTTTCTATATTTGTTGAAATAGCTTCCACGTCAGGTATTGCTTGTTCTTCTACTAGATGAACTTGATCAAAATTAAGTTGCTCTAACCCCTCTTTCACAAGTGGGAGTGCAGGTCCATGAAGAGGTGCAAAAACAATTTTTATATCCTTATCCTTTAATTGTTCTTCATGTTCCATTTTAGAGATATATCGTAAACGTTCTAAATAAGCCCGGTCAATCTCATCTTTGACCCAATAAATTATCCCCTTTTCTTCCAAATCCTTTTGTTCCAAAAAAGGCACTGATAATTCATCTTCCATATGGCCCATATAAGAAACAAAATGATCTGCTTCTTTAGGAGTCATTTGTGCTCCATCCTCATTGTAAACTTTAAACCCATTGTATTCTTTAGGTTTATCGCTTGCAGTAATCATGATTCCAGCGGTTGTTCCGAAATATCTCACGGCAAAAGATAATAATGGAGTTGGAATAGCCGATTCAAATAGATAGGTTCTTATTCCATAAAAGGCTAATACCTTGACCGTTTCCAACGCAAATTCCTTCGACATAAATCTTGAACCATATGCAATAACAACTCCACGATCCTTCACATTTACGCTAGTTGCAAATAAATAGTTTGCTAGAGCATTTGCTGCCTTTCGAACAGTATATATATTCATACGGTTTGTTCCAGGTCCAATTAAGCCATGCATCTCACCTGTCCCAAACTCTAATTCTCTATAGAATGAATCTTCTAGTTTTACGTGATCATCTTTTAATCTTTCTAACTCTAATTGAAGGGATGGATCTAATTCTTCAAATGCATCCCATTTTTTGTATACTTGCATCCAAGCAGTCATGATTCTATCCTCCATTAGAAAACTTGGCATTTGCTTTAGATTAGGCAAATGCCATCGTTGCACTGAACGTTTATACTTTTTATCTGCAAAGACTTCCATGACTAGGGGGTTCCTTCATCCCCCACTCATAGTTAGTCGCACTTATCGGATCTTTACGAGCAGTTGATTTCCAACCTATCTTCTTTGTTTCCCCAGAAGCTTGAGGTGGGAGTCTTACCGCCCTTTTAGGTGAGATAAATATGCTCAAATTTTAACATATTTTAAACAATTATTCTATATTCTGTTTTTTTAACTTGTATGTTCAGAGCGGGGATTGGATAAAATAGTAAGTAAATATGCCTTAAATTTCCAATTTCTATCATCTATCGTTTAAAATGAAGTTAGTTATATCAAGAGAAAGAGGGTAATGGAATGTTTCAAAAGCGTTGGTTTAACGTTCTTAGTTTTTTAATTCTTTTATTTCTATTAATCTTATTATTAAATTATACAAGTTTTATATTCATTCCTATTTTGCAATATATTGGAGCCATCGCCTTTCCATTAATTGGTGCGGGGATTTTATATTACCTCACACGACCTTTGATGCATTTTTTTGAGCGGAAACTAAAAGTTGGACGAATTATTGCTGTCATTCTAGTATTCCTCGTTATTCTATTACTTTTAACAGTATTTATTATGTATGTATGGCCAATTTTACAGAAGCAGGTTACGAATTTGATGTATGGGATTCCCGGAATGATTGCAGCTATTGAGGATTTCATATTTTACTGGAGAATTAATTACACAAGTATTCCACCACAAATCATTGTTGCAATAGAAGATTTTATCAGCAATATTCCGAACCACATGCAAAATATTTTAGATAACCTTTTTGGGCTTCTAGGTGGCTTTATTGGCCAAGTTATTAGTATTGTTGCTGGACTTGTTATGGTACCATTTTTCTTATTTTTCATGTTGAAGGATGGGGAAAAGTTATTACCATTTGTCTTACAGATATTCAAGAAGGAAAAGGCTGATAATATTCGTAGTTTATTAGCTAAGATTGATCATGTTTTATCAAGCTTTATTCAAGGACAATTATTCGTAAGCTTTTGTGTTGGAGTATTATTATTTATAGGATATGTCATTATTGATTTAAACTATGCCTTGATTTTGGCACTATTTGGCATGATGACGAACGTAATTCCGTATCTCGGACCGTTTTTAGCAGTTACTCCAGCTTTGATAGTCGGAACCATCCAGGACCCTTACAATTTAATCTGGGTTTCCATTATTATGATTGTTGCACAGCAAATTGAAAGTAACTTGATTTCCCCGAACGTGATGGGGCAGGCACTAAATATTCATCCTTTAACTGTAATGACTGTCATTATTGCAGCGGGTAGTATTGCTGGCTTCCTTGGAATTCTATTTGCAGTCCCAACATACGCCGTCGTTCGAACCATTATCGTTCATTTTTATCAAACGTATGTAAATTCTAAAAAGGATAAAGAAGATGCTTTGATTTAAAAGTGAAAGGGGGACAGAGGTTGAACCGGGACAGTGCACCTGTCCCCTTGTCCCTCTCACTTAAACTCATACACCACCGACGATCCTACTACGTCATACCCAATATTTGAATAAATTTTATTGGACGTTGGGTTCTCTCTGTCGGTATATAGACTACAAAATTGGTAACCGCTATCCAATAACTTTTGACTTAAAGCTGCCACGATATTTGTGGCATAGCCATTTCGTTTAAATTCATCTGGGGTAAATACCGCATTAATGGATACTCCATTTTTGGTTCTCCTCGATTGGTTAGCCATCGATACGGGCATCCCATCCACTTTCCACAAGTACAAACTTTCATTCTCAATATATTTTGTTGCCATTTGACTAGCTTTAATTTCAGTAATTGGTTTTTCCTTTGTTTCTTTTCCAAACTGAATGAGCCAGCTTTTTATTAGTTCGTGCTCTGATTTCGTTGCCTTTACTAATTCCCCATTTGGGCTTGGTGTAATTCGAACCTCATTTAATTGATAAATAACCTGGTTCATTTTTATAGAAGCTTTTACCTTTTTATATTTCAACCATTCTCGAACAAAGCATTCCACATTATGAATAGGCCCCAGTACTCCTGGCACCTTAATTGCTTTTTTATAAAAGAAATTCGCTAGAGTTGAAAATAGTTGATCATCAACATGATCTACATCTGCCAATATCCAATTATTAGGTACAGTTTGCATAAAAGCATATATCACTTCTCCACCATCTTCTATATATCCGCAATAAACATCTTTTGTCATGGTTGTTTTAAAATATTCTAATAGACCAAGCATTAAATTATTGGAAGACTCTTTACGCAATAGTAATGGTTCTACCTTCTCCAAGTAATTTTTAATAGAAGAGGAAAATATAATTTTCATTCATAAACCTCCGAAATAAAAACATATGATATGCCTTCATTATAACGGATTTTCTTGTTTTATAAAGAGGATTTAGCTAGACTATACGTAAGGGGGATGTGTGAAAATGACGAAAAAGGAACTTGAAGCAAAACTAGCGGAATTAAAATCGGATTATGTTCGTATTCAAAGCGATTTAGATAAATTGGAGTATGTAAAAGGCAGAGTGTCATCTGCTCAAAATCAATTAGCGCGCTTGGAAGATGAAATTGCGGAAGTTAATCGTCAGTTAGATGAAATGGATTAAGTGTATTAATGCAGCTCGAATACCCTTCACTTCTCATGATATCGTCGTGTATTCGAGCTGCTTCTTTTACCTATTACACATCATCTGATTGTTCTCTCACCTTATCTAACTTTGCCTGAATCTTTTCTTTTTCTTTAAGTGGTGGGGTTAGACTAACGATGGTGTCTCCTGTGGATGGAATGGTCCGCATTTCCTCTGAGAAAAACTTCAAGACACCATTTGGTTTAATTAAATACAAGAATACGGTTGAATCATCTTTTTCATCTAGATATTGTTTCAGGCCATATTGTTCCGTTAATGTCGTTCTACGGAAAACAAAGCCTTTTTCTATTTTTTCATTTAGAACTTCGATGGAGAACTTCCTGTCAAACAAAATTCTTCCTCCAACTCTAGAAACAACTCCAGTAGAGTTATCCACTACATCGTATGGACTAATTTTAAAGACATTTGTCCTTCCATATTCAGGAAGGAAAGTCGTACATGTAAGGGAATTATATGCATGGTCATCCGTTGCAGCGAGTAAATAATCATATGGAATCGTGTTTAGCATATGCTCTGTCTGTTCGGAAAGCATATTTCCGCGGTAGAAAGGAACCCCAGCCTTTCTTGCAAGCTTTAAATGCTCCCATGATGAATCAACAATGATAACCGGTATACTTGACTTCTTTAACGAATCCGCCAATCGAACTGTAAATGGGTTACTTCCAATAATCAGTACACCTGGTTTTCCTTCTTCAGATAGACCCAACTTTCTAGCTAACCAACCGATAGAAAAACCATGAGATAGTACAGTAAAGAATACAAGGGCAAAGGTTAATGTTGTCAAGATAGAAGCATCTTGGTACCCAGCATCAAGTAGAATTGTAGCAAAGTAACTAGATACAGTTAATGCAACAATTCCTCTTGGTGCAATCCACCCAAGTAATACTTTTTCATTTAATGATAAAGATGTCCCAATGGTTGATAAAAATATAGACAATGGTCTTACGATGAACATCATTAATAACACATAACCAATAATGTTAGGACTGAAAATGTGTAATAATGTATCCACCTCTAAGGAAGCCGTTAGCATAATAAAAATAGTGGAAATAAGTAATATAGAAATATTCTCTTTAAAATGCCTCATATCGGAAATGGAGCTAATTCCTATGTTTGCTAACGTAATCCCCATCGCAGTAACCGATAATAGACCCGTTTCATGCATGACTAAATCCGCCACTGTAAAACCAAAAATAACAACAACTACAACTGCAGGCGATTTTAAGAATTCCGGTATATGTCCTTCTTCAAACACCCAACCTAAACCTCTTCCAAGTGCCCAACCTAATATAATTGCAAAAACCGAAGCAGTGAAGAACAAGATTAACTGTGAACCATCAGGATTATCTGCTGTAATGAAAGTAATGATTTCAAAAGCAAAAACTGCCACTAATGCTCCAATTGGGTCAACAATAATCCCTTCCCACTTTAATACTTTGGCTGGTCTTGATGTTAATTTTGCTTGTCTTAGTAATGGCATAATAACCGTTGGACCAGTAACAATAAACAGCCCACCAATTACAAAGGCAACCGCCCAAGACAATCCAGCTATATAATGGGCTGTTAGTGAACCTAAAATCCAAGCAATCAGTGCCCCAACTGTAGATATCCGGAAAATTGGCTTTCCAATGCCCTTTAATTCCTTAAAACTTAAATTCAAGCTACCTTCGAATAATATAATAGCCACGGCTACTGAAATAATGGGACTATATAAATCTCCAAAGTCTTCTTCAGGATTAATAATTCCAAAAATTGGCCCTACTATTAAGCCCGTAACAGACATGATAACAATTGCAGGCATTCTATAGCGCCAAGCAAGCCATTGCGAACCTATTCCTAAAATACCAATAAGCGCAATTTCTAGTAGTAATGAAGGACCCATCTCACCCCTCCTAATCAAAAAGTATATAATGGACATTTTATAGATGTCAGATGAGTATGTAAATGAATTTGTCGTTATTTATTAAAATACTATTCTAACCAAACTTCTACGAAAAAGTTCTGTAGAAAGTACTATTCATGTTAAATTATGATAGGATAATATTATTAAAATGGTTTTATCATGTTATGATTATTTTAGCAATGGTTACTATTAATTTAGGGCTATAACAGGTTGTTCAAAAAGTCCGGTGAAAATGACATGCCCCTATGTAGGAGCAGCGTTGCAATAGGACGTGGCGCATTTAGTCGATCTCGGTCTTTTTCTTTGAACACGCACTATAATCTAAAACTATTTATTATTAAAATAACAATCTATAGAAGCAGCAATAGCAATAAGATATATGAAAAAGGAGGATTGTTTCATGCTCACAAAAGAGGAGAAAATTTTACAAACGTATTTTGGCTATGAGACATTTCGGCCTGGTCAAAAGGAAACAATTGAGCATGTCCTACAACGAAATAATACACTTGCTGTCATGCCAACAGGAGGCGGAAAGTCCTTATGTTATCAAATCCCCGGTTTGTCCATGGATGGAACGGCTATCATTATTTCCCCATTAATATCACTCATGAAGGATCAGGTGGATGCACTAAACGCATATGGTATCCCTGCCACTTTTATCAATAGTTCCCTTTCCCAATCTGAGCAGCAACTCCGATTGAATGATGTCATGCAAGGTCGATACAAATTTGTTTACGTTGCACCCGAACGATTTGAATCTGGCCTCTTTGTTAACATCATGAATCAAATACAAATTGCTCTAGTAGCTTTTGATGAAGCTCACTGTATCTCTCAGTGGGGGCATGATTTCAGGCCAAGTTACAGGTCGATTGTAAGTACATTAAAACAAATTTCTAATATTCCTGTGTTTGTAGCACTTACAGCTACCGCAACGGAAGAGGTCATCCACGATATTCAGCACCTTTTACATATCGATCATGTTATCAATACCGGATTTGCCCGTGACAATTTAGCCTTTCACGTTGTTAAGGGGAAAGATAGAACCAGTTATATTCGTACTTTTTTAAACGAACATAAGGTAGAATCTGGGATTATTTATACGGCTACACGTAAGCAAGCAGATAGTTTATATGAACAACTTTCACGACTCGGGTTGTCCGTTGCCAAATATCATGCAGGAATGTCGGAAACAGAGAGAAAAGAAGCACAAAACTCCTTCATTCATGATGAAACGAACGTAATGATTGCTACGAATGCTTTTGGTATGGGAATTGATAAATCGAATGTTCGCTACGTCATTCATTATGCGATGCCAATGAATATTGAATCGTATTATCAGGAAGCTGGAAGGGCCGGTCGAGATGGAGAGCCGAGTGATTGCATATTGCTTTTCTCCCCGCAGGATGTACAACTGCAAAAATTTCTGATTGAGCAATCCTTGATGGACGAGTCAGCGAAACAAAATGAATATCGAAAATTACAAGAAATGATGAATTATTGCCACACTCACAGCTGCCTGCAAGATTTCATATTAGATTATTTTGATGATAATCAATCAGAAAAAAATTGTGGCCGTTGCAGTAACTGTATTCAAGGACAAGAAAAGACCGACATCACAGAAGAAGCACAAAAAATACTCTCTTGTGTCAAACGAATGGGTGAACGGTTTGGCGTTACGATGACAGCAAAAGTATTAAAAGGATCGAAGGATAAGAAGATTTATACATTTGGATTGAATAAATTAACTACCTATGGTCTCATGTCTAACTATACTGAAAAGGAGATCACAGAGCAGATTCAACTCCTTATTGCTGAACGAATGCTTTCAACCGAAGAGGGAAAATATCCTACTCTAAAACTGAATCAAAAATCTGTTGATATTTTGAAAGGGAAAGAAAGTGTTTGGATGTTCGCACCAACCATTCCTAATAGCGAAGAAACAGATTTCTTTGAAGATTTATTCTCGAGTCTTCGCTCTCTTCGTAAGAAAATTGCAGATGAAGAAGGAATTCCACCATATATTTTATTTTCAGACGCAACATTAAAAGAGCTAAGTCGTTATTTTCCAACAACAAGGGAAGATATGCTTGCCATTAAAGGGATAGGTGAAAAGAAATTTGAGCAATATGGAGAAGCTTTCTTAGAAGTAATCCAACAATGGAGAACTGACCATCCAGATGTAAAAGAAAGAGTTCGCATTACAGATACTAGACCAAGACCGAAAACGAAGAAACAACCTGGAGATGATCAACCAAGTCATCTCATTAGTTACCAAATGTTTCAGTCAGGAAAATCACTAAAGGATATTGCCGCCATACGTGATATGTCTAACCAAACAATTGAAAATCATATTTTTAAAGCATACAAAGATGGATATCCTGTTGCTTGGGACATCTTTTTTAATGAAGAGGAAGAGAAAGTGGTACTAGAAGCTCGAAGTCAAATTACCGAGGAAAAACTTAAGCCATTGAAAGAAGCTTTACCTGAGGATTATAATTACACGATGATAAAAGCGGTGCTTGTGAAAAATGGATGGATGTAATAGAAGGCTATCCCCCAATAGATTTTGGGAGGTAGCCTTTTTTGCTTCTTGTATGATGTGATCAGAATCATGCGCTTCACTCTCAAATGAGCACTCGTAAACACGATGAGTTACCGAATTGGATTTTTTTGCGCTTGTTCCGACACTCATAATCCGATGAGTTACCGAATTAGATTTTTTGGCGCTTGTTCCGGCACTCATAACACCTATGAGTTACCGAATTAGACTTTTTGACGTCTGTTCGGGCACTCATAATGCCAATGAGTTACCGAATTAGATTTTTCGGCGCTTGTTCCGGCACTCATAACACCTATGAGTTACCGAATTAGATTTTTTGGCGCCTGCTCGGGCACTCATAACGTCGATGAGTTACCGAATTAAATTTTTTTGCGCTTGTTCCGGCACTCATAATCCGATGAGTTACCAAATTAGATTTTTTGGCGCTTGTTCCGGCACTCATAACACCTATGAGTTACCGTAAACAACCCAATGGGGAATCCCCCTAGTTTTCACAGGAAGGATTCACCCAAAAAAGCAGGCACAAGGGAAAAGCCTATCCCTTGTGCCTGCTATTATTTATGCCCATGTACCATTTCTAAAAATTGGTTCCACTGTTCCATCTTGCTTGACCCCATCAATATCCAATTCATGAGAGCCTATCATGAAATCCACATGAACAAGGCTATCATTGACACCATGTTTGTGTAGTTCCTCATCTGACATGGTTGAGCCATTTTCTATATTCGTTGGATAAGCCTTTCCAAGTGCGATATGACAAGAAGCATTTTCATCAAATAATGTATTATAGAAAATAAGTCCAGACTGAGAAACCGGAGATTCATGCGGTACTAAAGCTACTTCACCTAATCGACGTGCCCCTCCATCTGAATCTAAAAGATGTTTTAATACTTCTTCCCCTTGCTCGGCCTTAAAATCAACTACTTCCCCGTCTTTGAAAGTTAAACTGAAATGATCAATCACACTTCCACCATAGTTTAATGGCTTCGTACTAGCGACCGTTCCATTCACACCATATTTATGTGGCACGGAGAATACTTCTTCTGTCGGCATGTTAGGATTAAATGTTACTCCTGTTTCTGCTTGAGCAGATCCACCCTTCCATATGTGACCTTCTGGAAGTTCTATTTCTAAGTTCGTACCAGGAGCCTTAAAAATTAATTTCTTGTAATTCTTAGCGTTTAATTCTTCTCTCTTTTCCTTTAATGTTTGATTATGCGCATCCCATGCTGCAACTGGGTCGTCTTGATCGACACGGACAATTTTTAAAATAGCGTCCCATAGACTTTCGATAGCTTCCGCTTTTGTTTTATCTGGGAATATTTTTTGTGCCCAATCGCCTGAAGGAATAGAAATAATAGACCACGGTATTTTATCATTCATTGTATATTTGCGAAAATTTTTCAGGGCCTCTCCTGCTGCTTTGTTTGCCATTGCCACTCGCTTTGGATCAATATTTTGAAGTAAATCAGGATCGGTAGAACGAATGCTTAATACAGCAGCTCCATCCTTAGCATACATATCATGAAGCATGACACGCCATTCTGGGAATGAACCGATAACTTCATCTGGGGCATTCTCATATTTTAATAATGCTAACTCGTCATCTGACCAGTTAATATGTACATCCTTTGCACCAAGTTCATACGCCTTCTTCGCAACTATTCTTGTAAAATCTGCTCCTTCAATCGGTGCATTAATCATTAATGCTTGATTGGGCTGTAAATTTACTCCTGTTTTTAATGCTAATTCTGCATATTTTTCCAGTGATTGATGGTCTACCATCTTTTCCCCTCCAATTAATTAGTTTTACCACTATTATTATTCCACTTTTTCATATGAAATACCTTCTTAATTGCTTATTCCATTTTCTCCAAGTTCTTTACTCATCGTTCAGATTTTGCTAAAATGACATTTAGTTACTTTTAGTAATTAATAGATGAGATTGAGGTGATCAGAATGGAGAAATTATGTCCACGATTTGAAAAAGCAATGGGACTTCTTAGTAAACGCTGGGTTGGTCTTATATTATTTGAATTATTGCAAGGGCCGAAGCGATTTTCAGAGATGGAAACTGATTTGCCTATAAGTGGAAGATTGCTCTCTGATCGTTTAAAGACGCTTGAAAAGGAAGGAATTGTTAAACGTACTATTTACTCTGAATTTCCAGTTCGGATTGAATATAGTCTATCAGATAAAGGGAAAGCTTTAGAACCTGTTATAAAGGAAATTCAAAATTGGGCAGAAGACTTTATCACCTATGAGGAAGTTGAACCAAAGTCATAGAAAATTGACATTTACTATTAGACTTATCATCATTTATTTAACATGAGTGACCATTTTTAGCTGTATGGTCACTCACCCATTCATTTTTAAAATCCAAATTTCTCCGCAAACTCTTTCGAACGTTTTCTTCTTGCTTTACGTTGTTCTGCACGTTCGATAGCCGCTTCATGAAGTGCCCTTTCCTGTTCTGTTTCTGGATAAACGGCAGGAACTACATCTGGTTTTCCATTTTCATCTAATGCCACAAACGTTAAAAATGCGGTATTACACACTCTTTCTTCACTCGTTATTACATTTTCTGTTACTACCTTAACGAAAATCTCCATAGACGTCCGGTGTGCATATGTAACAAATGCTTCTATTGTGATTGTTTGCCCTAATGTTACTGGGGATAAGAAGTCAACAGAGTCCATGGATGCTGTTACAACATTTTTTCTTGCATGCTTTAATGCAGCGATGGACGAGACCTCATCAATATGTGCTAATAACTTTCCACCAAAAAGAGTTCCATGATTATTCGTATCTGGCGGAAGTACAAGTGTTGTTTTTATTGCTCTTGATTCTGAACAAGCCTTTGCTTCTAATTCCATTTCTGTGTATATCCTCCCATTATAGTACCGGTGAAATTAAACGAGAAATCGACTCCTTAAATCGAATCCCGATCGTACGTTTATTATATAGTTTTTCCGTCATCTGCGTAGATAATTTTATATCTTGATTAAAGGCATCCACTAATTGTTTGGAGATTTCTTGGTCATAAATAAATGCATTCACTTCAAAATTAAGTTGGAAACTTCGTACATCAATATTTGCTGTACCCACCGAGGCTATCTTTCCATCAACTACAATTGTCTTGGCATGGAGAAAGCCATTTTGGTAAATATACACTTCCGCACCCGCAGCTAGTAATTCTCCAGAATAAGAAAGTGTTGCCCAATAAACAAATGGATGATCTGGTTTATTCGGAATCATTAACCTAACCTTCACACCGGAAAATGCCGCAATTCTTAATGCGTCAAAAAGACTATTATCAGGAATAAAGTACGGTGTTTGAATGTAAATATATTCCTTAGCTGATAAAATCATTTTAATGTAACCATACTTTATTTGTTCCAACTCTGAATCCGGACCACTCGAAACAATTTGCATTCCTACATTACCACTAGGTTTAGCATTATAATAACGTTTATTATATAAAATATCCCGTCTTGACGCATGGTTCCAATCTAAAACAAACCTTGTCTGTATGCTATTTACTGCATGTCCCTCTATTCGTAAATGGGTATCACGCCAGTAACCGAATTTTTTCTTTTTCCCAAGGTATTCATCACCAATATTAAAACCACCTATATAAGCAATCCTCCCATCAATGATGGCTGCTTTTCGGTGATTCCGATAATTAATTTCAAAGTTAATTTTTAAGAATGTAGAAGGGAAAAATGCCTCAATCTGAACCCCTTCCTTTCGAAGTTTATGGAGGAATTTTTTACTTAACGAACGAGACCCCAAATCATCGTATAGTACACGTACTTCTACTCCTTGCTTCGCTTTCCTTATTAATGTTCTTGCAATTCTTTGTCCGAGCTCATCATTTCGTATTATATAATATTGAAGATGGATATGATCTTCCGCCTTTTCTAAGTCCTCTATTAATGAATCAAACTTTTTTTTTCCATCCGTAAAAATTTGAACATCATTATCCTGGGTAAGAACGGCATCATCATTTCGTAGATGCAAGTAGGCAATATCCGAATACTCCTGCATATTCGGATTATTAAACCGAAACTGATGGTTATGGAAAACACCCATCTGATCCTTTACTGACTTCCTGAACGCTATCCATGTTTTTCGATCCCAGGTAAAAATACGTTTTCTATATAGGGAGCGGCCAAAAATTAAATAGAGGATAAAGCCTAAAATCGGAATAAATAAAAGTACCATTAACCAAGCCCAAGTCGATGGTGGGTTTTTCCTTTCAAGAAAAACAATAGAAATACCTAATAAAATGTTCATTACGATGATAAAAGCGAATAAAAAAGTTAGTATTCCCATTGTTTCACCTCTTCCTATAGGAATAATATATCCATATTATACTTACTTTTCCTTCATTTAACTAATTATAAGAACGATGCATTGAAGTTTAGTATTCCATCCATATTGTTTCATATTCCATTCTACCACGCCCAATCCCCGCTTTCTTTGATTCGGCATGTGGATATTCAATTCCTTATTTCAACTGATCTAATGCTTGTTTTAAATCGTCCCAAATGTCTGGCCATGCTTCCAAACCAACCGATAATCGAATTAATTGATCTGTAATCCCCATCTTTTTACGAGATTCTTCAGGTACTACAGCATGAGTCATCGTTGCTGGATGTTGAATGAGTGATTCTGCGTCACCTAGACTAACCGCAATTTTTATCATCGATAAAGCATTAAGAAATTGTTGTGCATCTTTTTTGTTTCCCTTAATCTCAAAAGATACCATTCCCCCACCTTTTCTCATTTGTTTCTTCCCTATACGGAAGTCAGGATTTGTTGAATCATGTGGATAGAATACGTTATCCACTTTCGGGTGATTTTTGAGATGTTCCATGATCTTCTTCGCATTTTCGCAATGGCGATCCATACGTAAAGGCAATGTCTTTAACCCACGAATTAAAAGCCAGGCATCAAACGGGGACATAACCCCACCAATGTCTTTTAAAGTAGTTAATGCAACCTTATCCACAAATTCCTTCTTCCCAACCACGAGTCCTGCTATCACATCTCCATGCCCGCCAATATATTTCGTTGCACTATGAATGACAACATCACAACCTAAATCAAGTGGTTTCTGTAAATAAGGAGTGGAAAAGGTATTATCCACAACAACTGGAATATCAAATTCCTTGGCAACCTTGGAAACCATTTCTAAATCTACTAAACGCATCGTCGGGTTAATCGGAGTTTCAATATAAATGACCGCTGTTTCAGGTTTTACTTTGGAGCGGATTTCTTCTTCGGTGTCCATATTTGAAAAATCAACTTTCATGTTATACTTATCCTTCATCATGGTTAAAAGACCAAACGTACACCCATATAAACCTGAAGAGCATAAGATATGATCGTTTGCTTTTGATAAGGCGATTAGTACAGCCGAGACTGCTGCCATCCCTGAACTAAAAGCTAGTCCCCGCTCCCCATTTTCTAACGTAGCTATCTTTTTTTCCAAAATAGTTACAGTAGGATTTCCAAGTCTCGAATATATATACCCATCTTCTTTCCCCGAAAAACGCAACTCCCCTTGTTCTGCTGAATCAAATGTAAAAGTTGACGTCTGAAAAATGGGTGGTGCCAAACTTCCTAACATTTCTTTATCCTCATAACCATCGTGAATAATTGCTGTTTCTATATGTTTATATTTCTTTCCCATCCGTCCTTATCCCCCTTCCATTTCCATACTTATATATATGCATTTAGTTAAGTTTCATTGAATAGGTTTAAAAAAACTTAAGCCCCTGAAAATACAATAGTTAGAATACTAAATGTATAAAGAAAAACAACCATCTGTGGAGGTTTTCCTCCATCCCCTTAGTCGGATTTTTACGGACAGTTGATCTCCCACCTACCTTTTTTGTTCCCCCAGAAGCTTGAGGTAAGATAAAATTATTTATTTTTTTGAAATGTATTGACAAATAGAATCCCGACCATTATACTAAGCATTAATCAATAAATCTCTTATCAAGAGCGGTGGAGGGAATAGGCCCTTTGAAGCCCGGCAACCTGAAAGTTAGTAACTCTTACTTTTCTACGGTGCTAAATCCTACAGGTCACATGAACTGGAAGATAAGAGGAGGATCGGCTATTTGTATAAATAGAAGCCCTCTTCTTAGGAAGAGGGCTTTTTTTCATCCCCTCTACCTCCAGATTTGGAATAGTAACATACCAATCAAACACTCAAGGAGGAATTATCTATGTCTAAATTCGATTTACAAAACCCTGAAACATTATTACTTCATGCAGGTCAAGAGGTTGATCCAACAACCGGCTCACGTGCGGTTCCGATTTATCAAACAACTTCTTATGTTTTCCGTGATACCGAGCATGCGCAAAATTTATTTGGTTTAGCAGAACCTGGTAATATTTACTCTCGAATCATGAATCCTACATTGGATGCGTTTGAACAACGAATAGCAGCTTTAGAAGATGGTGTTGGTGCCCTGTCGCTATCATCAGGAATGGCGGCCATAACATTTGCTATTTTGAATATTGCAGAAGCCGGAGATGAGATTGTGGCCGACAGCAACCTATATGGTGGTACATACAATCTTTTTGCTAATACTCTTCCAAAGTATGGCATCAACGTTAAATTTGTAGATGGAACAAACCCTGAAGCAGTAAGAGCTGCTATCAACGAAAAAACAAAGGCCGTTTTTGGTGAAATTATTACAAATCCAAGTTTACAAGTATTCGATGTAGAAACCATTGCGGACATTGCTCATGAGAATGGAATTCCGTTAATCATTGATAACACATTTGCAACTCCATACGTTACAAAACCAATCTCATGGGGGGCAGATATCGTTGTACATTCCGCCACAAAATGGATTGGTGGTCATGGTACTACCATTGGCGGTGTCGTTGTAGATGGTGGACGTTTTGATTGGGGGAATGGGAAATTCCCAGGGTTTACAGAACCTGATGAAAGCTATAATGGGTTAAAATATGCAGACCTTGGCCCAGCAGCATTTATTACAAAATTACGTGTCCAATTATTACGTGACATAGGCGCGTGTTTAAGTCCACAAAATGCTTTCCTATTTTTACAAGGATTGGAGACCTTACATTTACGCATTAAGCAACATACGAAAAATGCACAAGTAGTTGCCGAATACCTAAACAATCACCCAGCAGTCGAGTGGGTTAACTATCCTGGATTAGAAAATCACCCATCCCACGAAAAGGCGAAAAAATACCTGAAGGATAGTTTCGGTTCAATCATTACGTTCGGTATTAAAGGTGGACGTGAGGTAGGAAGAAAGCTTATTGACAATATTAAATTATTATCTCACGTTGCAAACGTTGGGGATGCGAAATCACTAATTATCCATCCAGCTTCTACTACTCACCAACAATTAAGTGCTGAAGACTTGAAGAAGAGCGGTACATCTGAAGAACTTGTTCGTCTATCTATTGGGCTTGAATCAACAGATGACATCTTAAAAGACCTAGACCAAGCTATTGTAAAAGCTACTGGTGAAGCTCCAGTTATTAAAGAAACAGAAGAGGACGCAATTAAATGGTTACTCTCTTCCCCATTTGACCGTAATGGAGGAATTAGAAAGAAAGTAATTGCAACAACTGTTTCCAACAGTGAAGCGGCAACAAAGTTACAAAAACTCGGGTTTCAAATTGTTTCTATTAACAACTTAGCAGAAATTCCAAATGAAGTAGATGCTTTATGGGTTAAAAGTGCATCCCTATCTGCTTCTTCCATTGAAGATCTTGAGAATAAACAAGTAAAAATTCTTTGGATTGAAGATGAAGAATCCTTTGATTTCGTTGAAAAAGCAAATGGAATTACTGTAATTTCTGGCAAAAATCCATACGATGAACTAAATCGATTAAGGGGTAATATAAACGAAGCAGCTCTTGTGTAATTAGAAGGGAGCTTACAACACTAAAACTGAAAATCATACAAAAATAGCAGGGCAATTCGTACTTGAATTTGCTCTGCTATTTTAATTATTCTAATATATCTTATCTTGTAAAAAAAGACTTAAACTCTTTTTCTTCTTTCTTGTTTAAATCATATGTTATTGAATAAAATATAAGGGTATAGAAAATATAACATGTTATAATTAACATTCAAATTATTTTTGTGGTGAAACGACTCACACTACCATAAAATAAAGTAAACAACTTAGGTGTGATGACATGAAGCGTAAATATCTTATTATTATAGGAATTTTATTAGTTTTAGCAATCGTATTTATTTCTTATTTAAGTGAATTAAACCCACCTGTTAGCCAGCAAACCTTTAAAAGAGCAGAAGTAACAAACCAAGAGGAAGAACCCTCGAAAGCGGAAGAGCAGACGGAGCCATCTATAGAAAACAGGGATGTGGAAGAACATACACCTAATGAACATACTTCTCTTCAAGAGGAAAGGCCCCTTCCAGACAGGATATCTGAAGTACTAGAAACCACCTTAAACTTCTTCTTGTCTAATCATACACGAGTTGTCGCAATTGGGGACTCCTTAACGCAAGGTGTAGGCGATGAAACAAACCAAGGTGGATATGTTGGAATATTGGAACGAACGATTAATGAAAATAATGAAATAGCAAAATTTGAAAACTACGGAAAGCGCGGAAACCGCTCGAACCAATTGTTAGAACGGTTAAATGAAAGGGAAATCCGTTCTTCTATTAAAAGGGCTGACATTGTCCTCGTTACCATTGGGGCAAATGATATTATGCAAGTTGCAAAAGAGAATATTATGAATTTAAAACTTAACGATTTTATTGAGCAAAGAGGCCATTACGAACAGAACCTCAGAAAAATCGTAAATATAATAAGGAATTTAAATGGAAATGCTGAAATTTACCTTGTTGGTTTCTATAATCCATTTGAAAAGTATTTTCAAGACATTGATGAGTTAAACACTATTGCGGAAACTTATAATAGCACAACAGAAAGCATTGCCGAAATGAATGATCATGTAACGTTTGTCCCAACCAGCGATTTATTCCGGGACACAGATACGAGTTTATTTTCGGAAGATAACTTTCATCCCAATTATCAGGGGTATCGCAAAATTGCTGAACGGGTATTGGAATATATATCACATGACATTATGAGTGAAGAGAGTTGAAAACCATGAATACACAAGAAGGGACAAAAAACGAAAATAATAAGTGGAAAAAGCTATTTTACAGTTTATTAGGTTTCAATATCCTGGTCTTCATAGTTCTTCTTATTCTTATTTTTTGGCCTGTATCTGAATTGAATCCAAAGCCACATTCAGAAGACATAATAAATGAAAGTTCGGAGTTTGTAGTTCGAACAACAAAACAAAATCTAAATGAATTGATTAATGCCTACCTTGAACAGGTGCTTCATAATTCAAGACATCAATACCGTATTCTACTAGAAGACGATGTACAGTTAAGAGGAGAACTACCTGTTTTTAATACAACAGTTCCTCTTTCCGTTCATCTAGAACCATTTGTTCAAGAAAATGGTGACATCATATTGAAACAGCGTTCCATTTCAATTGGCTTATTGGAATTACCCAATCGGAAAATAATGGAATATATGGGGAAATATTTAGATATGCCCGAGTGGGTTACCATTAATCCAAAGAACGAAGAAATATATGTTGCAGTAACAGATATGGATATCAAAAGTAATTTCAACGTGTCGGTAGAACGGATAGATTTAGAAGCAAATGATTTGGCATTCCGTATACAAATTCCATACAAAACGTTGGGAATAGATGCATTAGAATAGTTAGGCTTTTAGGCGAAAAAATAGCGAAGGGAATTCACCCCTTCGCTATTTTAATACGTTTTAACTTTTTAGATAGATAGAATGGTAGAAAAAAACGCTGAAGTTGCTCTTCTTCTTCCATCTCCTCTTTATAATAACTTTCAAGAACTCCCTTATACATTAAATGAAGGCCTTCCAGCATTCGTATATCTTCTGGCTTCACGAAACAAATAGACTTTGAAAATTGAATTTGTTTTACTTCATTTAGTAGAGAAGCAATAAACTGAGAACAGAAAAAGGCATTCCTGCGCTTCCATTCAATTTGTAAAAGAACACCAAATAATCCAATAAAATTGTATTTATAAGCATCTTTTTTCGCTTCCATTTCACAAATTCGTTCCAAAATTCGATGATACTCCAAATCTTCTACAGCAAGTTGATAAATCTCACATTCCGATTTTCTTAGAAAACCACAACGGACATCTTCTTTCACAAATCCACCAATAAAAGGATTTCTCACATTTTTACGCCCAAAACTATAAACATCTATTAATTGTTGATCAAAACTAATAGATACATGGGTTAACGATTGACCTGTAAACAACCGAATCACTCTCGCTAACAAGGTACCCGTATTCGTAAACAATAAGTATATTACTTTCTCTTCCATGACTTTCCCTCTTCTCTTATATGAGTTTATTCGGAATACCTTAAGCTTTTATGTTTTATATATCTCTTTCATACATTCCTAAACGGGCGCTTCCGCTTTTTTATAATATGACAGTTTTTTTATATTTTTCAATAGTTATTTTACGGCTGTTCTATAATAATTGTTACTTTTCATTGACGTATCTAGTGAAATGACGTAAGCTAACTTTGATTACTTTTTAAATTGGAGGCAGTTTAGTTACATGATTACGGTTACGAATGTAAGTTTACGATATGGCGATAAAAAATTATTTGAAGATGTAAATCTAAAATTCACTCCCGGAAATTGTTATGGTGTAATCGGTGCGAATGGTGCAGGTAAATCGACGTTCCTAAAAATTTTATCTGGTGAAATCGAACCTCAATCAGGCAATGTATCTCTAACTCCAGGTGAACGTCTTGCTGTTCTAAAACAGGACCACTTCGCTTATGAAGATCATCAAGTATTGGACACCGTATTAATGGGCCATGAGCGCCTATATAAAGTAAAGCAAGAAAAAGATGCTATTTACATGAAAGGTGACTTTACCGAAGAAGATGGTATGCGTGCTGCAGAACTCGAAGGTGAATTTGCTGAAATGAACGGTTGGGAAGCTGAATCTGATGCTGCTGTTCTATTAAAAGGACTTGGTATTGATGAATCCCTTCATATGCTAACTATGTCAGAGCTTACTGAGGACGATAAAGTGAAAGTATTGCTTGCCCAAGCTTTATTTGGTAACCCTGATATTCTTCTACTGGACGAGCCTACGAATGGTCTTGATATTCAAGCAATTCAGTGGTTGGAAGAGTTCCTCATTAACTTTGAAAATACTGTTATCGTAGTATCCCACGATCGTCACTTTTTAAATAAAGTGTGTACACACATTGCTGACGTTGACTTTGGTAAAATCCAAATTTATATTGGAAACTATGACTTCTGGTATGAATCAAGCCAGTTAGCTACAAAGATGGCACAAGAAGCTAATAAGAAAAAGGAAGAAAAGATTAAGGAATTGCAAGCATTTATTGCTCGATTCAGCGCAAATGCATCTAAATCAAAACAAGCAACTTCTCGTAAAAAATTACTAGATAATATTACATTGGATGATATTAAACCATCTTCTCGTAAATATCCTTACATTGCCTTTACCCCTGAAAGAGAGATTGGAAATGACTTACTACGTGTGGAAGGATTAACAAAAACGATTGGTGGCAAGAAAGTTTTAGACAATGTGAGCTTTACGTTAAATAAAGATGATAAAGTTGCTTTTGTTGGTCCGGATGATATTGCCAAAACAACTCTATTTAAAATTTTAATGGGTGAGATGGAACCTGATGCAGGTAGTTTTAAATGGGGAGTAACTACTTCTCAGTCTTATTTCCCTAAAGATAACTCGGAGTTCTTTGAAAACAGCGATCTCACTTTAGTAGATTGGCTCCGTCAATTTTCACCTGAAGATGAAACAGAAACATTCCTACGTGGATTTTTAGGTAGAATGTTGTTCTCTGGGGAACAAGCTTTGAAAAAGGCAAATGTTCTATCTGGTGGAGAAAAAGTTCGCTGTATGCTTTCTAAAATGATGTTATCCCATGCAAATGTGTTAATCATGGATGAACCGACAAACCACTTAGATCTTGAATCGATTACATCTCTAAATAATGGTTTAATGAAGTTTAAAGGGTCTATCTTATTTACCTCCCATGACCATCAATTCGTTAATAGTATTGCAAACCGTTTGATTGAAATCACACCAAACGGCTTGATTGATAAAGAAATGAGTTATGATGAATACGTGCGAGATAAGAAATTACAGAAACAAATTAAAGAAATGTATGCAAGCTAATTCTTTAGCACTCCCAATATTTATAAGGGAGTGCTTTTTGGTTTTTTATAATTCTGTACTTAATATATATCAGCATTCTTTCCTCTGATATCAATACTTCTCAAGATATCAGTACTACTTCTCAGATATCAGCACTACTTCCCAGATATCAGTACTACTTCCCAGATATCAGTACTACCTCCCAGATATCAGCACTACTTCCCAGATATCAGCACTACTTCCCAGATATCAGCACTACTTCCCAGATATCAGCACTACTTCCCAGATATCAGCACTACTTCCCAGATATCAGCACTACTTCCCAGATATCAGCACTACTTCCCAGATATCAGCACTACTTCCCAGATATCAGCACTACTTCCCAGATATCAGCACCACTTCTCTGATATCAGCACCACTTCTCTGATATCAGCACTACTTCTCTGATATCAGCACTACTTCCCAGATATCAGTACTACCTTCCCAGATATCAGCACTACTTCTCTGATATCAGCACTACTTCCCAGATATCAGTACTACCTTCCCAGATATCAGCACTACTTCTCTGATATCAGCACTACTTCCCAGATATCAGTACTACTTCTCAGATATCAGCACTACTTCTCAGATATCAGCACTACTTCTCAGATATCAGCACTACTTCTCAGATATCAGTACTACTTCTCAGATATCAGTACTACTTCTCAGATATCAGTACTACTTCTCAGATATCAGTACTACTTTTCAGATATCAGTACTACTTCTCAGATATCAGATATCTGCAGGTCGTACACCTTTAGTCATACAAGGAGCAACCTCTCTATTTCCCCTTAATTTTTCGAAACATATCCTCCGTCGTTTTTTCTAGGTCAAATTTGGGTTGGAATCCCCATTCCCTTTTTGCTGCAGTACAGTCTAATTGATTTGGCCAGCTATCAGCTATTTTTTGCCGGATTGGGTCTATTTTATAATCAAGTTGAAAATGGGGAATATGTTTACGGATTGCTTGTGCAAAATCCTTTGGTGCTGCGGCAAATGAGGAGATATTGTAGGCATTTCGATTCTTTAGTTTATTAGAGTCCGTTTCCATTAGTTGTATAATGGCATCTAATGCATCTGGTATATACATCATGTCTAGCGTCGTATCCTTTTTAAGATAAGATGTATATGCACCTCTTTCTAATGCAGCATGATATATTTCTACTGCATAATCTGTCGTCCCTCCCCCTGGTTCATTATGTGAAATGATCCCTGGGAAGCGAATTCCTCTTGTATCCATCCCATACTTTTTAAAATAATAATCACATAGTAATTCCCCTGCTGTTTTATTAATACCATACATGGTTATCGGCCGTTGAATGGTAAGTTGAGGTGTGTTTTCTTTTGGAGTGGAGTGGCCAAATGCCGCAATAGAGCTTGGAGTAAAAAATTGAAGATCCATTTCTCGAGCTATTTCTAATCCATTGAGCAAACCTGTCATATTGGTTCTCCATGCTTCTAATGGTATGAATTCTGCCTTTGCTGATAGTATAGAAGCTAAATGGATGATTGTATCCACGTTATGCCTTTTCGCTATAGCCGAAAACTCCTTACCTTCCGTTACATCCATTTTTTCAAATGGTCCTTCCTCTTGCGCCATCAAAGAATTTCGAATATCGGCTGCAATGACACTAGAAATACCATAAATCGTTCGTAGTTGTTCTACAAGTAAGGAGCCGATTTGACCGAGTGCACCAGTAACTAAGATACGCTTCATATTGGAACCTCCTTCTTTACAAGCTTTTTTAAATCAACCCCATTTCCCTTCCGACCTTTTCATATGCTGCTAGGGTTCGATCAAGCATTTCCTTCGTATGTGCGGCAGTTGGCATGTTCCGGATTCGCCCTGTTCCCTTTGGTACGGTAGGGAAGACGATTGATTTAGCATAAACACCTTCATCATACAGTCGGTTACTAAATAGTTGTGTCACCTTTTCATCACCGATTATACAAGGTGTAATCGGCGTTTCACTTTTGCCTATGTTAAAACCTAACTTTACGAGCCCATGTTTTAAATAATTACCATTTTCCCAAAGCGCTTGATTCAATTCCTTAGAGTCCATTAATAATTCAATCGCCTTTATGCTAGCCGCTATATCTGCTGGGGATAAAGCTGTTGAAAACAGAAACGGTCGGGAGCGTGCTTTCAACCAATCAATTAAGACCTTTTTTCCAGCAACGTATCCACCTACTACCCCAATCGCCTTTGATAGTGTTCCAATTTGAAAGTCTATCTTTTCCTCTAATCCAAATTGCTTCACTGTTCCATAGCCGTTGCCTGTAACACCAGACCCATGTGCATCATCTACATAGGTAATTAAATTTAATTCTTCGGCAATATCCACAATATCAGGAAGTTTCGCTATATCTCCATCCATAGAAAAGACACCATCTGTAATAATCATCATTTTCTCGTATTTTCCTAAAGAAATTGCTTGTTTCGCCTTTTTCCTTAAGTCATCCATGTCCGAATGCTCATACCGGATAATCGTTGCCTTTGATAGTCGGCATCCGTCAATGATTGATGCATGATTTAAAGCATCAGAAAAAATAACATCACGCTTATCCATTACAGCGGAAATGGCCGCCATATTACAATTAAATCCCGATTGATAAGCAATTGCCGCTTCTGTCCCTTTAAATTCAGCTAATTTATTTTCTAATTTATCATGAAGATCCAGTGTCCCATTGATTGTACGTACAGCTCCAGATCCAACCCCGTGGGAACCTATAGCTTCCTGAGCAACCTTTTTTAATCTTGGATCCGTTGCAAGTCCTAAATAATTATTAGATGATAGGTTAATGAAACTTTTATTGCCAATGGTTATCATTGGGCCGTTCGCTCCATAAACCGTATCGATTTCATTATAGAGTCCATTTTTCTTCAGATTCGCCAAATTACTTTCTAAAAATAACCTTAATAAATGATTTGCCATTGTATTGCCCCCTTATTAACATCATATTCATGACACTGCTTACGTTTTCGTCATTGGAAGAAATTTATTAGAAATCTAGGATAAAGAAGACTTCCATAAGTGGGGGGTTCCTTCATCCCTTACTGATGGTTAGGATCTTTACAGGCAGTTGATCACTCACCTACCTTCTTTATTTCCCCAGAAGCTTGAGGTGGGTCTTACTACCCGTTTAGGTGGGGTAAAAGTAGAAACTATGAGATTACTTGTTTATATTTTAGAATATGAAAGATTTCCCTGTGGTTAATTCCCTTCATTTCTATTATAATACATGTAGTACATTTGATGGAGGGCAACTAGAATGCGTAAGGTTTTATTGGGACTGTTTGTATTAGTTATATTGTCAGTCGGAACGTTTGGGGTTATGAAGTCAACAGACGAACCAACAGAGATCATCGAGGATAACGGGGTGTCTACGGAAGTTCACTTTTAATAGAAATCTATTTTAATCACAAACCCCGTGGAAAATTTAAAGAAGGAATACCACTATCCTGCCAGGTATTCCTTCTTTTTATCATCTTATAAAATTGTTATGTCAAGAGTACGTGTTCCCCACTCTTTGGCTTTATCTACATTTGGAATAAATACATCAATTCGATTACCTTTAATGGCACTTCCAATATCAGCTGCTACTGCTTCTCCATAACCCTCTACATAAACTTTTGATCCTAATGGGATAACATCTGGGTCTACGGCAATTACTTTTGCATCTGGATTGCTATTCAAATCCATACCAGTATATGTAACACCTGAACAACCTTCACAATCAGCAGTATATGCAGTTGCTTTTACCGTTATTGTTTTTCCTTCTGGCTTATCATCAGAAACATCAGCTTGTACTGGTTTTTCTTCTTGTTTTACTTCGTTATCTGCTTTTTGTTCTTCGTTTTCTTCTTTTTGTACTTCATTATCTGCTTTTACTTCTTCTTTTTGAACTTTATTCGGCTCTTCTTTTGCGATATTTTTATTAGATAATTCTTTAATATGAAGTTCTTGACCTTCAATAATAGTATCAGACTTTAGATTATTCCAATCTTTTAAATCGTCTACCGTTACACCATATTGATTGGCAATACTAGTTAAAGAATCTCCGCTTTCTACTACATATGTTTCATTTAATAATAGAATTTGTTTCGGATGAATAACTGTTGTTTTTAAATCATTTAAATCTATTAAATCATCAACTGATGTATTATTTTCATTTGCTATTTCCCAGAGACTATCCCCTGTTTGAACTTCGTATTCCTCCGCTGATACGGTTGTTACAGTTGCTGTTAACATCATAAATCCAGCAAAAAATCCTGCTACTAACTTTCTCATTTGGATTCCTCCTTTTAAGTCTAGATTAATCCTATCATAGCTTCATAGAGAAAACAGTAACAGTACAATTAAGAGTTTATGACAAACATTACGAGTGTCTTGTATTTTGTATCATTTGTAATATTTTTGATACATTTGCACTAGTTTTGTCTATTAATATTACAAATAATAAATAGTAATGTTGCTTTGAAAATTAAGGGAATTTTCATTTAATTGCACCAGCCACCCGTACATAACCTATGTTTCCATCGTATAGTTAATAAGTAAACATTTAAATATAAAAAGGAAGCACAGCTATAAAAACTGTACTTCCTTTTATTACCTGGGAAATATTTGTCGAACTTTGTTCCACAAGTTATAAACTTGCTTTAAAGATTTCAATGGAATCTTGCTTCGTTAACTTTTTAAAGTTACCAAATTGAGGACGGGAAACTACCGTTTTTTCCGCCATTAGCTCAATAGAAGTTTCGTCGATATCATAATCCGCTAGTCTAGATGGTGCACCGATACTCTTCCAAAATTCGCTTAGTCTATCAATTCCTTCTAATGCCACTTGTTTATCCGTTTTGTTTGATGGGTCAACATGAAATACATTTTCAGCCAATTGTTTAAAGCGATGTACATTTTCATCATCTAAAACATGTCTCATCCAGTGAGGGAAAAGAATGGCTAGTCCTCCGCCATGCGGTATATCGTGCACAGCTGATACGGCATGCTCTAGGTTATGTGTTGCCCAATCACCTGCATACCCCATATTTAACATATTGTTTAATGCTAATGTACCAGCTAAAAGAATCGTTTCTCGATGTTCATAACTATCTAGATTCTCTAAGAGCTTTGGCGCCGTTTCTATAACTGTTGTAAGGATACCTTCACAAAATCGATCTTGTATTGGTGTATTTGGCGTTTGATGGAAATAATGCTCTAGTACATGTGACATCATATCTACTATTCCATAGATTGTTTGGTCACGGGGAACCGACATCGTATGTTCTGGGTCCAAAATAGAAAACTTCGGAAACGTGTATGGAATGGCATTCCATCCATGTTTTTCATTTGTCTCCCAATTCGTAATGACGGAACCAGCATTCATCTCAGAACCTGTTGCAGCTATTGTTAAAATGGTACCAAAAGGTAATGCATCCTTAGCACGGGCCTTTTTCGTTACAATATCCCACATATCCACATCGGTTTTCGCACCTACTGCAATAGCTTTCGTGCAATCAATTGTACTACCTCCACCAACCGCTAAAATAAACTCAATTCCTTCATTTTTACAGATTTCTACACCTTTTCGAACGGTAGTGATTCGTGGATTTGGCTCTACTCCTGAGAGTTCAAATACTTCTGCATTGATTTCTGATAATTTCTCTAAAACATTATCGTAAATACCATTACGTTTAATGCTTCCTCCACCATAAACTAACAAAACCTTCTTCCCATATCTCTCCACTTCTTTTGGTAAAGTATCTAGTTGTCCTTTTCCGAAAATTAATTTTGTTGGATTATAGTACTTGAAATTATCCATGCTTCAAATCCCCTCTATAAGTTATTTAGTGTAGGCTATGACATCCATTTCTACCAAAACATCTTTAGGTAAACGACTGACCTCAACTGTTGCTCGTGCTGGATATGGCTTTTCTAAAAAACTGCCATAAATTTCATTCACTTTCGCAAAGTGATCCATATTTGCTACAAAAATGGTGAATTTCACTACTTGTGAAAAACCTACCCCAGCTTCTTCTAGAATAGCTTTTAAATTTTTTAATACTTGTTCTGTTTGTTTTTCAATTCCTTCCACTACTTCACCAGTTTCAGGATTTATAGGAATCTGTCCAGACACATAAACAAAATCCCCTGCTTGAATCGCTTGTGAATATGGCCCAATTGCTGCTGGTGCATTTTCTGTATGTATTTCTTTTACCATTTTTTCATCCTCCTTTTAGTAATAGCTATATATATTTATACTACCAGTTTCTCATTCCTTATTCCAAATCTAGCCCTTCCTTATATTCCATAACAGATTGAACATAATAAATATCCCCATAACAAGCATTGTATTGCTTTGCTTCTTCCCTCAAACATGAATAAATAGATTTATCAGAAGCATTTTCGTACATTTTTTGAGAAAAATCAATGGCTATCTCTTCTGAGTAACTTCCCGTTTCTTCTAAGACATAATTTATAAAACCTCTGCCAAAATTATAGGACTGAACAGCTAATTCTAGATCCCCTTTAGCATCGTCTAATACTTCGGAAAAGTAATAGACTCCTTGTTTAATAGATTGTTCAGGGTCCTTTATGCAACCTACCTTTCCGCAGTAGCTTTCAGAAGATTGCATAGGATCATTACCCCTTCCGCCAGATTCTTGCATCATGATGGCTAGTAAAACATCTATATACGGGGTTACACCATACTCTTTTGCATACTTTTCCACAAGTGGACGATAGTCTTGAACTTCTTTTGTTATTTGTGGATAACTTTCCTGTGGATTAGTAAAGTTAGCCACATCATTCTTCGATAGAATAGAAACAAAGCTCATGACGCCAAATAACACAACGCAGATGAAAAATACTTTACCGATTGATTGCTTCGTCTTTTTATTACGTTTCATACTTTCACATTTCCTTCTTCTTTTCTACTAAAACACTATTTATCCACAGCTATACTTACTTATGCACAATAATTGATAAGTTATCAACAATTTGTGTACAGGTGTGTGATTATTTACTCGTTTCAAACAATTCCTTTTTCCGCCATTTTCCGTAACGGAAGTACATAAAAGCAAATACACTACTTATTAGAAAACTCGATCCCATACCAAGCGCAATACCTATTTCTCCAAACAGTTTAGATAAAAAGGCTGTTAAGGGGAACCGCAAAATCCAAAAGGAAATTATATTTAATACTAACACTTGATACATCGCACCAGCAGCACGTACAATTCCATTTAAAACGAAATTAATTCCCAAGAACGGATAACATAATGCAATAATCTGTAAGTACATTTCCCCAAATTGTACTGCCGTATCATCACGTATAAATAATTTCATCCCAAATTCCGCAAAAAATAAAACAAGAACTCCAACAAATAACATAATGGCAAAGTTATACAAAACACTATATTTAGCTATTTTACTTACCCTATCCCAATTCTTCATTCCAATATTTTGTCCAGCCATACTCGTTACCGCTGCACTTAATGCGTGAGCCGGAAGTAACAGTAAACTATCAAGTCTTTGTGCGGCACTAAATCCAGCAACTACACCGGAACCAAATGTTGTTACGACACTCATAATAGCAGCAGACCCGGCGGATATGACGGCCATTTGTAATCCAGATGGAATACCTAAATGGAAGATCAACCGTGCCTCTTTCCAGGAAGGTAATTTTGGTAAGGTAAATGGCGCGAGCTTTCTTTTTAAGACATAAACAAGCCCAATAAGAAAGGCAAATCCTTGAGATGTGATAGTTGCAATCGCTGCACCATCCACACCCCAATTAAAAACAGAGATGAACAATGGGTCCAATACGACATTCAGTAACACCGCAATCGTCACAAAGTACATTGGGGTTTTACTATCCCCTATAGCACGAAGTACCGTACTAATGAAGTTGTATCCAAACAGAAATAAAATCCCTAGAAAATTTATACGTAAATAACGATTAGCCTCTTCCATCATTACTTCAGGTGTACCTAATAGAGACAATAGCCCATCCGTAAAAATAAAACCCAATATACCTAAGACTAATGCCATGGCAGTTATAATGACTACAAATGCATTTAAATAACTTACCAATCCTTCTTCATTATCACGACCTTTTTGCTGAGAAAGAATCGTTAATGCTGCATTGTTTAATCCAATAATAAAAGAAAGAACTGTAAATATAATCGTACCGGAAACCGCTACAGCACCTAAAGCATTAGCTCCAAGTAAATTCCCAACCCACAGACTATCAACAAATTGGTAGGACGTTTGCAATAAGTTGGCAATTAGAATGGGACCAGAGAAACCAATGAGTTGCTTTAAAATATTTCCTTGTGTAAAATCATACTGCTTTTTCATTCTAAAAGCCTCTTTCTTTTATATATAGGACACTACGAATCTATTTGTTATTACTACTATATCAAAAATACGTAATAGTCTCTCGCCAAAAAGAGAAAAACTCGGCATTTTAAAATCAATGCCGATTTTTCTAATGCATATTAAGCACTTACCATTTTTTCCTTATCGTTATCCTTATTTTTTGTCATAAATTGAATTGCCACTAAGACAACAAATATTCCAAAGCCTATAAAATCTGAATACCCTTCTGGATAGATTAACATCAATCCTGCAATAACCGCAATGATTCTCTCAACCCAGTGTAGTTTACGGTACCAGTACCCAATTAACCCGGCACCAATTGCAATCATACCGATGATTGCGGTGATTAATGATATGATTACTGCCCCAGCGGTTGCATCGATCATCAATAGGACTGGATTTAATATAAACATATATGGAATAATATATGCTGCAATCGCAAGCTTCGATGCATTTAGAGCTGTTCGTATTGGCTCTCCACCAGATATTCCCGTTGCAGCAAATGCAGCTAAAGCAACAGGAGGTGTTATATCTGCTACAATACCGAAAAAGAACACAAACATATGTGCAGCTAAAATAGGAATCATGACGGGTAATTGGTCGTTTAATGCAATAATAGCAGGTAGAGCAATGGTTGAAGTAATGATATAGTTAGCGGTTGTAGGTGAACCCATTCCTATAATTATGGATGTGATCATCGTGAACACTAAGGTTAACATTAACTGGACCTCAACTGAATTTGCAAGTGTACCTGCAAGATCAACTAAACCATTCCCAAGTTTCAAACCTAATCCGGTTTTAGTTACAACACCAACAATAATACCCGCACAAGCTGTTGCAGCTGCAACACCTAAAGCTGTACGTGCGCCATCCGTGAGCGCAGTAATAATCTTGCCAAACGTGAATTTACCTTCATGTAAGAACATATTTGTATCTTTACTAAACATACTTACAGCAATGGTAAATAGGATCCCATAAATTGCTGTTCTTTCAATACTAAAGCCAGCAAATAAGAAATATACGATAGCGAAGATTGGTACTAATAAATAAACCTTCTTCCATACTTCTTTTCTATCTGGCATTTCCTCTTTGGAAAGTCCCGTTAAGCCCAATCTCTTTGCTTCAAAGTGGGTCATAATCCATATTCCTGCAAAGTAAAGGATGGCGGGAATCGCTGCCGCCTTTGCAATATCCCAATAAGGAACACCAGCAAATTCAATCATTAAAAATGCAGCTGCCCCCATAATTGGCGGCATAATTTGCCCACCAGTAGAGGCTGCGGCTTCTACTGCACCAGCAAAGTTTGGTTTATATCCTAAACGTTTCATCATTGGAATCGTATAGGATCCAGTTGTTACCGTATTTGCAACGGAACTTCCAGAAATCGTTCCATTTAATGCACTTGAGAAAATAGCTACCTTTGCAGGACCACCAACACGACGCCCAGCTATTGCAATAGCTAAATCATTAAAATATAATCCTACACCGCTTTGGACAAGGAATGCACCAAATAGCAAGAATAAAAAGATGTATGTGGAAGATACTTGTAACGGTGTACCTAAGATACCCTCTGTTGTAAAGAACATCGTATTAATTAATTGACCTAGATCAAGTCCTCTATGCGCTAGCATTCCTGGCATATACGGTCCAAAATAAGCATAAAGGAGAAATATAATTGCAATAATCGTTATTGGAAGACCTACTGCACGTCTTGTAGCTTCAAGAACGAGTAATATAGCTATACCGCCGATAATCATTTCGGCATTATCAATACCACCTACTTGTTGTACTAGCTTATCGTAAAAGACAGGCCAATAACCTGTAACAATGATAGATAAAACAATTAAAATCCAATCATACCAAATAACTCTATCTTTTTTCATTCCACGCTTAGCCGGGAATAGAAAATAGATAAGTGATAAAGCAAAACCTAAGTGAATCGTTCGTTGAATATAAGCTGTGAATACTCCGAATGCACCAGTATAGAGTTGGAATAGTGAAAATGCAATTAATCCGATGAATACGATCCAACCCGCAGCTCCAGTCAGTTTCCTTGTGTTTGATTCCACATCATACTTTTCGAGCAATTTCTGTTGTTCTTCCTCTGTTAATTGCTGATTTTCCTTTTGTTCACTCATGAATCTCCACTCCCCCCATCATTTCCCATAGTGAAATACTTTTTACTTTAATCGTAAACCAAGCCCCAGGCTCAAAGTAATCATTGAACCAAACCATATGTTGGTCTTCATTATCTTTCGTACCCCAAACAAGGCGGTTTTCGGATACAGTTTTTCCATTACGTACTTTTATTTCCGGGAATACATTATCCATATTCTTTATATGATACTTTCCATCTTCGTATACAAAGGTCTCCCCTTCTTCAGCATTAGATGGCATCCCGATTCCAAATTCTTCATACACAAACTCATACTGTTTTATTTCTAAGTCTTTAGTTACTTTATATTTTTCAACGACATCTGTTAAGTGAATAGAATGTTTAAAGATTATTTGGAAAGTATCTCCTTTTTTAATAGGCAAAAAGGCTTCGATATTAGGTGTGTTTTCTTTATAAAACACTAATGCCGTTCGAAAGGGAATAAACAAAGCAATGATTAAAATTAATAGCATTACGAAGGAAAGAAGTAATCTTTTATATTTCATTAGACTGTCCACCTATTCGATTCCTGAATATGTATAGAGGAACGAAACGGATTATAGTAAAAGAATGCCGGCAGCAAACACCTATATCAACAATAGGATTGACAGCCGGCCATTTAACTAATTTATATTACTCAAGTAATCCCGCTTCTTTAAAGTACTTCTCAGCACCTGGATGTAAGTCAACATCAATACCATCTAAAGCGGATTCTTTCTTAATAAACTCACCTTTAGAGTGAGAAATTTGATCTACATTCTCATAAAGAGCTTTTGTAATGTCATACACTACATCCTCAGAAAGAGAATCGGTAACCGCTAGCATAGCAAGTACAGCTACTGTATTTACATCCTCTTCAAGTCCATATGTTCCTTCAGTAATTGTATCTGCTGCATAATATGGGTATTTTTCCACCAATTCATCTATTTTTTCTTGTGCAATAGGAACGATACTAACGTCTGTAGTAGCCCCTAAACCTTCTACAGCACCAGTAGGAGTTCCAGCTGTAATAAATGCCGCATCAATATTTCCATCTTGAATTCCACCAGTAGACTCACCGAAGTCTAGGTTTTGAGCTTTAATATCATCCATTGTTAATCCGTGAATTTCTAAGATTTGTTCTGCATTAATATAAGTTCCGGATCCCGGCGCACCAACAGAAACAGTTTTACCTTTTAAATCTTCTACTGATTCTATACCTGAGTTAGCATTCGTAACAATTTGAATAGTTTCCGGATACAATGATCCTAATGCTAGTACATTATCAACTGGTTTCCCATCAAATGCGTTTATCCCCTCAACCGCATTTGCAATAACGTCAGTTTGTACAAATGCAAGTTCTGCTTCCCCTTCTTGTAGAGAAATCACATTATCTGCAGAAGCATTTGAAGATACAGCGTCTGTTTGAATTCCTGTTTCATCTGTAATGATTTTCGCCATTTCTCCACCTAGTGGATAATATGTACCACTAGTACCACCAGTAAGCATACTTAAGAATTTTGGCTTTTCTGCCGCTTCATCATTTCCTGAATCAGATCCCGCGTCAGTTGTTGAAGCGCTATCATTACTGCCACCACCACATGCAGCTAAAAATAATGCCAGTACTAAAAGCATGGCAACTGACAAGAGTGTTTTCTTTTTCATAAAAACAATCCCCCTTTTATTTTTATAAAACTTACCAACCTTATTCTATTATACTCCAATTATAATTGTCAAATAATTCCCCATTTATGTACTGTTTGGAATTTACAATTTCCAAATCATTTATAGTTTATATGAAGGTACCTTCTTGACAATATTATGAAGATTCAATATGATAATAACAATGGATTATTAGTTCATTATCTGTGATAGTACCTATCACTTTTACAAGATGTTAAATAATAATTTTAATAGCTATTCTACAACTTACGAATTCTTCCATCATAGTATATCTATTATATAGTTAGAAAAGGAGTAATAAATGCTATGAACGTAAAAGCTGCTGTATTTGGAAGAGAAGAATCCATTGTAAAATTAAGCGAGATTGCCAATAGAGAGAATACAATTGAACTTGTCCCATTTACATATAGGAACGAAAGTGAAACAGCCGAATTAATTGAAAGGGCTTTCATGTGTGGTGTTTACATTTTTACCGAAGCTCTCTCCTCTTTATATGTAAAAGACAGAATTAAAAGAAAGCGGTTACCTACCGTTTTTGTACAACATGATGAGCATATGACTCTTATAAATCTATTCTTGCAAAGGAATTCTGGATATTCTCTAAATCGTTTCTCCATTGATATCGATAACGAAAATGTAGTGAAAGAAGTTCTTCGCGATTTAAAGATTAACAATAATGAAATCTATATCTATGATTACGGGCTAAAAACAGATCCTTCCGTTGATTCCATCGTTGACTATCATTCCAAGCTTTGGTCGGAAGGAAAGATTGATTATGTTATTACTTCGGTTAAAAGTGTTGTCGACAAATTAAGAATAATGAATATACCAGTTCACTCCATGGTAACTCCGGAAGCTAACTTAAAAAAGGTGTTAGAACAAGCAAAATCTATCATTCGATTCGATTCAAACATCGGTGCACAAGTTGTAAGTGGGCATATTCAAATTAAAGATCCAAATACGATTTCTAAACAGAAATTAAAAGAAGTAATGGAAAAATTATCAGTGATTCTTGAGAAGTTTAGTAAAAAAACCGATGTATCCTTCTATCAGGTCAATGATCATGAAATTATTCTTTTCGGTACAAAAGCACTAATACACCATTTAACCAATCATTATCGTGATTTTCCTTTACTTAGAGAAATTAAAAACGATCTTAAAGTACCTATGAATATTGGGTATGGACTAGGGCTAACTGCCAAGCAATCTAGTATCAATGCGAAGATTGCTCTTGAAACATGCAATGGAGCAGATGACAGCAAATGCTATATCGTAAATGAAAGGCAAGAAGTGATTGGGCCGATTGGGGTTAAAAAGGAATTCGATGCATCCAAACTATATCACGCGCTTATTCATAAAGCTCGATTAAATAACGAACTATCCTATAATTTTATTGACTTTATCCGTACGCGAAATAATGAACCATTCTCCTCCAATGATATTGCTAATTATTATAAAGTGACAAAAAGGAGCGCAGAAAGAACAGTTAATAAACTATTAAGTGGTGACGTTATCCGCGTGTCAGGAGAAGAACGCCCATACCAAAAAGGAAGACCGAGAAAACTATTTACCTTAAATCAATAAGCTAAAGGCCAGATTCCTAAAGAATCTGGCCTTTGAAATTTAACTGTAGCGAGACTGTTTCCATTTCCGTTCGTCGCTACGAAGCATAGGAGGTGCGAGTACAGGACATCGTGTTCTTAGACTGTAAGGGGCTTACGCTTTTCTTATATGCTTAACAATTCCCGAACGTCATCTTCGCTTAGACTGGATAACATCGTCTCACCTGGTTGAATGACTTGGTCGATTAATTCACGTTTCTTCTGTTGTAATTCATAAATCTTTTCCTCAATCGTACCTTCCGTAACAAGCCTTATTACCTGCACGACATTTTTTTGTCCAAATCGATGAGCTCGACCAGTCGCTTGATCTTCTACAGCAGGATTCCACCACAAATCATATAGAATAACCGTATCCGCTCCCGTAAGATTTAATCCCGTACCACCAGCTTTTAAGGAGATTAGGAAAATACTCTTTTCTCCGTTATTAAAACGTTCACTCATTTCTACTCTGTCTTTCGCATGGGTTTGGCCACTTAAATAGAAATAATCAATATCTTCTTGATCCAATCTTTCCATAATGATTTCATGCATACTCGTGAATTGCGAAAAGATTAACATTCTACTCCCATTCGAAATAGTTGTTTTTACCGTCTCCATCAGTTGTTCTAATTTCCCCGATTGTCCTTCATAGTTTTCAATAAACATGGATGGATGACAACAGATTTGTCTTAACCTTGTCAGTCCCGCCAATATCTTCATGCGGTTCTGATTAAAACCACTTTTTTTTATTGTTTGAGCAGCTTCTTGCTGAACTTGCCTTAAATAACCAACATATAATTCTTTCTGATCTTTGGTTAACTCGGAGACATGAACCGATTCAATCTTATCAGGTAATTCCTTTAATACATCTTTCTTCAAGCGACGAAGAATGAACGGTCTTGTAATCATAGCGATCTTTTCATTGGATAATTGCTTAAAATTCCGTTGATTAGGCATTAATCCCGGTAGAATAACCTGAAAGATAGCCCATAATTCGTCAATTGAGTTTTCAATCGGGGTTCCACTTAGAGCAAATTTTCTAGTTGCCCGAACCTCACGTATTGCTTTTGATGTTTTCGTTGCGTAATTTTTAATATATTGCGCTTCGTCCAAAATCAGTGTTTGAAACGTCATTTCACGATAAAGTTCAATATCTTGTCTTATCGTAGCATAGGAAGTAATCCAAACATCCATTCCCTTTAACTCTTTAATCTTTTCCTTCCGCTCCCCGGGTGTCCCCGTCATAATAGCAACATTCAAATCTGGGACAAATTTTTCAAACTCATTTTTCCAATTATAGACTACGGAAGACGGGGCAACAATTAGGTGTGGACCTTCAACCACTGGTTCAGAAGCTATATAAGCAATACTTTGTAAGGTCTTTCCTAGTCCCATATCATCAGCAAGAATACCTCCAAGGTGATAATGACTTATTGATTTAAACCATTGAAACCCAGTTAGTTGATATTCCCTTAATGTAGCATGGAGGTTTTCTGGTAAGTCATAAACCTGTTCTTCAGGAGATTTTAGATGATGTAATAATTTACGATAAGAAGAATCGTATCTCTTATCGGTTTGGATTAATTCATCTAATTGCATTCCCCGATAAACAGGTACTTGGATATTCCCGTTATGGATATCTTGTTTCCCAATATCCATATCCTCTAAAAGTTGCTTAATAGAAGTAAACTTGTCACCTTCTAGAGAAAGTAGCGCTCCATCAGGTAATTTATAATAGCGTTTCTTTTCAATCACAGCGTCTAAAATCTTATTAATCTCTGAATTGTCCACTCCACCGATGTCAAAACCAATTTCTAATAAATTCGAGGATGACTCTAACCTGACATTTGTACTAGGGATTGGGTCTGTCTCCATTAGCATGTCGCGAATAGACGATGTTAAGAACAATTCCACATTTTGGTCTAAAAGTGGCATCACATAATAAAGGAAATCATACATATCCTCTTCATCCGCCGTATGGATATATAGTTCCTTCCCATTATAATGAAAATTAGCATGCTCAATAAGTTGCATAATATCTTGTTCTTTTTCCACATCACGAATGATGATAACATCGCCTTGTTTTCGTCCATTAAACGGATCAATCATGTGCTCACCATAATGATATTCCAATTTACCCGTGATCACATCGTCATTCATCTCTAAATACATTTTTGCTTTTAAAGGATATTGAATAATTTCAGAACGGACTTTTTCTGATGTTTCTACCTTTCCAACCTTTTTTAGGGATGGTAATACTTCCGATACAAATGTATCTGCTTGTTCCTTCGTAATCGGTAGTTTTAAATCTTCCATTCCAAATCCAATCATTTCTTGTACAATCGGTATTTGTTCCTTTTTAGGAAAGTAAAATGTCCCTTGAGCAAATAACACTTCATAAGAGCGGAAGTAAATTGCACCTTTCACATCTTCCATTGTTAACATTAAATCGTCATGAGTATTTTTTGTTAAGGAAAATTCAAAAGGTAATGCCTCTTCTTCAATACTTATATTCGTATATACTTCATTTCCAGATTCTACTTTAAAGTCTCGTTGATATAATTTCTCCAGAAGGGTCTTAAATAGAAATGGTGGAATGACGATATTTCGTAAATCATTCATATTTCCTTGATAATGATAGAACCGGAATCCTTCATAGATTTCCTCGTTCTTACGAATGGATTGTAGCATTTCAAAAATTTCTAGATCTTGGTCATGAAAATAATGTGTATCCGAACTATATGTGAATTTCTTCGTGAAAAAGTGCTCTCGATTCTCTAAAGCATCGGAGATAAATTCGTATGCATCCTTCACCACATAACGATGATTAATACCCGCCTTTAATTCAATTAAAATTTGATTATCATAGGACCATTTACAAATGTATTCTACATGCATTGGTATTTTTCCGGTTACTATTTCTGAGTATGCATTAGAATGGGTAACCGAAGTAATTCTCTCCATAAACCGTCCAGTTAATTGATAATCATAATTTTTTGTAGGATTCGAATTACCTTTTTCTTTATTAGCAATCGTTAATAAAGTTGCAACAATATGTTTACACGATCCAAATGTATCGAATGCTGGACAATCACAATACGTATGAACGAAGCCTTTGTCCATTTCTTTCATATCTATTTCAACAAAGTAATCCTCAGACCCATGAACAACTGCCGTCCAAACTTGATAATTAATATCATATAAGAGGTCACTTACTTTATTCTCTTTATAATATTGTAGCCCCCGCCTGTAAATGACAGATGGAAATAACTTTTGGAGATTAATATCACTAAGTCTTTTCAAAACATTAGTAACCTACCTTCTAAACTGACATCATTACCTTTATTTTATACGAGTCCAATGTTTTTTGAAACTTTTCCAACCTAAAATCCTATTATTACCAGGATTGGGGAATCTAGTTAGGATTATACCTGTTAGCTAGTATAGACGAGTACGCTATCAACTTTTCAATATTTTTTTATCCAACCTAAACGTGCAGTAAGATTCCCACCTCAAGCTTGCTGGGAAAAAGGAGGTAGGTGGGGGATGAAGGAACCCCCACTGATGGAAGCCTTCTTTATACTTTTTTTCTTGCCTTTCTATAAAGATAAACATATAAAACCATAGATAAAATGACAGAAAAAGCAGATGTTATATAGATCACTTCGTAACCAAATATTGCAATTACACCGAAAATAATGGCACCACAGCCAACCCCTAAATCAAAGAAAGAGAAAAATGTAGCGTTCGCCATTCCCCTCCTCCTATTATTCGCCTTTTCAACTGCCCATGCTTGGAGGGCTGGTTGAACACCACCAAACCCTAATCCATATAGGGAAGCAGCAATTAAAAGCACCATCGTGTTTGGAAGCCATGCTAATAAAAGCATTGCTAAAAAAATAAGGAATGTTCCTGGTAGAAATACATAAAAATGCCCTTTTTTATCATAGAGTTTCCCTGCAAACGTCCTTGAGGCCATTAGAAAAATAGCAAAAAAGAGAAAATAAAGTTCAATTCCCTTCACCCCATTTTCAAAGGAATGTAAGGGTAAAAATGTAGTAATACCACCGAATGAAAAGGTGATGAAAAACAGGAGAATAGAAGGTTGGATTGCTGTTTTCTCAAAAATATCAAATTTTATCGTAGTCGTTTTATGTTCGGATACTTCAACTTTTTTATAATGAATTTTAGATGCTAATAATAATGCAACCAACCCGAATGCTCCACATAATAAAAATAACTGTGTAAAGGATATTACTCCGACAAGGGTTAAGCCTAAGGATGGCCCAAAGGCTAAAGCTATATTTCCAGACAATCCAAAATAGCCTAGACCCTCCCCGCGCCGATTAGGAGGAATAAGGTCTGTCGCAACTGTACCACCTGCAGTTGTAGAAAACCCCCAACCAACACCTTGGATAATACGAAGAATAATTAACACGAGCATGCTGAGAGCAAAAGCAAATCCGCCAACAGAGAAAACAAAGATAATTAACCCTAGTAAATATACAAAACCTCTACCTTTTGATTCCAGAATATGACCAGCATACGGACGGATTAATAAAGCAGAAAATGTGAAGATCCCAACAATTATTCCTACTAACTGGTCACCCCCACCAAGTTCCTTCACAAATAACGGAATGGTAGGTAACGTCATTTGGAATCCTAAAAAAACAAAAAAATTGGCCATGCAGACTAATAAAAAGTCACGTGTCCAAATTTTACCCTCCTCTTTTAATTCCAATCCCTTCGATAAAGGTTCCATACATGCCACCCTCTCTAAAGACGGAAAGTTCATTTCCTCGAGAGACTCAAGCGGTTGCTATAAGGTTTTTGCGAATACTTTAGCCACAATTATACAGATAGAAGATTTGATTTCTTCTATCTGCCACTAGAGAAAATGAACTGTCTTTAACTATATTCTGTTTTTGTATATATTAGATACCCATCATCATTATACACAATTTTGTATTTACAATAAAGTCCAGGTATTCAGAATAATTTGTTATAAATTAAAATTGCACTGCTTGATAATTAACAGGTACCCTATTCGGGAGCAATACACCCTAAGATTTAAAACGGATATTTCAATTACTATTCCACATCTAAAATGTCGGCGATTTTGTGAGTTAAAAAGTAAAAGATTCTTGTCACGGACAAAATTTCCCTTCTTTGCGCTTCAAATGGCCGTGAGATCTCTTGTCACGGACAAATTTACTACTCTTTCACCTCAAATGGCCGTGAGAACCCCTGTCACGGACAAATTTACTACTCTTTACACCTCAAACGGCCGTGAGATCTCTTGTCACGGACAAATTTCTTACTCTTTGTGCTTCAAATGGCCGTGAGAACTCTTATCACGGACAAATCCACTACTCTTTGTGCTCCAAATGGCCGTGAGACCCCTCATCACGGACAAATTTCATATTCTTTGTACTTCAAACGGCCGTGAGAACTCTTATCACGAACAAATCCACTACTCTTTGCACCTCAAATGGCCGTGGGAACTCTCGTCACGGACAAATTTACTACTCTTTGTACTTCTAATGGCCGTGAGATCTCTTGTCACGGACAAATCCGCTACTCTACACACCTCAAATGGCCGTGAGACCTACAAAATACCCTTTCAATACTCAATTTGTCGTTATTCATTATAAAGTATAAATAGCAGAAGCAAATTCTTTTACGAATTGCTCTGCTATGGAATGGTTCTGTGATTAACTTTACTTTAAAAGTAGCGCTGTTTATTCAATTACTCCACACGCAATTCTATCTCCCGCATTTCCTGCTGGCTGGGAAACATAATCATCTGGATCCGAATGAATGACCAAAGATGTGCCACCTTCTTTAAGTAAGGAGTTTTTCTTCTCTTTTTCCAAGGTGACCATATCTGCCAACGCCTCTATAGAAAGCTTACCATTTGCTCCTACATTGATATTCTTTAAATCACCCGCATGTGGACCTTCTGGGTTTTCAAGTCCATGCTTTTTACCTGTTGGATTAAAGTGCGCTCCCGCAGATTCGAATGTCGGAGCAATACATGATCCATTTTCGTGAATATGAAACCCATGCCCACCAGGAGGTAAATTTTCCCCTTTAATCGAAATATTTACTCCACCGGATTCTGACTCCACAAGCGATGCGTTAGCAACCACTTCCCCATCACTATTTTTCAGGTCAACAAGGACATTTTTATTAACCGTTGAATTTACTTCTTGATGTTCTGGTTCTTGTGAATTCTGGTTTTCTTCCTTATCTTGTGTTGTCTGATTACAAGCCATTAGTACGGTTGATGTAAGAAACATTAGTAAAATAAAACGCTTCATGGCAAAATCCTCCATCTATTTTTAATACCATTTTTGCCATGAAGCATTTTTTTAAACAGAATGGGAGTAAATTCACTTTTCAATATATTTATACCAAAAGAACTAGCCCCTTTTTACAGGGCTAGTTCTTATTATACAACTACAACTTCTTCTTTTTTGACTTTGTTTTTTCCAAATGGAGTGTGGTCTTTTATGAATGGAATAACCCATCTATCTAAACCGTAACGTCCTGCGTTGAATCCTGCTACGATTAAGAATACGGTGATTAATACCATTTGTGCATTTGTGCTTACTGTTCCACTGAATAAAAATGCGAAGTTCATCGTGATACCCATTAATGCTGCGAAGTTAGTGAAAATACCTAAGATGAGTGCTGTACCAACTAATACCTCGCCCCACATAACTAAGAAACTAAATAGTTCCGCATTTGGTAGTGCTACCACTTCTAAGAATGTCGCCCACCAACCTTGGACTGCTGGATGCTCTCCACCCGCACTAGCTATCGCGCCTTGTAAAAAACCACTTGCATCAAATCCGCCACTTGTTAATTTACCAATTCCCGCCGTTATCCATGTATATCCAATATAAACTCTTAATACCGTTAAAATCGCTGCTACTATTTTATTATTGCGAATGAATTCCATAATCATGTTGATCCACTCCTTTATTTTATTGTTCAATGTTTCACAATATATTGTGTGTTTCTTATTACATTTTCATCATACAATCATTCATTACTTTTGGAAATGTGTTTGCTCACTATTTCACAATTAGGTCACAATGTTTTGAACAAAGTATGAACAATAATTTTGATACTTTTTGAAACCTATCCACTTTTCCTTTCGTACTACAAAGCATCAAGCCAAAAAGAAAGGATGAAATGACATGGAAGTTATGTTAACGGTTGAAGGCCTTGAGAAGTCATTTAAAGATAAAAAGGTTTTAAAAGGCATTTCATTCGAAGTACGGAAAGGGGAAATTATGGCAATCCTCGGTCCAAATGGTGCAGGCAAATCTACAACGATACGAAACATTATGGGAATTATGTATCCTGATAAGGGATCCGTTACATTTCATCAACATAACGGAAAAGGGATTCCAAGAGAAAAAATCGGATATTTACCAGAAGAACGCGGACTTTATAAAAATGTCAATGTCATGGATATTTTACTTTATTTAGCCGATCTAAAAGACTACCCACTACATAAAGCCAAAGAACGAGCACTCATGTATTTAAAAAAGTTTGATCTAGAAGGAAAGGAAAAGATATCTGTTGAGGAATTATCGAAAGGAATGGGTCAGAAAGTCCAATTCATTTCCTCCATTATCCATGAACCTGAGCTCCTCATATTGGATGAACCTTTCTCCGGACTGGATCCAGTTAGTCAAGAATTATTTAAAGAAGAGATTAGAAGTTTAGCAGATAATGGGACCGCTATCCTTTTATCCTCACATCAAATGAATTTAGTTGAAGAAATGTGTGACCGCCTCTTCATGATTCAGCGTGGTCAGAAAGTGATATACGGTACATTAAATGATGTAAAAACAGAGTATGCTAACTTCAAATGTACGATAAGGGGATTAAACAATCGCCATGAATTAGAGAACATCCCGGAAGTAGTTAGAGTAGAAGATAAGGGAGAATCCTCCATTCTTTACCTTGAAAAAGATGTTGATCCTGGGAACTGGTTAAAACAACTCCCCGATAAAATAAATATTCATGAATTAAATATCAATCGGATTTCCCTTCACGAAATTTTTATTGATATTGCCACTGACAAAAACTTAATGAAGGAAGGAAGTGAAGTTCTTGCGTAATTCAATGAAAGTTGCTAAATGGGAAATCAAGCGAAATATGAAAAATAAAACCTTCCTTATTGGATTATTTCTCACCCCTATTCTCATTGTTGCCTTTATGTTTATTGGCAGTTTATTCAATGATGACTCAGAGGATTTAACTACTGAGCAAGTTACAGTATTAGTAAATGATCAACTAAATACGTATGATAGCTTAGAAGAAACAATAAATCAAACAGCTTTAAATTTAGAATTAAAGAAAACTGATATTTCTGAAGGTGATGCCCAAGATGCTCTTATAGGCAGTGAAAATACAGCCTATATTTTTATAGATCAGCGTGCACTAGAACAAGGAATAGTACCCGTTTATACAAGTGAAGAAATAAATCCATATTTCATGGATCAAATCCAAGTTTTTGAAACTCCTTTAAAATCAATTCAATTAGAAAATTTGGGATTAACAGATGAACAGTTAGTCATGATTTCAAGCAATATTTCGTTTGAAAAGGTCGTATCAGGTGATAGGGATTCTGGTACAGAAAATAACTCGGAAGAAAGCTCTGGCCCTCCACTTGAGAAGATCATTCCAGGTATTTTTGCTGGATTTGTTATGCTATCTATTGTATTTACTGGAATGGCTATTTTCCAAAGCGCTTCACAGGAGAAAAAGGATAAAATTGCAGAAATTATCTTATCTTCATTAACTCCAGGAGAACTAATGAATGGGAAAATCATCGGTTACTTTGTTTTAGGTCTTATTCAAACGGTTGTATCGATTGCTATTTTACTTCCAGCAGCAATTTGGAAAATTGATTTCCCATTTATGGAGTACTTATTTGTACCTGAACTTGCTTTATACCTCTTTATTGCTATATTAGGATATCTACTCTTTGCTGCAATATTTGTTGGGGTTGGAGCAACAATGGCGGATATTTCAACTGCAGGGAACTTCCAAGGATTTGTCATGATGTTACCTTTTGCTACTTTTATATTTATAGGGCCTGTTCTAGGTGATCCTAGTGGTCTATGGGCACAAGTTGGTACCTATATTCCTTTTACATCGCCAGGAGTATTACTTTTAAGACTTGTATTACTTGATCATTGGCCTTGGCTAGAAATAATAATAGCTTTAGCGATTTTATTAGTAAGTATAGTCTTATTTATGAAGCTTGCAGGGAAAATCTTTAAAGTTGGTATTCTACTATATGGAAAAAATGCTTCCGTTAAAGAAATTTGGAAATGGATTCGAGCATAAGTGCCATAGGAATCTATTGCATCCCCTTTCTCCCTCCGATATAATTTAGAAATATTGATTACTATAAAGGAATCGGGAGGGAGTTTTTTTGGCTCAAGGCAAAAGTCCGAAATCGATTGGGTTGCCGTTAACCATTTCCATTATCGCTATTTCCTTTTCGGCGATCTTCGTAAAATGGTCTGAATCCCCCGCTACCATTTCAAGTATGTATCGGATGTGGATTGCTGCATTATTTTTATTACCAATCGTTTGGAAAAAGAGAAATGAATTTAAAAAAATAACAAAAAGGGACTGGAACCTTCTCCTTGTTTCCGGAGCTTTTTTAGGTCTCCACTTTGCCTTATGGTTTGGTTCGTTAAAATTAACCACAGTGGCAAGTTCTACGATTATTCTTGCACTACAACCAATTGTTGCTGTTATTGGTGGTTTTATTCTTTATAAAGAGAGAACAAATATTCAATCCTTATTAACGATGGGCATCGCAGTGATTGGTGTTGTTATGATTGGTTGGGGAGATTTTGCTTTAAGTACAGGAGCTATCATCGGGGATATTTTATCTTTCTTAAGTGTAATCGCTGTTGTCATTTATTTATTAATAGGTCAAAGCGTTGTCAAAAAGGTATCACACTGGATTTATAGTTTCTTAGTTTTTACCTTTGCTGGAATCTTCCTAACCTTATACAATATTGGAACGGGCGTAAATCTAGCAGGGTATGAATTTAAAGAATGGGGAATCTTTCTTCTTCTTGCAATTGTACCAACTATATCCCACGTCATCAATAACTGGCTGTTGAACTATGTCAATACAACTACGATATCTATGAGTATTTTAGGAGAACCAGTTGGAGCAAGTGCCTTAGCGTTCATCATATTAGGGGAACGCCTAACGGGCATGCAAATGATAGGCGGACTCATTGTTTTAGTCAGTGTCTTTTACTTTTTAACCCGTAAACATAACTTAGAATCTCAAAATCCAACCGCAGTGGATAGTTTGTAATTTATTATTTATGGTTTATGAGAGTACAATCAAAGAGTCAAGCTACCATGTTCTTTTTAGCAAGTAAAAAAGTATCAAAATCTTTTCTGTCCGGGGCTCCGATTACTCACCCTATCGTAAAGTTTGCATAAGTACAACTAAGGCATTCGCTAAAGCCTAGCGAATGCCTTCGTTTTCTAAATTCTTTACATGTTTTTCATTCCAAGTTCATATACTCTAATAACGTAATTATATATATTTAGGAATTGTTCTACAGAGAATATAGGAAACTTCGCCATTCTCTGTTACTTTTCAGGATCACAATCTACGCGGGGAGGATAATAAATGAAGGTAGTCACTATTCATGGATCAACGCGAGAGAATGGGAATACGGAATATTTGACATATAAAGCTGTTCCCAAGGATAAGGGGACTCATTTATATTTGCGAAATCATTTTATTCAACCAATAGTGGATGAACGTCATGCAAAAGATGGATTTAAACCTGTAAAGGATGAGCATAAAGACCTCATTCAAAAAATGTTAGAACATGATGTTATCGTCTTCTCAACCCCCATTTATTGGTATAGTATGTCGGGACCAATGAAGATATTTATAGATCGTTGGTCACAAATTTTGCGTGATCCGGAATTCCCTAATTTTAGAGAGGAATTGAAGAATAAAAAAGTATACTTAATTGCTGTGGGTGGAGATAAACCTACTATAAAAGGACTTCCACTCATCGAGCAATTTAATTATATCTGTCAATTCTATGATATGTCATTTGAAGGCTACGTGATTGGAAGAGCGAGTAAGCCCGGACAGATTATTAACGATGAAAGGGCTTTGAAGGCTGCATCTTCTTTACTAGAACTATAAAGAAGACTTCCATCAGTAGGGGGGTTTTTCTTCATCTCCGACTGATGGTTAGTCGCACTTATCGGACCTTTACGGCAGTTGATCTCCCGCCCACCTTCTTTGTTTTCCCGAAAGCTTAAGGCGGGATAAACGCTTATGTGAAACTAGGATGATTAAATTCATCCTTTTTTACTGTTGTCTTATCCTCCATTCCATAATATGATAGTAAATATTTCCAGTAATCATATAAAGGAGGTTATGATGAAGAATTTTCGACCAATCATTACAATCGGATTTATTTTATTAGTATTACTTATACCAATTACAGGACATGCGGAAAATGCAAAAACGTATGAAGTGAGTACTGGTGTCCTTAACGTTAGAAGTGAACCTTCACTTAACGCGAATACTCTAGGTATACTTACAAAAGGAAATCAAGTGGAAGTATTCCAAGAACAATATGGGTGGGTTCAAACATATTATCAAGGAAAAGAAGCTTGGATTGCAAAACACCATCTTATTCCATTAGGTGAAAGCCAAGTAAGTCAGGTAAAACAAGCAACTGTTTTATCTATTGAAACGATTACTATTACAGCGGATGGAGTAAATATTCGCTCAGGTCCAGGTGAAGAATATCCCGTTATCGGTTCCGCTTCATCAGGGAAAACATATGAGCTTATACATACGGAAGGTAATTGGCATAAGGTTTCCTTAAAAGGCGGTAAAACTGGTTGGGTTGCTTCCAAGTTAACGAATAAAAGTGCAGTAAATAATAGTGGGAATAGTGAAAAACCTAAAATAAATGCCAAAACATTATCTCCGAAGAAACAAAGTGGCTCCTTATCTGACCGTCATATTGTACTTGATCCAGGACATGGTGGTCGTGATCCGGGGGCAATTGGACTCGGCGGGATTTACGAAAAAAGCTTAACGCCGCCAATAGCAAATAGAGTTGCAGACAGGCTAAGAAATGCAGGTGCAAACGTAACGATTACTCGCGAAGGCGATTACTATGTATCTTTAGAGCAAAGAGCAGCGATTAGTAACTCGCATAATACGGATGCCTTTATAAGTTTACATTTTAATGCTTACCCAATTCTGTCTGCACAAGGAATTAGTACGTTTTACTATTCCCGACCAGGACAACAATTGGCAAAAAGTGTACAAGCTTCCCTTTATTCTAATGTAACATTATATAACCGTGGTGTTAAAAGAGAGGATTACCACGTATTGCGTAATACAGCAGCACCAGCCATTTTAATTGAACTTGGTTTTATAACTAATCCGCATGATTTGAATATTATTCAAACGGTAGATTATGAGCAACAAGTGGCTGAGGCAATTACAAGTGGGCTTATTGATTATTTTAATTAATTAACGATAAATGGCATGCGTAAAGACGTATGCCATTTTTATTTTACATTTCTTGTAAGGTTATACTTAGAAATCTTTTGTAAATAATAAAAGGAAGGAAGGAGGATTTGTATGCAGCGAGATCAACAGGCTAATAAGAATTTGACTTCAAGTATGAAACCAGGATTTGCTGGAACCGACGCCAAAAAGGTAAAACAGGAAATTCAACAGGATATAAAAGAAGGACAAGGTGCAATGACTTCTAGAGAGGCTGGAGCAATGAGAGACTAAAAAAACAGTAAGAACAACGAACAACATAATGGTATGGATTAAACTTTTCCTAGTTCATTCTACCAAAAGAGGTGCTAATCGCTTATAAGCGATAGCACCTCTTTTGGTATTTACCTATATTACATTTTTTCTAATGAAACCACTTTTCTGGTTCCAGATCTATCGTTTTCTTATCGGATTTTTTTTCATTTAATTCCCTTACACCCTGTTGGAACTTTATGTATATATATAACTCACGCATAATTTCATCTAAAGAGGCATTCTCTGGTAAATCTTTAATAAGTTTTAGAACCTCTTCTTTCTCTGACATGTTAACCTCCCCCTTCTCTTATTTTCAGTATAGCATAGAAATTCTCTTACCTTACCATGCTATGATTTGAAAAAATAGATGATGCTAAGGGGGAGTTTGCTGCTTTACTTATAAGTCATCAAAACCGTTTAAATCGCTCGTCTTCGTATACTGTCTAGACTTTTGTTCAAAGAAATCTGTTTTAGTTCCGTCAATATTATCTGCATACGCGCGAATCCACTTCATCGGGTTCTCCGTGAATTCTGGATATATTTCACTTAACCCCATCATCCGAAGCATTTTATTGGCACGATATTTGATATATCCCTCCATCTCGGCTAAATCAAAGCCGTCGACATCCTTCAGAACATAATGGGACCACTCTGTTTCTAGTTCAACAGATTCTTTGAAATGATCATATACCCAAGTGATAAAGGTTTCGTTGTTATACTCTGGGTTTTCAGCTAATGTGGCACGGAATAATTCGGTTATGAATCGGCCATGCTCCAGTTCATCACGATTAATATAGCTAATCATCGTTGACGTACCTACCATCTTATTATCCCTTGCCAAATGATAAAAGAATGCGAAACCAGAATAGAAAAACATTCCTTCTAATAGGGTTGTATAAACTAAAGTTTTTAATATATTTTCAAGTGTTGGTTTCTCTACAAAATCATTATATTGATTCATGATCGTTTGATTCCGTTTAAGTAGTACTGGATCGTTTCTACCATGTTCAAAGGAACGCTTCTGTTCATCCAATGATACAACCGACGATAGGACATAGGAATAGCTTTCATTATGAACAGCCTCCTGTTGTGCAATGACCGCCATAATCGATTGAACAGAAGGATCTGTTGCATATAAACTTAGGAGTAAAGCTGTCCTTGTTTGAGGTCCATCCAACGTAGATAATAAACCAATAATTTTTAAGTATGCTTCTTGTTCAGCAGGTGTTAATCTCGGAAATTCCTTTACATCATTGGACATATTAATTTCATCCGCTTGCCAGTAATTCCCTACTAGACGTTTATACATTTTGTACCAATGGGGGTACGCAATATCATTCCAATTCAGAATTCCACTAGAAGTACCACCAAATATCCCGGTTGATTTATTTGGATGTATCGGCTCCAGTGTTTTAGCCTTGTTTAAGATTATATTTTGCACCATATAACACTCCTTCTACCCAATCGATCACCTTTTTCGCTTGGCTTCCTCTTGGTGACTGCTCAATTTTTAACTCCGGATAGGAACTATTGTAAAAGATAGCTAGTTTACTAGCTGCCAAACAAAATAAATCATCTCCACCAAACTGTGTATCTCCCGTACCAAAGACAAATATATTTGGCGGTTTATATCCTATTTCCAGGACAAAATCCTTAACTTCATCTGGTGTACTCCCTCTTTCCCATGTAAAAGTTCCAAGGAAAATATAATCATATTGCTCTGGGCTAATAGGCAAATCAATCCCTATCCGGTGCATCTCTACTTCAACATTTTCTTTTAGTAATGTTTCTTCAATTAATTCTGCTGTTTCCTTTGTATTACCGCTATAAGATAAATACGCGATTATTGCCTTCAACTTTGACACCATTCACATTCTTCTACGTCATTTGATGTAGATCTTACATAATATGTCGTTTTTAGTCCCTCACGCCATGCTTGTAGATGAAGGTCTAGTAACACAGATGCCCGTATTGTATTTGGTACATAAAAGTTAAAAGAAATACTTTGATCAATATGTTTCTGTCTCGCAGCATTTTGCTTAATGGACCAACGTTGATCCACGATGTAAGCAGAACGACGGTAAATATCATACGTACGATGGTCGATGTCTGGTGCAGTTACGGGAATTTTAAAATCCTTCTTTTCTTCGTAATAGAAAGGCTTGAAGATCGGATCAATACTTGCGGTGGACCCAGCGATCATAGCAGTCGTTGAATTCGGTGCTACAGCCATTAAATATGCATTACGCATTCCGTTTTCTTTTACCTCTTCCATGAGTTTTATCCAGGTATCATCTTTATATCCTTTTTCCTCAAAATAAGCTCCTGTACTCCATTTACTTCCATGGAATTCAGGATAATGTCCCTTTTCTTTACTTAGTTTCATACTGCTCTTAATGGTCAAATAGGCTATTTTTTCATAAAGGGTGTCCGCATATTGAACGGCTTCTTCCGTTTCCCACTTGATTCCCATTACTGCTAATAAATGATGCCAACCAAATGTCCCCAGCCCAATAGCGCGGTACTTTTTATTCGTTCGTTCAGCCTGTTTAATTGGTAATGTATTAATATCAATAACATTATCCAGCATCCGGACTTGAATAGGGATAAGACGTTCTAATACCCCTTCTGGAACAGCCTTACCTAGATTAATAGAACTTAAATTACAGACAACATAATCACCAGGTTTATATTTTTTAACGATGGTCTCCTCATTCTCCACATACTCCTCTAGAAACTCAGATGGAGATTGATTTTGCGTAATTTCTGTACATAAATTGGAACAATAAATAATCCCTGTATGTGCATTACTGTTCTTTCGATTCACTTCATCCCGATAAAACATAAATGGGGTTCCGGATTCAAGTTGCGATCTCATAATCCGTTTTATGATATCGATTGCCGGCACTTTTCTTTTGGATTGAAGTGGTGCTTCGATACACTGTTCGTATTTTTCTCGAAAACTCCCACTTCCCTTTTGCTCATCAAAATAGTCTTCTAATGAAAAGCCCATAACCTGACGAATTTCATGCGGATCAAATAAATACCATTCCCCTCTCTTATCTACTTGTTCCATAAAGTAATCAGGTAGACAAACTCCGGTAAAAATATCATGAGCACGCATTCGATCGTCGCCATTATTTAACTTAAGATCTAAAAATGCCTCAATATCTCGATGCCATACATCTAAATATACTGCGATTGCGCCTTTCCTCGTTCCTAACTGATCAACACTTACAGCTGTATTATTTAACTGTTTAATCCATGGAATTACTCCACTGGACATCCCCTTAAAACCTTTTATATCACTACCTCTGGAACGAATTTTACCCATGTAAACCCCGATTCCACCGCCATTTTTAGATAACCTAGCAATGTCTGTATTACTATCATAAATGGACTGAAGGCTGTCATCGACTGTATCAATGAAACAACTAGATAGCTGACCATGGGTTTTGCCGGCATTTGCTAGCGTTGGGGTTGCTACTGTCATATACAAATTACTTAGTGCCCAGTATGCCTCTTCTACTAGTTGCGTCCGTCTTGATTTATCTTCATTTTGCATTAAATGCATCGCAATAATCATCCAGCGTTCTTGTGGTAGCTCATGTGTATTCTTCTCAAAATCTGTAGCCAAATATCTAGTAGCTAAAGTATAAATCCCTAAGTATGTAAAATTCATATCCTTATCTGGGTCTATTAAATCCCCAAAATAATTAATTTCATCTTCCGTATACTTTCCCAGGAAATGACTGGAATATATACCTTTATCCGTTAAACTCTTTATTAATTTAAGAAATGATCCGTAGTTTTTATTTTTATCATCGTAATTTCGGTTTATTGCTGCCTGTTTATATAATCTTTGTAAATAAAGTCTTGCGGCAAAGAAGGACCAATCTGGGTTTGCCTCATCTATTTCTTCTAGCGCCTTTTTTATTAGAAAATCTAATCCTTTTTCATATTCTTGATAATGGTTAAGACTTGTCTCTACTTTTTCTATGAATAAGCCTATGTCTAAAGATAGGCCTTTTGCCGCCTTTTCTATCACCCTATTTAATTTTTCATTTTCTTTAACCATTTCTACAATCATCATAGCCCTCCTCTTGTAATTAAACACCAAAAAACCGTTCACCAGAGCATGAACGGTTATAAACGACAGAAAGTATGTACCAATCTATCATTTCACCATCCCTCACCCCGGGGATTTGAAACTAAAGAAAAATGGCAGGTATCCTGACTTGTGTATCAAACCTACTAGAGCCCTTCCCATATCACAGTCTTTAAAGCCTGTTAATACAGTGGGTTTCTCTTTCGTAACACTTACAGTTGCGGGGGCAGTTCTAGATTTACACTAGATTCCCTATTAAGACTACAGTCACCATTCGTCTATTCACTATATATAGTATTTGCTTTTGCTGTTATGTACAATATATTGATGAATCAAACATATCATAGAGTTTAATAGAAAGCAATACAAAAAATACATAAAGAAGACTTCCATCAGTGGGGGCTTTTTCCTTCATCCCCCACTGATGGTTAGCCACACTTATCGGACCTTTACGGCAGTTAATCTCCCATAGAGGCTTGAAGTGGAATAAAAAGGCACAAAAGCATTTCAAAATGCCCTTGTACCTTTAATTTTAATAGATTTGATACTAGTTTAACACCGCACGGTCACTGCCAAATTGTTCGCCACGAATGCGTTGGAATTCGTGCAGAAGGTTTTCGATAGTAAGATTTTGCTTTTCTTTCCCACGAACATCGAAAATAATTTGCCCTTTATCCATCATAATTAATCGATTTCCTAAATCCAATGCTTGTTGCATATTATGGGTAATCATTAATGTTGTTAATCCGGATTCTTTGACAACCTTTTCTGTCAAATTCGTAATTAATTCTGCACGTGACGGGTCTAGAGCAGCTGTATGCTCATCTAAAAGAAGAATATCTGGTTGTGTAAAAGTAGACATTAATAAGGATAATGCCTGCCTCTCCCCACCTGAAAGTAAGCCAACCTTCGCAGTTAATCGATCTTCTAGACCTAAGTTAAGAGTCTTCAAATAATCTCTAAACATCTCTTTTCGCTGTTTTGTAACACCTAATTTAAGTATTCTCTTTCTTATACGAGAATACGCCATCGCCAAATTCTCTTCTATCGTCATAGATGGTGCTGTTCCGGCCATAGGATCCTGAAAGACACGACCAATATATTTAGAACGCTTATATTCCGGCAAATCTACAACCTGTTTCCCATTAATAAACACATCCCCGACATCAGGTATTAGCACTCCAGAAACGATATTCATAAGTGTTGATTTACCAGCTCCATTACTACCAATTACTGTGACAAAGTCCCCTTTTTCAAGTTCTAGATTGATGTTTTGTAAAGCTTTCTTTTCATCCGGAGTGCCTTCATTAAATGTAATAGAAATATCTTGTAGTTTAAGCATGGCTATCTCCCCCTGCCTTAAGTTGCTGACGTTTCATGATACGTCGTCTTTTTTCTTTTCTAGATTGAATGATTCTGGGAGCAACGAGGGCAACAACAACTATTATTGCAGTAATCAACTTCATGTCCCCAGTTTCAAGGAAGTCAAAACGTAAAGCTAGTGTGACGATAATTCGATAAATGACTGCTCCAAGAATGACCGCTAAAGTAGCTCGAACAATCGTCTTTGTACCAAATAATGCCTCACCTATAATGATAGAAGCTAAACCGATAACAATAAGTCCTAGCCCCATATTAACATCTGAGAATCCACCTAATTGAGCTATTAATCCGCCACTAAGGGCAACAAGCGCATTCGAGATACCGACGCCAACGATAATAAGTGAATCCGTGTTTGCGGAAAGACTACGGATCATTTTCTTGTTATCACCAATTGCTCGTAATGCAAGACCGACTTCTGTCTTTAAAAAGTAGTCCGTTAAAAGTTTAATAGCGAGGGTGACGAATATCATAACGATAACGATGGACCAAGTCTTAGGGAATCTTTCCATTCCTATCGCAGAAAGGAGGCCATTAAATACGGAGTCAAGTCCAATAGCATCCCAAATAGATGTTAATTGTTGAAATAACGTAGTCTCATTTAATAAAGATAAAGTTGGCTGATCCATAATCCGTAGATTAATAGAATAAAGTGCCGTCATCATTAAAATACCGGCCAATAATGAATTAATTTTTCCTTTCGTATGCAAGACACCTGTTACACAACCTGCTAAAAATCCAGCAACTGCTGCAAGTAAAGTAGCGATAATTGGAGGAACCCCATTGATAATAGAAAAGGCAGCAACCGATGCGCCAGTTACAAAACTTCCTTCTACAGTTAAATCTGGAAAGTCTAAGACACGAAAGGTTAAATAAACACCTAAGGCCATGATGGCATAGATGACTCCTGATTCTACAGCTCCAAATAATGATATAAACATAATTTCCATTCCTTTCGTGCAATTAACATGTTGTATGATTCTTCAGGGGGTAAAAAGCACTATAGAGCCAGTTCCTGTACTGGCTCTAACGTACTAATATGTCGGTAATTACTTTTCTGCTTCAACTACAGATTCATCCCAATCGGAATTCCATTCAATTCCTTGTTCTTCAGCCGCATCTTTATTGATGAATAATTTAATTTCTGGCGGAAATTCTGGAGGAATTTCGCTTACCTTTTTCTCTCCACTTAAGATATCAGCGGCCATCTCGCCAGTTCGATATCCTAATGTATAATAATCAATTCCAAATGTTGCAAAGCCACCTTTTGCTAATGAATCCGGCTCACCAACAATTAATGGAATGTCTTGATCATTTGCCACACCAACAACACTATCAAGAGCAGATACAACCGTGTTATCCGTAATAATATAAATAACATCTGCTTCTCCGACTAAAGTAGTTACAGATTGTTGTACTTCAGCAGTATTCGCTACTGTACGCTCAACGATTTCAAGGCTTGTATCTTCAGCAGCCTTCTTGACTTCATCTACCTGCGTTACAGAGTTTTGTTCACCTGCATTATAAACCATTCCTACTTTTGAATCCGGGAAATATTGATCTATAAATTTAACTGTTTCACTGATTGCATCTGGATGTAAATCTACATTACCTGTAATATTCTCTCCCGCCTGATCCATAGATGGCACTAATTTAGCTTCTACTGCATCCGATACAGATGTAAAAACAATGGGAATATCACTTGTTGCTTGTAACGTCCCTAATGCACTTGGAGTAGAATTGGCAAAAATTAAATCCACTCCGTCTGCTACAAATGAATCAGAAATGGTTTTAACGTTATTTTGATCATTTTGTGCACTCTTAAAGTCATATTCAACGTTTAAACCAGCGTCTTTTATTGCTGCTTGGAATCCTTCATAAGCTTTGTCTAATGATGGATGCTCCAAGATTTGCGTTGCACCAACAGTAAACGTTTCTCCACCATCAGAACTAGTTTCTCCTTCTGTTTTACTAGAATTAGTTGCATCTTCATTTGATTCCGCTACAGTATTATCAGAATCAGAGCCGCATGCCGTAAGTATTGCGATAAAAGTAATGATAGCAAGTAATTGCAAGAACTTTTTCATCTTTCTTCCCCCATCTTATACGATAAAATTTTCTAAATATTTAATCGTGATTATACCATACTATTTTCCCAACTGCGATAGTTTTTGAAATATTTTTTCATTTTATTATAACTACTAAAATAACCACCATTAATCTATCGACTTGAGGTTTCACTTTTTATACAATTCCCTTTGCAAAAATAGCACCACTTCATTTACACAAATTTTCCAAAGATTATATAGCTATTTAATTAGCTATCACTTATAATCTTATTGTTATAAATAAAAAGATTAATCGTTACAAGGAGGGAGTAAAATGCTTGATGAAAGTGATTTGAAGAATAGATTAGTTCATCGTAAAGAAAACGTTTATTTTATTATCACTTTATTGTTTAGTATTTTAGTTTATGTTGTTCTAGTTTTTTCGATTATTGGAATTGCAATTATTTTAGGATTTATGCTTATTTCTTACTTTTTTCACGCATTATCGATGGCATCCATTCGCCGAAATGGGGTTCAACTGAGTGAACAGCAATTTCCAGATATTTACCAAAAGGCGGTAAACCTCGCCAAAGATATGGAATTAGAGAAAGTACCTGCTATTTATATAATGGAATCTATGGGGGTACTAAATGCATTTGCGAGTCGTTTCTTTGGTAAGAACATGGTTGTTGTATATTCGGAAATATTCGACCTCGTTGAAGATAATCGTGAAAAAGAATTGATGTTTGTATTAGCTCATGAGTTTGCTCATCTAAAGCGACGTCATGTGTTGGTTCATTTACTGCTTCTTCCGTCCATGTTCATTCCCTTTCTCGGTAATTCCTATTTACGAGCTTGTGAATACACCTGTGATCGTTATGCTACTTACTATGTAGGTAATATGGACGCGGCTAAAGAAGCACTATCCATGCTAGCGATAGGCAAAAGGCTTTCGGCAAAGGTGAATGAAGAAGCTTATGTAGAACAATTAAGTGAGGAATCTGGCTTTTTTGCTTGGCTAAGTGAAAAGCTTTCCAGCCATCCTGATTTACCGAAAAGAATGAATGCATTAGATCATTGGGCTCATCCAGAACAGTATCCACTTCACCGCGAAAAGAAAACAGGGATCATTTTAGGGATCCTCATTTCTATCGTATTAGTTGTTTTCCTTACAGGGGCAGCCGCGTTATTCTTAGAAAACTCAATTGCTCTACCTACTTTTTCTGATTCTTCCTTATTGGAGGATGATGAGTACATTTATGATGAGGAATCGTTTGACTATCCACCTATTATCGAAGCACTCATAAATGAGGACTTGGGACTTCTTCAAGAGCTAGTAGCTGAAGGTGCGGATATTGATGAAAAAGATAGTGATGACTTCACTGCACTTCAATATGCGGTGATTTGGGGAGATATAGAGGCTACTCAGTGGCTCATCGAAAACGGGGCCGATGTTAATACAACGGATAGCTGGGGATCCACTCCTTTAATGAATGCCGTTTACAGTGACGCCGGTGTTGAAATAGTCAACCTATTACTAGAAAACGGTGCGGATAAAACATTAACAGACTCTGAAGGGAAAACTGCCTTTGACTACGCTGTTGAAAACAGAGATACCCAGCTTAGAGACCTGTTAAAATAAAATAATAGCCAAATAAGGCATCTAACCCTTATTTGGCTATTTATTCATACTAGAAAAGAAGTCCCCTAATGGATCAAATTCTTCCTCTTCCACTTCTTGTTCTTCTTCGTTATGAATTTCTAACATATCTATCTTAACATCATCTAACCGATTACTTTCTTCATCAATAGTTGGTAATTCATAGACCGATTCTAGTTCTTGTTCTTGTTCCTGATCTGGTCCAGATTCCATTTTCTCTTCTTCAAAAGCAAATATTTCATCCACATTCATCGTATTACTATTTAAAGAAGACAAAAGAGAAGTAGCACGCATTGGATCACTTAATAGATGATATAGAATACTCCCTATCATTGCTTCTGAATGTTCATGCTTAAGCCAACTTCTTTGCTCTTTCGTAAGTTTTTTAGGCAAAGGAACGGAAATAACTTCCCGTTCCTTTGAGAATGATTCATTGACACCTTTTAAAACAAAACTAGCAATGGTGCTGGAAAAATTTCTCCGTTCTTTTTCTTTTAAATCCGATAACTTTTTAAGTAGATAATCAGGCGTATCTGACGGGACACGGAATGTAATAGATTGTCCGCGTTCTATACCTTTCTTCACCATTTAATCACCCTATTTTGATTCAGTGACAACTTTTTCTTCTTTTTTATCTTTATTTAATGTACCAACAAATTGATTGATTAATTTATAATAAGCATTCGCCATCATCCAAATACTTTCTTCTTCATTTTCAAAGAATTCAATGTTAAATCCATCCAATTTATTATTTAATGCTTTAATATAATCTTTAAGTACAGCAGAGCCTCCACCAACAAAGTAGCAGATTTCAGATTGAGAGTTTTTCGCCCATGTATTTCTTAAAAAGCGATACTCCTTCTTAGCTAATTCTAATAAAATGTGGTCTGTTATATCATTGACATTCGTTCTGCTACCTCTTACCATAATATGGTTGCGGTCGTTTTTTCGAGTAATAATATCTACTACATCACTACGGCTATCTAGTTCCACACCATGGCGAGAGCGAATTTCCTCACGAATTTGTTCTAATGATTCAGAAACCCCTAAGTTATAACCTTGGGCCTTATCATCATCGACATTACGGTTTTTAATGACTGCAATATCTGTTGATAACCCACCAATATCTTGGATTAAAATTTGCTTATCTAATAATTCTTTGTTAATTACCTTCAAATCATTATCCATAACAAGGTTTACATAAGCAGCGAAACCTTCTGGATAAACTTTAACATCTTCAAATTTTAAATTTATCTTCTTACCTTGATGCTTCGGTGTTACTAAAAATTCAACCTGATGAACAGAGCTTAATAATTGAGAACGATAACCTACATCTTTACCTTCTTTTACCTCTCTTAACGGAAGCCCGGTTCCTAACATGTAGTTAGCTTCTATAACACCGTTTCTCTCTCTGAAATCATCCGATTCAACCGCATCTAATGCTAATGCAGCAAATAACATTACTAAGGTTTGGTCTTCTTCTGATTTACTACTTCCTGGGTCAAGTTCTTGAGAATTGGTAGTCTTAGCTGCTAGATTACCAACACGATAGATAACATTATTTTCTTCTAATGCTGGTGAGTGAACACGAATATGTATGTTATCTAATACTTCCTTCTTATCTAGTTCTTCTATACCAATAACAGGTCGATCTTCTAAATCAGGAGCAATAATGTTAGGAATGTACAACTGATTTTCTAACTTCCCAAACAATCCTTTCAAAGCATCGTTACCTACATCAACTGCAGCGATTCTAGATTTTATCATAGTAAAACTCCCTTCAAAAAACTACTTACTATAATAGAATAATAGTTTTTTTCCCATTTGACAATCCAACTTTTGAAGTATTCTTTTTTGTGTACATGTAATCTCTTGCGCAAACACTACTAAATCAACATGTACACTTATTTATTTACATGTAATCATTTATCGTAAACAAAACTACTATAGACGTAAACATGTATTCATTTTTGTAAACATGATATTTCAACCCCTACCCTACCAAAAAAGGGGGGCCACTATATCCTTCTAGCTACATAAAAAAGCCATGCTATTTTCTAACATGACTTTGGATAAAGTGAACTTCTAATCCGACGATATCTATCATCGTCTTTCTTTTCTCAATAAAGGATCTATCTTAGAGAGAGCACTCTAAAAGTGATAAAAGATAATAGAAGAAAAACAAGTATTTTTTATAGTAGGAAATATGCTTTGAAAACCAGAGCTGACCAGTAGCTGCATTGGATAAGGCAATCTCGCTAGCCTCCCCTACCAAATACAACAGTGAAACATCAATCGGTACTGCCAAATATGTAAAGAATCTTACTTTTGATTAAGAAAAAAGAAGAAATGCTTGATAGTTCCAAACAATAACTGATTCTCAACGAAGATAAGCTGCAAAGAGAAGAGGAATTGGATGGATGCTACACCATTATGACGAGTGAACATCAGTATCCGATAAACGAATTGTTGAACTATGCAGATGGTCAGTGGAGGAGTGAGCAATCCTTTAAAGTCACAAAAAGTGATTTAGAAAGCAGACCGGTCTATCTTTCCAGACAAGAACACATCACAGTCCTTTTCCTCACCAAATTACTTAGTTCAAAAAGCATTGATAATATATTTGCATTTTTGGTGTCTTTTAACTATATATAATTCAAACACATATTTTGAAATTTTATTAAGGGAACAGGAGATGTCAATTATGAATAAACTAATCTCAACCATAGTTTTGGCTATCATTTTAGGGATAATATATTACCTGTTTACCCCTATACTCTCCGATGCTTTATTCGTCACTTTCGGCGCACTAATTGTATTAACACTTAGAGAAATAATAGTTTCATATTTCAACAAATGAACAAAGGCGCAAGCGCCCGTTTAGCGACGTACGGACTGGACTGAGCCGCAGGAGATAAAGGAAACACGACGAACGGAGTGAGTCGATGTTGACTTATCGTACGGAGGTGAAGGAAGTCTCGCTAGTCGCTGGGCGCTGGAGCCGGACGTGGCCCTCCCTATGACAAGATTTAATAAGCTACTTTTTTATACTATCTTATCTTTAGAAAAAATAACCAACCTTATTAGATGGTTATTTTAATTTAAATTACAAATACGTTGAGTACATACCGATCAGACCTTTACGGGCAGTTGATCTCCCACCTACCTTCTTTGTTCCCCAGAAGATCGAGTAGGGATAAACTAATTAACAGTATACGGTAGTTTTGAAATAATCTAATTTGTCTCTTTTGTCATTGCGAGAATTTTGGAACGACCTCTAAAAAAGGTATTCGGTTACAGCCATTCTTGATTGTCTCAGAGTAGTTTTATGCAACTAAATATAGGAAAACTATTGTCGGTTTGACTTTTATGATGAAGTGTTTTCCTATGTTAAGAAAAAATCGGGGATAGATTTGGGCCAAAAAAGAGTGATTTTCACTACAACCTTCCGACAAACAGAAGCAGCCAAGTATCCAATAACCATATGGATGCTTGGCTGCTTTTACTTCATTGCAAAAATCAAAGTACATATACTCATTCGCGCAAATGCTTAAACACCAAAATGTACACGTATTTGAATACTTGTATTCATAATTTGTAAACAAAACTACTATAAGTGTAAACATGTATACATATTCGCAAACACCACATTTTACCCCTCCCCTACCAGAAGGGAATCTTCTATATCCTCTTAGCCACATAAAAAATAAGCCGCGCTATTCTCTAGCACGACTTATGCATTATACTACTTTTGATTTTTTCATTTGTTTACTTCTTAATTGTCCGCATGCTGCATCAATATCAGCACCGTTTTCCCAACGTACACCGCATTGGATACCATGTTCCTTCAATATTTCAAAGAACTGCTGGATGGAGTTAGAGTCACTACGTTGATATTGAATATGCTCATCTACCGTATTGTAAGGAATTAAGTTAACATAGGCTAAATGACGGTGGTCTTTTAGTAACTTAGCAAGCTGTATAGCTTCTTCTTTATGGTCATTGACGTCTTTAAGCATAATATATTCATACGTAATTCGGCGATTTTTCTTCTCTAGATAATACTTAATTGCTGGCATTAACTTTTCTAATGGAAATGCCTTATTAATCTTCATAATACTAGTACGTAATTCGTTATTAGGTGCATGTAGGGAAACAGCAAGATTCACTTGAATATCTGTATCAGCAAATTCATAAATCTTATGAGCTAGACCACTTGTAGATACCGTAATATGTCTAGCACCAATATTTAACCCACGATCATCATTCACTACATATAAGAAATTCATTAAGTTCTTGAAGTTATCTAAAGGCTCCCCTATTCCCATAACTACGATATGACTAACGCGCTCTTCTTTTCCTTGTTCGTCTAGGTGTTTCTGTACATTCATGATTTGTTCTACAATTTCGCCACTAGTTAAATCACGGCTCTTTCTTAATAAACCACTTGCACAAAATGAGCAACCAATGTTACATCCTACCTGTGTCGTAACACAAACAGATAAACCATAACTAAAACGCATAAGGACTGTTTCAATTAAATTTCCGTCTGTAAGTCTAAACAAGAACTTTTTCGTACCATCTTTAGATTCCTGTCTAATTTCCTCATCTAGTGTGTGCAATACAAAATTATCTTCTAACAATTCTATCGTTTGCTTGTTCACGTTTTTCATTTCATTAAAGTTATTCACACGCTTTTTATATAGCCAATCCCATACTTGATTAGCTCTAAAGCGTTTCTCACCATGCTCCATTAGCCAATCTTCTAATTCATGAAAAGTTAGCCCATATATGGATGTTTTGTTCACGATAAACCCTCATTTCGATTCATTAAAGTCCTACCATACATCATACTCCATGTGGTATAAGGAAATCAAATTGAAAATAGTGGATATTATGGGGTACTCTATTGTATATTTTACAATACATGAGTCTAATGAAATACTTGAAGGAATACAAGGTTTAATTCATAATTAAAGATAATACTAATAGATAAAGTAGGTATATGAAATATGAGTAAAATACGAAGAAACGATCCATGTCCCTGTGGGAGTGGTAAAAAATACAAAAAATGTTGTGGCGCTTCTAATGTAATTGCTTTTAGCCCAGACCTTTATAATATAGAATTAGATAAATTACATACAGAACTTATAAACTTTACTAAATTTAAACACCAGGATGCTTTTATCGAGGCTGTTAGCGACTTCCATCAACCCTTTATTAAAGAAGATGATGAACGATCAGATATTTATATTAAGAGTATTTCATTATGGACTGTCTTTAATGTACCGTTTATAGAAAATAAACAAACCCCTTTTAATGCCTTCTATGAAAAGTATAAGTCTAATATAAAATACAAAAAGGTAGTAGAAACATTTTCGAAATGGGATCAATATAAACCAGGCGTTTTCGAAATCATGTCGAAAAGCGAACAGGAAAACAAGATAACTTTACGCAATGTTGTTTCTAATGAATTATTCCATATCGCCTATAGAAACGCAGAAATGCTAAATGAAGGTAACCTTGCTGTCGGTATACTAGTTCCATATGTTCAGAAATATGAATTCTTCTCCACGATGGTTCTACTTGGAGATGCTAAGAAGAATCAAGTAATCGATATCGCATCCCGATATACGAAAAAATACGGTTCCCTCGTTCAACATTATCCCGATTTTCTAGCGGAAATTCTTACGTTGGATGAACAAGAGGAAGATGAGAAGTTGGAGTGGGATAATCCCTTGCATGAACATGTTGTACAAGAGTTTACCAATCACATGCGGATGAAAAACATCGAGGGAAAATATACAAGCATCGGAGAACAACTATGGAACGTCTATTGCAAAAATGAAAACCCTAATTTTAAAAAGGCAGCAGGGTATGCTGGAGCATTAGATTACCTCGTTCAAAATCTAATTCTAGAAAATGAAGTTACTCAAAGTGAAGTCGCAAAAGAATACGAAACATCAGCTACAACCATCTCATCTAATTTCAGAAAGCTTCAGACTGCTTTAGATGAAGAGATTCAACAAGTTATAAAGGAACTTAAATAGCCAAATCTATGGGCTACTGTAAACATATGAAGTAAATAACAGCAAATATCGCAACACCTTAAGGGCCTGATAAATATTGATTTATCAGGCCTTTAAACTTTAGTCAAGCCTTTCTTAAGCTAAAAATTGGACTCTACCAGAGGAAGTCTTTATCATTGCTTATTAAGAAAACACTTATTGAGGTGAATAGAATGAGCATACATGCAAGAGCAAGAAAGTTTAATGATATACCATTATCTATTCTAGATTTAGCACCAATTGTGGAAGGAAGCACAGCGGCAGATTCCTTTAAAGAAAGTGTAGAACTTGCACAACATGCTGAAAAATGGGGATATAATCGTTATTGGCTAGCAGAACATCATAATATGCCTGGAATTGCAAGCTCCGCTACTTCTATTCTAATTGGTCATATTGCGGAAAAGACAAATTATATGCGTATTGGTTCAGGTGGAGTGATGCTACCTAACCATGCAACCATCGTGGTGGCAGAACAATTTGGAACATTAGAATCCTTGTATCCAGGACGTATCGACCTAGGTTTAGGACGAGCACCAGGGACAGACCAGGCAACTGCTTATGCATTACGTAGAACATTAAATATGGGGCCTGAAGAGTTTCCAATGCAAGTAAATGAATTACAAGACTACTTTAAAGAAGAGCCCATTTCTAGGGTACGAGCTATCCCTGGACAAGGCTTGGATATCCCCATTTGGCTACTAGGTTCTAGCGATTTTAGTGCAAGACTAGCAGCTGAAAAAGGTCTGTATTTCTCATTTGCAAGTCATTTCGCACCAGCATATTTACTTCAAGCGCTTAAGTTATATCGCGATAACTTTAAACCGTCTGAAACGTTAGAAAAACCACATGCAATGATTGGCGTTAATGTTATTGCAGCTGAAACAGATGAAAAGGCACAGTATTTAGCTTCCTCTCATCAAATGCAATTTTTAAATATTCGTAAAGGGATCAGTTCCAAATTGCAGCCACCAGTTAAGAATATGGATGAAGTTTGGTCTCCTCTTGAAAAGGCAGCTGTGGAAGAATCACTTGATCCGAATACAACGATTATTGGTAGTCCTGAGACAGTAAAAAGAAAGCTTGAAAGAATCCAAGAAGTAACACAAGCAGATGAATTAATTATTAGCTCACAAATCTATCATCTTGAAGATCGCTTACGTTCTTATGAAATTATATCGGAACTAATGGATTAAAAATAACCGTGGCCAGTAAAAGCCACGGGTATTTTTTTATCCACCTAGAGTTTTTGAAGCTACTTCCGACATCTTACCATCCTGTCTTTGCGCAATACATGTTTCATTCGGATTCAATATTCATCATACATCTCTGGTCTTCGGCTTGAAAAGATGGGAACATTTTGACGTATTTCAGGTACGGATTCCAATGAAACTGATTCAACGATGGTTTCTTCTGTCTCTTCACTACCAACTTGCAGGTGATTCCCCCATGGGTCTATTACCATGGAAGTGCCGGCGAAGTCCTCGCCATCATAAGAGCCAACACTGTTACATGACACAACATAAAATTGATTTTCGATCGCCCTTGCAATCTGAAGTGCTTTCCAATGCTCTTTGCGGGCTGTTGGCCATTCCGCAACAACATATAAAATTTGTGCACCTTGTAGTGCCAAACTTCTTGCCAATTCCGGAAATCTTAAGTCATAACAAATAATAAATCCCATTTTTATACCGTCTAATTCAAATACCTTTGCCTTCTTCTGACCACCAGTTAAATATTTAGGCTCATCTAACATAGGGACAAGGTGGATCTTATCGTAAGTATAAACTACCTCTCCTTGGCGATTAAGAGCGATACTCGTATTGTAGAACTTTCCATCCTTTTTATTTGCAAAAGAACCACCAATAATATTGATTTGATAGGTTCTTGCTAATTCTTTTAGAAAAGATGTGGTTGGTTCACCGTCTATGTCAGCTAACACATCCAATTCAGGAAGAGTATATGCCGTCGTCCACATTTCTGGTAGAACAATAGTGTCCGGTTTCTCTTCCTTCACTGTTTCTTTTACCCAATTTTTAACCTTTTGTCTGTTTTCTTCCGGTTTCCCGGCTACAACATTCATCTGATAAATGGCATGTTTCATTACCATTGCCTCCCCCAATTTTTGTGAGTAAACTTATGCAGTATTTATTTCTAAACTTTCCTGTCTGCGAAAAGATTACTTAAACCAACCTTTTTCCTTAAAGCGCGATATTGCCTCTATTCGATTGCTTACATTCAATTTATCTAGAATAACCGAGATATAATTACGTACGGTGCCCGTTGTTAAGAACAACTGATTGGCAATTTCTTTCGTGTTTTTACCATCTGCAATTAACTTGATAACTTGCTCCTCTCTTTCCGTCAAAGGATTCTCTTCTTCATAGACCATATCCACTAACTCAGGTGCATATACTTTTCTCCCACTCATGATAGTCCGTATCGAATTTGCTAGTTCTTCACTAGGGCTATCTTTTAATAAGTAACCATTGACTTTCGCCTTTCTAGCACGATCGAAATAACCGGAACGGGCAAACGTTGTTAGAATAATTACTTTACAAGGATCATCCACTAATTGTTCAGCTGCATCTAATCCACTCATAACAGGCATTTCTATATCCATAATACATATGTCTGGTTGATACTGCTTGACGAACTTCAAGGCTTCCTCCCCATTTTTCGCCTTCCCTACTACTTCCATATCTTCTTCTAAATCAAGAAGAGCACCCAGAGCGCCAAGCATCATTCCTTGATCTTCAGCTATGACAATACGAATCATACTACCCCTCCCGTTTGATTTGGTCCGGTTATTTTTGGTACTTGAACGGTAATTAACGTGCCTTCAAATGCTTCCGCTTTCAAATCTCCGTTCACAAATTCTAATCTTTCACTCATTCCACGTAACCCATTCCCAACTGACCACTCAGGGTTCGTGATTCCAATTCCATTATCCCATACTGTAATGGATATTTCACTTTCCGATTGTAGAATAGAAATTTTACAAACAGATGCTTTACTATGTTTTACAACATTTGTAACTGCTTCTTTTAAACACATACTTAAAACATTTTCTACTAATAAAGGTGTATCTAAAAGCCGAGTACTTCCATTAATAATACAATCAATTTGCGCAGCCTTTAATACTTGTTGAATATGTACCATCTCGTCCTCCAGTTTAACAGCTCTCATCGTAGAAACTATGTCTCTTACTTCCTTTAATGCTGTCCTAGCTGTTTGATGGATGTCATTTAATTCATTTGTTGCTTTATCCGGATCCCGATAAATTAATTTCCCCGCAAGATCACTTTTTAAGCCGATAAGAGAGAGTTTCTGACCTAATGTATCATGTAAGTCCCGTGCAATACGTTGGCGCTCCTCTGCTACTAATAATTCCGAAATACGCTCATTGGCATCTTGCAAATCACTTTCCAACTTTTCTCTTTTATTACGGTTATACATATTAAATGGTAGTAGGATAACACCAATAATACTTACAATGACAAAAGGAAGTTGCGTTAGGTACGTTGCACTATCCACGATGAACCCAAGGATAACAGCCCCTAAGGTAGTAACTACATGTACAATATATAACGTGATAAAACCTGCCCTTTGTTGAATATTACCGATAAAGAAGGCTAGAAATAAGGAAAAATATACATATCCAAAATAAATGGTCATGACGAAACTAATCGTCATTTGGACACCTACAGATACGTAAACAGTCCAACCTTTTTTAATAAATGCCAAGCGATATGTAGCGAAAAATAAAACAACCATAAAAAGCCCGATTGAAATTTCCATCCATCTGAATGTACGGAAAATAAAATAGAATGGTAGTACACAGAAAATGATCCATGCGTATAAACTTAGACCCGTATTTGTAGGAAAAAGATGATACCAATTTTGCATAAATGTACCTCCATCCAAAAGCCAATTCTTTCATTTTAAGTAAGTATATCAGATTAGTGAAAGATACGCGTAGCAATGAGCAAAGGCTCCAGCGCCCGTTTAGCGACGTACGGACTGGACTGAGCCGCAGGAGATAAAGGAAACACGACGAACGGTGTGAGTCGATGTTGACTTATCGCACGGAGGTGAAGGAAGTCTCGCTAGTCGCTGGGCGCTGGAGCCGGACGTGGCCTTTTCTGAATAATTATCCACCTGAGGCAAATTTTATAATTTCCTAAACCACTATGAAAAGAACCCTTTACACCAATTTATTGGTAAAGGGTTCTCCTCATTATTCTTCCTGGAACTTTGCTGTGTTTACTTTTAACGAAACTCTTAAATCCTTTTGCCTTTGCATTGCTTTATATTCTTTAAAACTTACGAATGTTCGACTTGCTTGGTCATAAAGGCGGAAGCGAATCGATTGTAGGCTTGTTTTTAATGTTATGGTTGTTGCTTTTTGTAATGGCGGAGTAGATTCATGCGCTTTTTCCAGTTGGTAATTCGGAACTCTCGGACTTAAATGATGCACATGGTGAAATCCTATATTCCCTGTTAACCATTGCAAGACTTTCGGAAGTTTATAATACGAGCTTCCATCAACAGCAGCTTTTACATAATCCCATTCTTCCTCATTCTCAAAATAGGAATCTTCAAATTGATGCTGCACATAAAACAGCCAAACACCTAGTGATCCGGCAATAAATATAATCGGTAGTTGAACCATTAATAATGATTGCCACCCAATGAACCAAACCAATAATACATAAATAACAACAAGGGAGACATTGATTAAATAGGTATTCCACCGTTCCTTACGTTTTGCACCTTTACGATTAAAACGGTTCGAAATGAGGAAAAGATAAAAAGGGCCTAATCCAAACATAACAAGGGGGTTGCGATACAATCGGTAACCTAATCTCCCCCAAAAGGACGCTTCCGTATACTCATCCACTGTCATGACCCAAACATCACCAGTTCCACGTTTATCTAAGTTGCTACTAGTAGCATGATGAATGGAATGATCCCGTTTCCACTTTTCAAAAGCAAAGTGAGTAATAATCCCCGTAATCGTTCCCAGTATACGATTCGCTTTTCCACTTTTGAAAAAGGACATATGCGTACAGTCATGAAAAATAATAAAGATTCGGACAACAAATCCCGCTGCAACAATAGAAAAAGGCAGGCTTAACCAAAATGAGATAGATAGACTTTGATATGCCAAAAACCACAGTAAGAAAAACGGTACAAACGAATTAATAATCTGGATAATACTAATTTTCATATCAGATGTTGCAAATGGAGCAACACTTTTTCTTAATTGTGCTTGCTTTTGTTTGCTCATTTTTTCCTCCTAAGAACTAGTACTAATAAAGTTACTATTAGTTTAAAAGAAATGAGCAAGTAATATAAGTCATAAACGTCAAGAAAGTAATATGACAAATGTCATATAGGGAGTGAAAAATGAGCTAGTCTATCCTAAAATCAAACATAAAGAAAGTCGCAACTCGATTGGATTACGACATATGTTTCATGGTTAGTTAAAACCTTAGTCTAGCAATAATTGCTCCAAATCTAATGGAAGAATATACTTGCCATCTTTATAAACTCTCATATTTCCACCAGATATTTCATCTATTAAAATGATTTCATTTGCTTTATTTCTACCAAATTCTAACTTAATATCATAAAGTTCCATACCTTTTTTACCTAATTCCTCTCTCACGACAAAAGAGATATCTTTTGTTAAGCTTTTAAGAACTTCATATTCATCTGTAGTTAAAATACCTAGCATGTCTAATGCATCTTTACTAATCGGTGGATCTTGACGTTCGTCGTCCTTAATCGTAACTTCAACGAATGCATCAAGGGGTTGCCCTTCTTCTACATATGCCCCGTATCTTCTTAAGAAACTTCCGACAGCACGGAAACGACAAATAACTTCTAGTCCATTGCCAAATACAGTAGCTGGTGCAACCTTCATCTCTTGTTTTTCAATATCCGCATCTATATAATGAGTTGGAATATTTCTTTCTTTTAGTTTTTCAAAGAAAAATTGTGTTAATGTTAATCCTGCCATACCAGCACCTTCAATGGATAGCCCTACTGAATTTGCACCGGGGTCAAAAACGCCATCCTCACCGGTAACGTCATCTTTAAACTTTAATAAATAATTTCCATCTTCTAGTTCAAATACATCTTTCGTTTTACCAGTGTATACATGCTTCATCTGCAGCACCTCTTTGGTAGAAATTTTTATCATATGGTTATTATGACATATTTTAAATAATATGTCACTATAACTTCTCCTTTTCCCCCAATTCCCTTAGGAATAGTTGTTCGCAATCTATTAATGTTTGGTTTTTGCGCCTCCTGTATGTCAGTTTAGAAGAGCGCTTGTTTTAAATTAAAATGAACAAAACAAAAAGAAAGATCATGTTTAAAAAACTTATCAAAACATGATCTTTCTTTCATAATTTATAAGGACTGTTTTATCCAACAAAATAAGCATTTTAGCGAACTACTACAGCCGTCATTAACATGGAGTATATACTCATTACAAATAGGCAACTAAATAGAAAAGATACAATAAGTGATGCCTTTTTATAAAATGATAATACCATCAACCCCGTAAATAAAATAGATAGGATAAGTAAAAGTACAGTATTTAAATTTATATCCAACCCGATGGTACTACTTGAGTCGATAATCCCATTTTGAAACAAACGGAAAATAGGCGATACTACATCACTTGTTAAATAGTTACCATGGGGTGGTGATTGCTGTGAAAATACAGCTGTAATCATAAAGATGACAAATAATATAAGACTCTCCACTCGAACCCAAGGAATAGGATTAAATGTCGCATCGTTGGACAGTTTATATTTCACGATAAAACCATTAATGAATGCATAAAAGACAAGTGGTAGTAAGAATAAATGTTTGATTAATAACCCTTGTCCGTATGAAACCATCCATGCATCCGTATATCCTTCGACTAATACATCTGTTAATAACAAACCACTAAGACCTGTCGCAACTAAACACCCAAAAGCAACCTGTGAAAACCAGCTTAAAAATTCAATCCAATTATTATAATTGATCGCACACCAGCCAACAACAAACAGAATACCTACCCATAGGCTAACTGCAGTGAGATGGACAAAGTGGCTTATTATCCCTGTAGTTGGATTAATAGACCCCGCATGGCTGGACCAAGCAATAGTAAGTATTAATCCAACTGTTAGAATCATCCCTAAAAAGGCGAAAATACGCTTCTCGTTAGACCTAGCAACAACGATTAAAAATACTAAAATAGCGGAACCGAAAAGCGTAAAGTTCCATGCATCCCCTACTGAGTAGGTGGTTAACACAATTTTGATTGATTCAAATAAACCTAAGCGCGGTGCAATCAATACAATAATATCAAGGACAGGAATAAAGGCGAAAATCGGTAGTGTTATGGCACTAATAAATAACATACGCTTTCGAATAATTACTTCAGGACGATTATTGCTTGGCACAAGTAATAGTAAAAAGCTCCCTAGTAAAACCGAAAAACATACATATAAAAGTACCTGACTTACCATCACTACGATATCCATTCACTATTTCTTCCTTTTAATAAGTAAGATGAAACCAACGATAACAATAACAACTAAAATGACAATAAGAATGGTTGTCATAGAAGATGATTCTTCATCATCCGTTGTTTGTTCGGCTGTTTCTGTCGCGTCTCCAACCTCTGTCTCTTCTGTTTCAACAGGGTCTTCAGTTACCTCTTCCCTTGATTCAGGAACTTCGGAATCAACGGTAAATGAGAACTCCCCTTCCATTGGGTGACCATCTGCACTAATAATATTCCAATTTACCTGAAAATCCCCATTTGTAAGTGGCTCAGCAACCGTACCTGTCAATGTACTTTCATTAATAATAATTTCTTCGAGTTCAACATCTTTCCCATCTGTGGTTGTAACATCCATAAAGCTACCTTGTTCAATATCACCATCAAATTCAAGAACAATTTCACTTAATGGCTCTGATAGAACGTCACCATCTGTTGGATTGGATTCCGATAAATGTGAGTGAGCAAACACAGTAGTAGAAATACACATAGCACATAAAAATACCGCTACTGTTGTAAATATACGTTTCAAAGTAATTCCTCCCTTATTTGTATAAGCAACTTTATGAATCATTATTTCGTGATTCAAGTTACATCAAACATTATAAATTAAAATTGCAATATGAAATAATCCCCCAAAAGAGTGATTTAAGGGGAAAATTGTTAATAAAGTTCGAATAAATGATAAGATAAACTAAAACTTACTTTGCCAAAAGGCGGTGAAGACATGAAATATAAACAGATTAAATGGCTCATTTTAACGATACCAACTATCACCATTGCCTTGTGGGAATATATCCGTCATAAATTTCTACTTTCTTATATTTCAATGGACATGGGGAATATTCTTTCCCCTATACTAGTTTTTATTGTTACACTCGTCTTTTTACGTCACTTATTTTCGATTTTAGAAAAAATTCAAGAGGAACTAAGGCAGGAGAAGACTAAAAAGGCCGCACTAATTGAGAGAGAAAAATTAGCTAGGGAACTCCATGATGGAATTGCTCAATCGTTGTTTCTATTGTCTGTTAAAGTGAATAAATTTGGTAGGAATAATGACCTCAAAGATGATCCAGATTTTCAAAAAATCAAACAAACCTTACAACATATTCATGAAGATACTCGTCAGGCGATTACAAATTTGAAGTATATACCAAATGAAGAACCATTTAATTGGACAGAAACTATTTATCAGTACGTAGCGGAATTAAAAAATCAACATTTAATGGATGTTCAGTTAGAGTGGGAAATTAAAGAAAATACATTATCGCCAAAAGAGAAAGTGGAGATTTTCGCCTGTATAAAGGAAGCCGTTGTAAATGTGATTAAACACGCAAAGACGAATCAAGTATGGATTCATGCAAAGGAAATAGATAATGGATGGACTTGCCAAATTAGGGATCAAGGAATAGGTTTCACAAATAAAACGATTCAATCTAAAAAAGGCTATGGACTACAAATCATTAAAGATAGAGCCAAAGATATGGAATGGGATTTTTCTATGAAAAGAATGGATAATCAGACAATCATCGAATTAAAAAAGGAGAACATATAGATGCAACCCTTTCGAATATTAATCGTAGACGATCATGCCCACGCAAGAGAAGCTATTCGAGAAATCTTAGAAGAACACACCGACTTTGTTATTGTAGGAGAAGGAAAGAACGGAGAAGAAGCAATTAAACTAACTGAAGAATTAATGCCCGACATTATTCTCATGGATATTCAAATGCCCGTAATGGACGGTTTAGAAGCAACCAAAAGAATCAAACTCAAATTCCCCTACGTAAAAATTGTCATGATTACCGTATCTGATGATATCACCGACTTGTTTGATGCATTAAAGAAAGGAGCTCAGGGTTATTTATTAAAAAATATTCAACCAGAAGCATGGAGTGAACATTTACGTGCCTTTGCCTTAGATGAAGTACCAATGTCCAAAGAAATCGCCTTTCAGATTTTAAAGGAATTCCCTCAAAACAAAACCAAGACTATAAAGAAAACACCTTTATCCACCCGGGAAATGGAGGTGCTACAATTAGTAGCCAAAGGTTTTTCCAACAGAGAAATTTCCGAGTCACTCTTTATTTCGGAGCATACGGTTAAAAGTCATTTGAAAAATATATTAAGTAAGCTTCATTTAGAAAATCGAGTTCAACTAACAAGCTATGCCTTTCAACAGGGACTATTGAATTAGCCATAAGCACTTCACAGTATTTTCTGTATAATAGATTATAAAGATGGGAAAGGGGGAGAAAGATGGATATAAACCAAATGATACAAAAGCTTAAAAATAGAGAACCCTCTATTTTAGGGGAAGAACATTTTTTTAAGTCTGCTGTACTGCTTCCTCTTGTTGAAGTAAATCAGGAATTACATATATTATTCGAGGTAAGATCCATGAATTTACGGCGACAACCAGGTGATATATGTTTTCCAGGCGGCAGGATTGATGAAGAGGACCAGACACCTATGCATTGTGCGGTTAGAGAGACAACAGAGGAATTGGGTATCAAGAACACGGATATAGTTGACGTTTTTCCATTGGATTATGTTGTCGCCGATATGGGGCGTATCATTTACCCATATGTTGGCCGAATTAAAAACCCCGAGGAAATTGTTCCAAATAAGGATGAGGTCGGAGAGGTATTTACGATTCCTTTAGACTATTTACTAGAGAATGAACCAGACGTATATAAAGTACATTTTGAAGTTAAGCCAGCTGATGACTTCCCATTTGATTTAATTATTGGTGGAGAGAACTACCAATGGCAGATGAGGCATATGAATGAAATGTTTTATCAATATGATGGGAGAGTCGTTTGGGGGTTAACTGCAAAGATACTTTATCATTTTATAAGTTTGGTAAAATGTTAAAACGAGCATCTTTTTATCAGATGCTCGTTTTACAGTTTCATTAAAACTTAATTTCCACAGGCAATACCGCTTTAACTTCCTGCAGGTATTTCTGTTCTTCATCTTCACTCATCCAAATGTGTACGATCCCGCTATCCTCACTCGTACGAATTAGCCTACCAATACCTTGTCTTAAGCGTAGTAACATGTATGGTAAATCTACTTCCTTTTCAGGATCTTTTGCATGTTTCCTTTTCGCTTTAAAAACAGGGTCATTTGGTGGGAACGGAAGAGAGGAAATGATCACTTGTGTAAGTGACTTTCCAGGAACATCAAGACCTTCCCATAAATGATACGAACATAGTACAGCTGTCTCATCTACTTGGAATCGCCTTACCATTTCACTTATTTCTTGATCTCCTTCGAAAAGGATCGTGAAAGGTATATCCCTGTTATGGATAAAACGGCGGAATTCATCCATTTCCTCTCTTGAAGAAAACAATAATAATGAACCGCCATTATTTTCAATGATGGACGAAATCATTTTATCCCACTTATCGTCCCTATTTACAGACCCAAAAATTTGCATTTGTCTTTCATAATCAAATGGCGATGCCACGGAAAAAGAGTCCACGTTTTCTATGCCAAGACTCTTGGCGATGTAAGAAAAATCCCCTTGATGAGAAAGGGTGGCAGATGAAAATACAAACGGAATCTTTTGTGTGAATACCTCTTTTTTAAGTACATCTTCCACAAGGCGCGGCATAATGACAAGACTTATCGTATCTTGAATTTCCTCTAACCAATAAATGCCCTCATCATCTCTTGAAATCGTACGTAACCCGTTGGAGAAGAACTCCAAAAACTCTTCAATAATCTTGATGTAGTAATCATCGATTGTAAATAATTCCGAATCGAAGACAAGCTCTTCCAATAATTGATTGACCTTAGCATCAAGCTTTTTAATATCTTCAAGGATTTCTTTCGTTAAAGTGATCTCCTGCCTATTAGAACCCTCCACAACATGGGCTGTGTCGGCTAACTTATCGAATAGGATATCATTGTCCATTAAGATATCTTCCACTAATAATAGGGATTCCTCGCGTACATCTTGCCCTATATATCCTGTCAACACTTTTGTAATCGTGTCGAGGTTATATCGGTACGTTAATCCTTTTTGAGCTGCGAATTCTAATAAATGACCTTCATCAAAAATAACAGAACTAGCCTCAGGTAAAAGTGGCAACTGCCCTTCACGTTTTCGGGATTCCTTTGTCCAAATATGCTCCATATAAAAGTCATGTGAACAAATGATAATATCGCTAGCATGTCGGTAATATTCCCTATTCAACGTCTGACCACTGCGGTGTCTCCACTCACAAGTAGGGCATTGTTGCAATGGGTCCCAGGCAATTTTCTCCCAGGTCTCATCCGAAACCCAAGGATATTCCTTCCGATCCCCATATCGTTCAAAGGTTTTTACTTTGGACTTCGAATCGAAAACAAATTCCGGAATAGCATCATATACCTTCATGATGTCCTCGTCATCAGTATTGTCTATCAATGCATCTAGTTTTCGCACACAAACATATTGTTCCCGTGACTTTGCCAACCTTACATCGACATTAATTCCTAATGCTTTTTCCAGCTTTTCTATATCTCCGCCTTTTTTCACAAGCTGTTCTATTAATGTTTCATCCGCACAAGAGATGATGGCCGGTCTTCCCATATAACGTGCATAACAAATCGCATAGATAAGATAAACAAATGTTTTCCCTGTACCAACACCTGCTTCAGCAAAGATAGCTCTCTTATTCTTAAAAGCTTGCTCTAGTTGAAATGCCATATATATTTGTTCATCTCGAAGTTCATAGCCTTGTTCTGGGAGAATGTCATAAAATACGTCCCCAACATAATCACCCAGTCTTTCAAAGAAATTCTCCGTTTTCGAAACGGTAAACGGTAATGATTGATTTCTAGTCATTATATACTCCTTTATTTCAACATTGTTAACCCATTCATTGTAAAGAATACATTTAGAGATAGCAATTACTAAGATAAATATATAGTCATTCGTGAATAAAAGTAGATTTAAAATTGTATATCCCTAAATCCTTTCAAGAACAAGTCTAAAGTTGAAAAATAGAGACTGATCCTCTCTCCCCCAAGAGAAAATCAGTCTCTAATATTCCGTATTATAATTAAACCCCTTTTAAATGATCATAAAACCTTATATTTGAGCTTTTAATGGCATCTTCATCGTTCCATGCTCTTTAAAGCTTATATGCCATGAGAATGCTTTTTCAAGCACATGTGGGGTCTGCCCTCCCCGTTCCAGTGCTTCATTATAATATTCCCAAAGCTGTTCACGATACATTGGATGGGCGCAATTCTCAATAATTAACGGTACACGTTCCCTTGGTGCAAGGCCTCTTAAATCTGCATAGCCTTGTTCGGTAACAACAACATCCACATCATGTTCAGTATGGTCGACATGCGATACATAAGGCACGATACTAGATATATCGCCATCCTTTGCGATTGATTTAGTTACGAAAATTCCTAATCTCGAGTTTCTAGCAAAATCCCCTGATCCACCGATACCATTCATCATCTTCGTCCCACTAACATGAGTAGAATTAACATTTCCGTAAATATCAAATTCCAACGCCGTATTAATGGCAATCAACCCAAGTCTCCGGATAATTTCCGGATGATTTGAAATCTCCTGTGGACGTAAGATTAACTTTTCACGATATTTCTCGAATTCACCAAAGACTTGCTTCATTTTTTCCTCAGATAAGGTTAGGGAACAAGCCGAAGCAAAGTTTACTTTCCCCGCATCAATGAGATCAAAAACGGCATCTTGCAAAACCTCAGAATAAACAACTAAATCATGAAACTCTGAATCAATCATTCCGTGAAGAACCGCATTAGCTACAGAGCCAATACCAGATTGTAATGGCATGAGACTTTCTGTTAGTCTACCTGCCTTCACTTCTTCCTGTAAGAAGTTTAATAGATGATTCGCAATCATTTGTGTTTCCTCATCAGGTGGAACGATTGTGGATGGTGAATCTAATTGGTGAGTAAATACAATCCCTTTCACCTTATCCATATCAAGTGGAATCCCCATTGTTCCAATTCGTTGATTAGGTTGGGTTAAAGGGATTGGTTCCCTATCCCCTTGTTGATTCGGACTATATAAATCATGTATTCCTTCTAACTCTACTGGCTGTGCTGTATTAATTTCGATAATAATGTTATCGGCAAATTCAGCAAACGCTTGTGAATTCCCAATGGACGTACTAGGAATAAGCAATCCATCCTCTGTAACCATAATCGCTTCTAAAATAGCATAATCAATTGAATCAATTGCGCCTGCCCTAAGTAATTCTGAAGTATGGGATAAATGCTGATCTACAAAGAAGTGCTCCCCAGTATTAATTTTATTTCTCATAACAGGTTCAGCTTGAAAGGGTAATCGTTTGTTTACGATTCCAGCTTCGGCAAACATCTTATCAATGTTAGATCCTAATGAAGCGCCTGTATACACATTTACTTTAAACCGCTCTCCTGCTTCTGCCCTATTCACGAGCGCGGTTGGTACAGCTTTCGCATCACCTGCACGTGTAAAACCACTTAACCCCAATGTCATTCCATCTTCAATCCAAGTTGCCGCCTCTTCCGCTGTAACAACTCGATTAACTAACTGCGGGGCTTTAATCCTTTGAATTTTCTCCTGCATCCTCATCCCCCCACATATTATGGTCAACACCATTATAAGCGCTTTCATATTCATTTAGGGGAAAAAAGGATAAAACAAGAAATATAGGTCTAAATCATTATACTAACGGAATAATACAGCATTTTTCCGTTTAGAACAATCGGCATTTGCCAATCCTTTAGGCAAATGCCTTAGTTGCTATATGCTGTTTTATGAAAAGGAAAATTAGAACCCCAATAACTTTCTAAAATAACTGGAGTAGGATTGACTTACAGGTATTTTGGCACCATTATCCATTTCTAGAAAAAAGGTAGAATGTGTATCCGGATAAATGTGCTTGATATGATTTACGTTCACGACAAATGAACGGTGACAGCGTATAAAGTGTTTACGAGGCAAAAGATATTCAAATTCTTGCAACGTATTGGAATGAGTCCCCTCGTATTCCTTTGAATAGACATGTGTTTTTCTATCTTTTGTTTCTATGTATTGGACCATTTCAAATGGGACGGGTTTCCATCCATCACTTGTTTTCATAGTTACGACAGATTTACCTTCCGTATAAGCCGGATAAATCGCTAATACACAGCCAACTAACTCCGTATCCTGATGAAAAGGAACAGCCATTCCATGATATGGGATCCCATAAACCTCTCGATTGATAAATTCAGAAACCTTTTGTTTGGAAGATATTGCTTTATAGGCAATCGTTCCTTCCTTGATGGGGTCACCAGGTTTAATTTTCAAATCAATACGCTTACTCCTGCGGTAATAGATATATTCCTTTGTATTTGTTACTGCTATCGATATTTCATCAGAAAAAAGCTCCCCTATGACATCTAATAAAGTAGGGAAATTTAATTTCTCCATAATAACCTCCTGAAAAATGGAAAATATTAATTAAGAGTTGTATTTATATATGCATTCATAGTATAGCATGACCTTGATTTATTAGGGATATCGTTATTTTTAAGTCCTTAATAAAGTGACACTATATCAAAATTTTGTTAATCTATTAAATGGAACATAGTGCGATAACAACATTGGGGGTAGGAAAATGAAAAGGCTAGTTATTTTAGGTGGGGGCTATGGCGGTATTAAAGTATTAAATGGTTTATTAGATCATCAATTGCCAATAGATTTACAAATCTATGTTGTGGATCGTAATCCATTTAGATCACTAAAAACTGAATTTTATGCCATCGCTGCTGGTACTTCTGCTGAAACAGACGTACGTGTAAGTTTTCCAGAAGATGATCGTGTTACCTATCTTTTCCGAGAGGTATCCAAAATAGATATAGAAAATCAGCAAATTATTTTTGATGATGAAGATGAAAATCTCCCGTTTGATTATTTAGTCATCGGCTTAGGTTGTGAAGACAACTATCATGGGGTTCCTGGGGCTGAGGAATTTACCAAAAGTGTTCAAACCTTTGCAAAAGCATGTGACGCAGGGCTACAAGTCGCCAATTTAAAACCTTATGGAAAAGTTTCTGTAATTGGTGCTGGACTTAGTGGAATCGAGGTTGCATCAGAGATAAGAGAAAGTAGACCAGATTTAAATATTAAACTGTTAGATCGTGGACCAACCGTACTAAAAGCATTTGATTCTAAAATACAAGAATACGTTGAAAAATGGTTTATTGAAAATAATGTGGACGTGGTCCATCACTCTAATGTAGAATATGTTGAAAAAGATGGGGTTTGTAATAATGGGGTATGCTATCTTAATGATGTAACCATTTGGACGGCAGGAGTACGACCAAATTACTTAGTTAGAGAACTTCCTTTTGAAAAGGATAAACATGAGAAAATAAAGACGAATGAATTTTACCAAGTACCAGCACAGCCTAATGTATATGTGTTGGGGGATTGTGTAGCGTCCGAACATTCACCAAGTGCACAATTGGCAATGCAACAAGGTGAACAAATTGCGGAGATTTTACTTGCGGTGCTCCACGATAAGGAACCGAAAAAGCCAAAACGAATTAAACTAAAAGGAACATTAGGTTCACTAGGTAAATCAGATGGATTTGGAAATATGATGACCTACCCAATGATTGGCTTTTTACCTAGATTAGCGAAGTCGGGTGTACTTTGGTTGAGTAAACGACATTAATTGTAAGCATTCATACTATTCCCGTATGGTGTGTAAAACATATTACTTATACCCAAAATAACAAAAACTCGTAATAACTTAATTACAAAGGCTTGGTTCATTTTTAGAACCAAGCCTTGCTTTCTTTCTAAATACCTTTGACACCTTCAACAATCTAAAAGTTCTTTTCCAACTATCTTATCAAGTACATTTCAATTGGGTTTTTACTTCAATTTGTCCCTGATAGCTGTTTTCACGGACTTTTCCTTGGGTTTTTTGCTTCATTTTGTCCCTGATGGCCTGCACCTGGTTCTGTCAAGTAGACAGTACTGAAGTGTCTCTAAATTTTTGCCTAATACATTGTCTTACCAAATATTT